>NZ_KV815642.1:0-205079 GCF_001814295.1 Streptococcus sp. HMSC067A03 | reverse complement strand
GATAGCAACGAACCAAAAGGTAAGGACCAAACGGAAAACCAATCTAATACCAATTCAGGTACAAAAGCTTTACCAAATACTGGTGAAACTAATAGCCCATTCTTTACAGCTGCTGCAATGGCTGTCATTGTAAGTACAGGTGTATTATATGGTTTAGCACGTAACAAGAAAAGTGAAGAGACAGAGTAGTAAGTCTGGTAACGTACTCATATAGGCTCTTTATTAACTGTAGTGAGTTGACTGCATCTAACATCGAGAGAGGACAAAAAGTTGTCTTCTCTCTTTTGATGTTTAAGGCAATGAAAATGTGTGTTTTAAAGTTTGAAAAGTTTTAAAATCCGGAAGCTAGGTATTTGAGGTCCTTGATAAGCTTACTGATTGACTCCAAATTGGCATTGAAAATAAGAAAGCTTCAAGGTGCTCAGGATCTTGTTCTTGCCTTTCAAGAATGTCCTGAAGATAATCTGAAAGATAGGACGGACATTCGAGTAGGAGAAGTCGTTTTTGAATGAAAACTCTTTTAGTTTTGAGCCGTATATTTTTGTAGTAAAAAACATACCCGACAAAGGTAAGTGTAACAGTGGTACTGACATCTTAGATGATAATAGTAAATCAGTCCGTTCTCTTTGTAAGTTAATTTCATCGAAAAAGCACCCCAAAAGTTAGTCAGGAAATCTAACTTTTGGGGTGCAGTCGATAAAGGTAAGTGCTAGTTTTTTTATTGTTCAATCTTTACTGAAAAAGAATGGAGGTGCAAATTGTTTTAATTTGTTAAAACAGTCTTGCGCTTTTTGATTGTCCTCACAGATAATCAAGCAGACATCATCACCACAGACGGTTGCAACAATCTCAGAAAACTCCAAAGCGTCTAAGATAGAGCCGAATGATTGTGCCAAACCAGGGAGCGTTTTCATAACAACTTGATTTTGAACGGGTCGCAGCATAATCAAAGCATCTTCCATGTAGAGGCGCAAGCGCTTTTCCCAGCGTGAAGGCGCCATGCTGTTGATAATGTAATAAGAAACATCCGCTTCGTGCACTTTTACTAAATTTAAAGCTTTGATGTCGCGAGAAAGAGTAGATTGTGTGACAGTAACACCGTTTGCAGAAAGCAAATCTTGTAATTCTTGTTGTGTATGAATCTTTTTCTCTAGGACAAGCGAACGAATTAATCGATGACGGCTTTCAATTTTATTCATATTTCACCTATTATTTTATAAACATAGCATCTCCAAAGCTGAAAAAGCGGTATTTTTCATCAATGGCATGTTGATAAGCGGAGAGCACCAATTCTCGACCTGCAAAGGCTGAAACGAGCATAACGAGAGTTGACTTGGGCAGATGGAAATTGGTAGAGAAAGCGTCCACGACTTTCCAATCGTAACCTGGTTTGATAAAAATGTTGGTCCAGCCGGAGTCAGCTTTAATTTCTCCATTAAACTTTGAGCCAATTGTCTCTAGTGTACGGATAGAAGTCGTTCCGACAGCTATGACACGTTTTCCACTAGCCTTGACTTGTCGAAGCGTTTCAGCGGCCTCTTCTGATAAAGTGTAAAATTCTGAGTGCATTTCATGTTCATCTACATTGTCTACAGAGACAGGTCGGAAGGTGCCTAGTCCGACGTGAAGCGTTAGATAAACTAAGTTCACGCCTTTTGCTTCAATCTTAGCAAGTAATTCTTTTGTAAAATGAAGCCCCGCAGTTGGAGCAGCGGCTGAGCCATTTTCTTTTGCATAGACAGTCTGGTAGCGTTCACGGTCTTTTAGCTTTTCATGGATATAAGGCGGCAAAGGCATTTCGCCGAGACTATCAAGCACTTCTAAGAAAATCCCTTGATAGTGAAAACGTACAATTCGTCCGCCATGTTCTAATTCTTCTACGACGGTTGCTGTCAAGCGTCCATCGCCAAAAGAAATAGCCGCTCCAACTTTTAAGCGTTTGGCTGGCTTTGCCAGCACTTCCCAATCATCACCTTCAGTGTTTTTCAAGAGTAGCAATTCAACATGCCCACCTGTTTCAGGTTTTTCACCGTGAAGGCGTGCTGGTAAAACGCGCGTATCATTCATGACCAAAGCATCACCAGGATGTAATTGATCAATAATTGCATCGAAGTGCGTATCTTCCATTTGACCAGTTTTGTGATTTACGACTAAGAGACGTGAGGCATCCCGTTTTTCTAAAGGGGTTTGTGCAATTAATTCTTCTGGCAAATGAAAGTCAAAATCAGCAGTATTCATATATTCTCCTTAGGCTGTAATTAAAATCCATAACGAATAACAACAAGCAACAAGTGGCAGGCACATGAGTAAAATGCCTAAAATCAATAGGGTATAATACCAGATTCGCTTGGTTTTGAAAAGGAGCGCAGCGATAACAAATGCAACTCCCAGTAAAAATAAACAGAGTAAATAGACTAACATTCTTCTATTATAGCACGATTTTTCGTGCAAACAAGCTCGGATTTTTTAAAAAGAAACAAATTCTCTTGACAAAAATTGGTCTATACCATATAATGTAATTAAATAAGGAAAAGGAGTTTAGCGATGAGAATTATTCAAGTGGAAAATCAAGCAGCCGGTGGCAGAGTAGCCTTTGAATTGTTAAAAGAAAAATTAGCTGAAGGAGCAAAAACGATAGGTTTGGCAACAGGAAGCAGTCCTTTGAGTTTTTATGAGCAAATTGTTGAAAGTGACCTTGATTTGTCAGACTTAACCAGTGTGAATCTAGACGAGTACATAGGATTAAGTGGGGAAAATCCTCAGTCTTATCGTTATTTTATGCAAGAACATTTATTTAATCAAAAGCCTTTTAAAGAAAGCTTTTTACCAAATGGTGTTGCTGAAGACGCGGAAGCAGAAGTGAAACGTTACAACCAAATTTTGACAGAACATCCTGTTGATTTGCAAATTTTGGGAATTGGTACAAATGGTCATATTGGGTTTAATGAACCAGGGACGAGCTTTGATAGCACGGTTCATGTAGTGGATTTGGAGCAATCAACTATTGAAGCGAATGCTCGTTTCTTTGATAAAATAGAAGATGTACCGACGCAAGCTTACTCAATGGGGATTCGGAATATTCTCGATGCAAAATCTATTATTTTATTTGCTTATGGTGCTTCAAAAGCTAAAGCGATTGCAGGAACAGTAGAAGGACCGATTACAGAAGAATTGCCTGGAAGTGCTCTTCAAAAACATGAAGATGTGGTTGTTATCGCAGATAAAGAAGCCTTAAGCATTTTAAAAAAATAAGAATCTATTTCCTATCTAATTTTTAGGTAGGTTTTTTATTATTTAAAAAAAATTCCTTATCTTACAGGGAAAATATGCTATACTAGAAGGTAAGTGAGAACTCAGGAGGATTCTAGTGAAAAAGTTGTTAACTATTGTTTGTTTTTTTGTGTTGTGTGTGGGAACAATCACTATTCATGCGGACGAGTTAGTTGATATGGCGCAAAAAATGTATCCAGACGAAAAGGTCAATCCAATCAATCGTCCGAAATCATCCTTGATAGTAGATGCTAATACGGGAAATATTCTTTGGCAAGATAATATCGATGAAGTTCGTGACCCAGCTAGCATGAGCAAATTGATGACTTTGTATTTAGTTTTTGAAGCGATTCAGCAAGGAAAGTTGAGTGAAAATACAGTTATCAAAGCGACACCACGTGATCAGGCTATTGCAAATATTTACGAGATTTCCAATAATAAAATAGCATCCGGTGTAGATTATACTGTTTCTGAATTGATTACCATGACAGCAGTTCCTTCATCAAATGCAACGACAGTTATGTTGGCGAATTATCTATCAAACAATGATCCAGATACATTTTTGGACATGATGAATGCCAAAGCAAAAGAGTTGGGCATGACCAATACAAAATGGTTTAATGCCAGTGGAGCTGCAGCGGTTTCTTTTAAAGGATTATACACGCCACAACGTTATGATAATAATGCTGCCAATCAGACAACAGCACGTGATTTAGCTATTTTAAGCTACAATTTTGTCAAAAATTATCCAAATATTTTAAATTACACAAATAAATCAGTTGTAACGGTGAAAAAGGGAACGCCGTATGAAGAAACTTTTGAAACTTATAATTACTCACTTCCTGGTGCAAGATATGCTATAAAGGGGGTTGATGGCTTAAAGACAGGATCAAGTCCACGAGGAGCTTTTAACTACATTGCAACGATTAAGCGTGGAAAACAACGCTTGATTAGTGTTATCATGGGAGTTGGGAATTGGTCTGACCAAGATGGAGAATATTACCGCCATCCATTTGGCAATGCCTTGATTGAGAAAGCTTATGCTGATTATGAGTACAAAAAAATTTTCAAGGCTGGAGAACAAACAATCAATGGAAAAAGATATAACCTGTCAAAAGATTTCTATGCAACTGTGAAAAAAGGGGCGTCAGCAAAACCAGTTGTGGAAAATGGAGTGTTAAAAAATGATAATGGTCTGAAGCAACTTTCTTCGCTCATTGCAGATGGAGAAAGTGTCACAGACGTAAAGAAAAGAGCAACATCAACAGTACAAAGTACTATAGCAAAGTCTAACGGAAAAAGTTTGAAGCAACTCTTTTTAGATTATTATATTTTTATTGCAGTTCCCATAGTGATTTTTTTGTTGATTATTGTTTTTGAAATCATGAGACGAAAGCAAAAAAGAATTCGACGAGATCATAGTGATACCCGGCTTTCTCGTCGTCGGAAGCGTTAAATATATAGTATGGGACAGAAAACTCGATTGGTGATTCCAGTCGAGTTTTATCACTCTGTTTAGGGGGAAGGAAAAATTATGTTTAGGAAATTTCAAAATAGCTATTTTGCCTATTTTTTAATGTATAACTTTTATTTTTTAGCATATGCACTTTTTTCGACTTTAATTTCAGTATATATGCTTGATAAGGGTTATTCAGCTAGTCAGGTGTCACTTGTTGTCTCTGCCTCATTCTTTTCTTCTATGATTGTTCAGCCACTCATGGGGATTTTAAACGATAAGATTGGCATTAAAAAAGTGACCATTTATAGTTTTCTTCTGATTAATATAGCTGCAATATTTTTTATGCAAGCCAATAATCTTTTATTGTTGACAGTCTGGTATAGTGCTGTTTTAATGTTGGTCAATGGAGTCAATCCTGTTATGGATGTGTTGGCTGCTAGAAGCCCTTATACTTATGGGAAAATCCGTATCTGGGGTACTTTTGGTTATGCAATGGGCTCACAATTAGCAGGATTGATTTATAAATTCATCTCACCGCAAGCAATTTTCATCGTGTTTATCGGTATGATGTGTGTGAGTATTCTTGGGGTATTTGGGATTGACCCAAAACATAATCAAGGTTCAAAAAAAGCCACACAAATGAAAAATGACTCTTCTATTGGGAAAATTTTCAAAAACAAAACATATTTGTTTTATCTTCTTATCGTGGCACTCTATTCTGGAGTTGGAAATACAGGGCATACATATATCCCTTCTATGCTAGAACATAGCGGTTTAAGTGTTAATATGGCGACAACTGTAGTAGCTATTTCTGTAATTTGTGAGTCGCCATTGATTTTCTTTTCTTATCTTTTTATGGATAAGGTTCCAATTAAAAAATTGCTCTATATTCCTTTGGGGATTTTGCTTTTACAGTATGTGATTTATGGATTGGATTTGGGGCTTACTTCCAAAATTCTCTTAACTTTAATGTCAAAGCATGCTACAGGTATGTTGTTGATTATGGTGACTTTGAAGATTGTTGCTAACATAGTAGATGAGAATTATTTGGTCACAGCTATTGCTTTGGTGCAGACAGCGCGCAATTTGGGAACCATTCTTATTCAAAATATTGCAGGAGATATTATTGATAAATCTGGCTATGAAATGATGAGTTTTTTCTTAGCTGGTGTAATGGTTCTAGTGCTTGTTTTAGCTTTCTTTTTGAAAGTACCAAACAAGTCAAATCAGAAATTGTTTGGTTAAGAGAAGTATAAAGGGACTGGATTTTTTCCAGCCCCTTTATTAAGTACTTTGTCACTTTTGATGTTTGAATAAAAAGAGGCATGTACAGATAATGGAATCAATAGCTCGATAGATAGCTAAAAATGATAGTCTAATAGTAAAAGGTGATATTAAATCAAGGGAAGTTCCGTTTATTAAAGTCTACCTATGAATACGAATCTATCATTTTTCCGCATTATTGTGGCAAAAATATAGATTTTAAAAGCGCTTTCTTAGATGTATAATGAAAATATCAAAATCAGGAGGACTTTAGATATGTCAACTTTTAAAGATGGATTTCTCTGGGGTGGAGCTGTTGCGGCACATCAACTGGAAGGTGGCTGGCAGGAAGGTGGAAAAGGTATCAGTGTGGCGGATGTTATGACCGCAGCTCGTCACGGAGTGCCTCGGGAAATTACCCCAGGGGTCCTAGAAGGCAAGTACTATCCTAACCATGAGGCCATTGATTTTTATCACCGTTACAAGGGGGATATTGCTCTTTTTGCGGAGATGGGCTTCAAGTGTTTCCGGACTTCTATTGCCTGGACGCGGATTTTCCCTAAAGGAGATGAAACAGAACCTAATGAAGCTGGCCTGCAATTTTATGACGACCTTTTTGACGAATGCCTCAAGTATGGTATTGAGCCGGTTATCACTTTGTCTCACTTTGAAATGCCTTATCATTTGGTAACCGAGTACGGTGGTTGGAAAAACCGTCAGGTGATTGACTTCTTTGTCCGTTTTGCAGAAGTTGTTTTTGAGCGTTATAAGGATAAAGTCAAATACTGGATGACTTTCAATGAAATCAACAATCAAGCTAATTATCAGGAAGATTTTGCCCCCTTCACCAACTCCGGGATTGTCTATAAAGAAGGCGATGATCGCGAAGCAATCATGTATCAGGCTGCTCACTATGAGTTAGTAGCTTCAGCACGAGCAGTTAAGGTTGGTCACGAAATCAATCCCGACTTCCAAATCGGTTGTATGATTGCCATGTGCCCTATTTATCCGGCTACTTGTAATCCAAAGGATATTCTTATGGCTATGAAAGCTATGCAGAAGCGTTATTACTTTACAGACGTGCATGTCTTTGGTCGATATCCTGAGCATATTCTCAAATACTGGGAAAGAAAGGGAATCAAGGTGGACTTTAGCAAGCAGGATCAGGAAGACTTGCTGGCGGGCACTGTTGACTATATTGGCTTTAGCTACTACATGTCCTTTGCTATTGACTCCCATCGGGAGAATAACCCTTACTTCGACTTGTATATAATCCAATATTGACCGTTCCGTTTATTTTGGCTCCCATCGTCTCTGCTTCGATTGGTTACTGGTCTGTTCAACTTGGACTAGTTGGTAAAGCGATTGCCCAAACACCATGGCCAACACCTATTGGTATTGGTATTGGAGCATACGTTGGTTCAGGTGGTAATATTGGTGCCTTTGTGGTTGCACTTATCTGTGCTCTGGCTGCCTTTGTAATTTGGTATCCATTTATTAAGATGTATGATACTAAGTTGTACAAAGAAGAAATGAACGGTGCTGAAGCGATTCAATAAATTTGTTTCCCCTTATAAAAGATTTGAGAAACTTTTTCGGAAGTTTCTCTTTTTTGCGAATAATTTCAGTAAAAGGGGAAAATAATTTATGCTAATAGCTTGTCAGGAAAATGGGAACCTACTAAATGCTGTGGAAGATACGGTAAATACGCTGGATAAATTTCTCTGTCCAGCTTGTTTGGAGGCGGTCCGTTTTAAAAAAGGAAGAGTCATGCGACCACATTTTGCTCATATTTCTTTAAAAGACTGTCATTTTTATACGGAAAATGAAAGCGCAGAACACCTGAATTTGAAAGCTGCCTTGTTTACTTGGGCCAGAAAGTCTAATCATGCAGTTCAAGTGGAAGCGTATTTACCTAAATTGCAACAAATTGCAGATCTGTTAGTAGAGAAACAGATTGCGCTTGAAGTTCAATGCAGTTCGCTGAGTCAAAAGCGCTTAAAAGAGCGTACGGACAGTTATCATCAGCACGGTTATCATGTTCTTTGGCTATTAGGAAAGAAACTTTGGCTGAAAGATTCTTTAACTAATTTACAAAAAGATTTTCTTTATTTCAGTCAAAATATGGGCTTTTATCTGTGGGAATTGGATGATAAAAAGCAGGAGATTCGGCTCAAGTATCTGATTCACGAAGATTTGCATGGTCGAGCTCAATATAAGGTCCAGTCTTTTCCTTTTGGTCAGGGCAGCCTTTTGACTGTTCTACGAACGCCCTTTCAACGGCAGGAGATGACCAGTTTTTTAGCAAAAGAGGATAAAAATATTTGCCGTTATGTTCGTCAACAGCTCTATTATCAACAACCTAAATGGATGAAATTACAGGCAGAATTGTATCAAGCGGGTGATAATTTATTGACTAAAACGGCTAGTGACTTTTATCCGCAGGTTCAGCCTGTTCGTGCCAGCTCTTTTTGTCAGATTTTTCAAGACCTCACACCTTATTACCAACAATTTTCAGCTTATTATGAAAAGGAAAAGAATAAAAATTTCCAAATTCTCTATCCCCCAGCTTTTTATACAAGGATTTTATCAGTATTTATGATAGAATAGGAAAGACGGAGGAAATTTTATGGCAAAACAAAGAAATGAAATTGAAGAAAAATACACTTGGGATTTAACGACGATTTTCCCAACGGATGAAGCGTTTGAAATGGAATTAGCGCAAGTTTCAAAGGAATTAAAAGAAGCTAGTCATTTAGCAGGTCATCTTTTGGATTCAGCCGATAGCCTTTTAAAAACGACAGACATCCAAATGGATTTAATGCGTCGTATTGAAAAGCTCTATTCCTATGCTCACATGAAAAATGACCAAGATACGCGTGTGGCAAAATATCAAGAGTATCAAGCCAAGGGCATGGCTATTTATAGCGAGTTCGGGCAGGTGTTTGCTTTCTATGAGCCAGAATTTATGGCAATTACAGATGAACAGTATCAGGTTTTCTTAGTTGAAAAACCTGAATTGCAAATCTATCAGCACTTCTTTGACAAGTTATTGCAAAAGAAACCTCACATCCTTTCTCAACGCGAGGAAGAATTGTTGGCAGGTGCTGGTGAAATTTTTAGTGCTGCTGGTGATACTTTTGGAATTTTGGACAATGCCGATATCGTCTTTCCAATTGTACATGATGAAGAAGGCAATGAAGTACAATTGACGCATGGAAATTACATTAGCTTAGTGGAGTCAAAAAATCGTACAGTCCGTAAGGAAGCTTATGAAGCACTTTATAGCGTTTATGAACAATATCAACATACTTATGCTAAGACACTCCAAACAAATGTTAAGGTGCATAATTACAATGCAAAAGTACGTAAGTTTTCTTCGGCACGCGAAGCAGCCTTGTCTGCTAACTTTATTCCAGAAAGTGTTTATGAGAGCTTGGTGTCTGCAGTCAACAAACATTTACCGCTCTTACATCGCTATGTTCAGTTGCGAGCTAAGATTTTAGGCATTTCAGATCTCAAGATGTATGACGTTTATACACCGCTATCAGAGATAGATTATAAATTTACCTATGAAGCAGCTTTGATGAAAGCGGAAGAAGTTTTAGCAATTCTTGGAGATGATTATCTTAACCGAGTGAAAAAAGCCTTTTCAGAGCGTTGGATTGATGTTTGTGAGAATCAAGGTAAACGGTCAGGAGCTTATTCTGGCGGCTCTTACGATACTAATGCTTTTATGTTGCTGAATTGGCAAGATACCTTAGATAATCTCTTCACCTTGGTTCATGAAACGGGTCATAGTATGCATTCTAGCTATACTCGTGAAACACAGCCTTATGTTTATGGTGATTATTCTATTTTCTTAGCTGAGATTGCTTCTACTACCAATGAAAATATACTGACGGAGAAATTATTGGAAGAAGTAGATGACGATCAAACTCGTTTTGCGATTCTGAATCATTTCTTGGATGGCTTCCGCGGAACTGTTTTCCGCCAAACTCAATTTGCTGAGTTTGAGCATGCTATCCATAAGGCTGATCAAGAAGGTCAAGTCTTAACTAGTGAATTTTTGAATAATTTATACGCAGATTTGAACGAAAAATATTATGGCTTGACGAAAGAAGATAATCCACAAATTCAATACGAATGGGCACGGATTCCTCATTTTTACTATGACTATTATGTATTTCAATATGCGACTGGTTTCTCAGCAGCATCTGCCTTAGCCGATAAAATTGTCAATGGAACACAAGAAGATAAAGAGAAATATCTCCATTATCTCAAAGCAGGAAATTCTGATTATCCGCTGAATGTCATTAAAAAAGCTGGTGTTGATATGGAAAAAGAAGACTATCTCAATGCTGCCTTTGCAGTCTTTGAACGTCGTCTTGACGAATTTGAAGCACTTGTAGAAAAGTTGGGCTTAGCATAAATGGTTAAATCCTATAGTAAAAATGCCAATCACAATATGCGTCGCCCCGTTGTCAAGGAAGAAATAGTTGATTTTATGCGGACACGGCAAAAACGAGTTTCGGGCTCCTTAGAAGAGCTCGAAAATTTTGCTCATGAAGAAAATATTCCCATTATTCCTCACGAAACAGTTGCATATTTTCGTTTTTTGTTAGAAACGTTACAGCCTGAAAAAATTTTGGAAATTGGGACAGCCATTGGTTTTTCAGCACTTTTAATGGCAGAACATGCACCACATGCGCAAATTACAACGATTGATCGCAATCCAGAAATGATTGCTCTTGCTAAAGCAAATTTTGCCAAGTTTGATAAGCGCAGGCAAATTACATTGCTTGAAGGAGACGCAATGGCTATTCTTCCCAGCTTGAAAGATTTCTATGACTTTGTCTTTATGGATTCTGCCAAGTCCAAATACGTTGTTTTTCTGCCGGAAGTTCTGAAACACCTTGATTCGGGAGGAATTATCATCATAGACGATGTTTTCCAAGGTGGAGATGTTGCTAAGGATATAATAGAAGTACGTCGAAGTCAGAGAACCATTTATCGTGGCTTGCAAAACTTATTTGATGCAACGCTTGATAATCCAGATTTAACAGCTACCTTATTACCGCTTGGTGATGGTTTGCTGATGATTCGAAAAAAATGAGATATTTGTGATTTTCTTATTATTAACAAGTTTTTAGAAAAATTTAAGATATTAAATTAATTTTATGGTACAATAAGAAAGTGAATTAAATAAAGGAGTTTTCATAATGAAGAAAAAAATTCTAGCAGGAGCTATTACGCTTTTGTCAGTTGTAACATTAGCAGCATGCTCACAAGCTGGTGGTAAAGACATTATCACGATGAAGGGAAATACAATTACTGTCAGTGATTTTTATAATAAAGTAAAAAATAATGCAGCTGCTCAACAAGTACTTCTCAATATGACCATTCAAGAAGTTTTTGAAAAGAGTTATGGTAAGCATGTTACAGAAAAAGAAGTCACTGAAACGTTCAATAAGAGTAAGAGCACTTACGGAACTGCTTTTCAACAAGTATTGGCAAGAGCAGGATTGACGGAAGATACTTATCGTGAACAAATCAGAACCAACAAATTGGTCGAATATGCTGTCAAAAAAGCAGCTGAAAAAGAATTGACAGATGCAAATTATAAAAAAGCATACGAATCTTATACACCAGAAGTGACTGCTCAAATTATCAAAGTAGATAACCAAGACAAAGCAAAAGAAGTATTGGCCAAAGCAAAAGCCGAAGGTGCTGATTTCGGACAAATTGCCAAAGAAAATTCTACAGATAAGAAGACAAAAGATAAGGGTGGCGAAGTGAAGTTTGACTCAGCTTCAACAGATGTTCCAGATGCTGTTAAAAAGGCTGCTTTTGCTCTTGAAGCAAATGGTATTTCTGATGTTATCACCGTTAAATCATCAACCTATTCTTCAAGTTATTACATTGTGAAACTAAATAGTAAGTCTGAAAAATCAGCAAACTGGAAAGACTATAAGAAACAACTGAAAAATGTTATCTTGACACAAAAGCAAAACAATCGAACCTTTATTCAAAGAATTGTTGCCAAAGAATTGCAAGCAGCTAACATTAAAGTGAAAGATCAAGCTTTCCAGAATCTGTTCTCACAATATGTCAAGTCAGATAGCAAATCAACATCTAGCTCGTCATCTTCATCAAAATAAGTTGACGAAAAGCTCATAAGCGAGTATAATAAATCTATTGAGAATTGATTTTTGACCTCTTAGCCCAGAGAATTGGCGGTGCTGCAAGCCATGTGAGAGCTAAAACCATGCTACTCAGAGAAAAAATTGCATACATAATGAGAATGACAAGTTCATTGAATGAAGGTGGTACCGCGGTTTTTCGCCCTTCGTCTAGTGAACTTGTTTTTTGTCGAGGAATTATCATGAAAACCTACCTTGTAAAGCAGAAATTTCGCTTTGGTGGTGAAAAGTTTGATATCAAAGATGATCGAGGAAACGTTGATTATCAAGTGGAAGGAAGCTTTTTAAAAATTCCAAAAACCTTCACCATTTATGACTATAAAGGTGAATTAGTGAGTCAGATTAGTAAAAAAACACTTACTTTTTTGCCCCAATTTGAAGTTCAATTGTGCAATGGTTCGAATTTTTATATTCGTAAAAAATTTACCTTTTTACGAGATAAATATGAATTTGACAACTTAGGTTTGCGCGTGGAAGGAAATATCTGGGATTTGGAATTTCGTTTGCTAGATGATCAGGGACAAGTAATTGCAGAGATTTCAAAAGAGTTATTTCATCTGACTTCCACTTATCAGGTTACGATTTATGAGGATTCCTATGCTGATTTGATCATTTCATTATGTATCGCCATTGACTATGTGGAGGCTCTCGAAAATAGCTCTTAGAGTTCGAGATAGGCAATAGGAAAATCATCTAAAGAAAAGTTTTAAGGAGAAGAAAAAATGAAACAATTATCGAGCGCTCAAGTACGCCAAATGTGGTTAGATTTTTGGGCTTCAAAAGGGCATGCTATAGAACCGTCTGTTAGTTTAGTGCCAGTCAATGACCCAACCTTGCTGTGGATTAACTCTGGGGTTGCAACGTTAAAGAAGTATTTTGATGGCACTATTATTCCAGAAAATCCACGGATTACCAATGCGCAGAAAGCGATTCGGACGAATGACATTGAAAATGTCGGAAAAACAGCGCGTCATCATACCATGTTTGAAATGTTAGGAAATTTTTCTATTGGTGATTATTTCCGTGATGAAGCAATTGAGTGGGCCTTTGAACTCTTAACCAGCCCTGAATGGTTTGATTTTCCGAAAGATAAGCTCTATATGACTTATTATCCGGACGATCATGATTCTTATAATCGTTGGATTTCAGTTGGCGTAGATCCAAGCCATTTGATTCCAATTGAGGATAATTTTTGGGAAATTGGTGCAGGACCTTCTGGGCCCGATACAGAAATTTTCTTTGACCGTGGAGAAGCTTTTGATCCTGAACATCAAGGACTTCGTTTACTTGCAGAAGATATTGAAAATGATCGTTACATTGAAATTTGGAATATTGTTCTGTCTCAATTCAATGCAGATCCATCTATCCCACGGAGTGAATATAAGGAGCTACCTCACAAAAATATTGATACAGGTGCAGGTTTAGAGCGTTTGGTGGCGGTTATCCAAGGGGCAAAAACAAATTTTGAAACAGACCTCTTTATGCCAATTATCCGCGAAGTAGAAAAATTATCCGGTAAGAATTATAATCCAGACGGAGATAATATGAGCTTCAAGGTCATTGCAGACCATATCCGTTCTTTGTCATTTGCTATTGGGGATGGTGCTCTTCCGGGAAATGAAGGACGTGGCTATGTTTTACGCCGCTTGCTCCGCCGAGCTTCTATGCATGGTCAAAAATTAGGAATCAATGAGCCTTTCCTTTACAAACTCGTTCCAACAGTTGGGAAAATTATGGAAAGTTATTATCCAGAAGTGCTTGAAAAGCAAGATTTCATCGAAAAAATTGTCAAAAGTGAAGAAGAATCATTTGCTCGTACACTTCATTCAGGTCAACACTTTGCACAAAGTATTGTAAAGGAACTAAAAACAAAAGGACAGTCTGTTATTTCAGGAACTGATGTCTTTAAACTTTATGATACCTATGGTTTCCCAGTAGAATTGACTCAAGAAATCGCTGAAGAAGCAGGTATGACAGTAGATCGTGAAGGTTTTGAAGCTGCTATGAAAGAGCAGCAAGAACGAGCGCGGGCTAGCGTTGTTAAAGGTGGCTCTATGGGCATGCAAAATGAAACACTGCAAAATATCACGGTTGAAAGTCATTTTAACTACGAAAAAGAAACCTTATCTGCGAAGTTGGTTGCAATTGTGGCAGCTGACGAAGAAGTTGAAGAAGTTTCAACTGGGAAGGCTTACCTTGTTTTTTCAGAGACACCATTTTATGCTGAAATGGGGGGACAAGTGGCAGACCATGGACACATTTTTGACTCTGAAGGTCAACTCGTTGCCCAAGTTGTAGATGTTCAAAAAGCCCCAAATGGACAACCGCTCCATACGGTAGAAGTGCTAACACCACTCACGTTAGGCCATGAGTATAAACTTGAAATTGACCACGATCGTCGTCACCGTGTGATGAAGAATCACACTGCAACACACCTACTTCATGCGGCTCTTCATCATGTCTTAGGTAAACATGCAACGCAAGCAGGCTCTCTCAATGAAGTAGAATTTCTTCGATTTGACTTCACTCATTTCCAAGCAGTTACAGCAGAAGAGCTACGTCGCATTGAGCAAGAAGTTAATGAAAAAATCTGGGAAGCAACTGACATCAAAACGATTGAAACAGACATTGATACGGCTAAAGAAATGGGTGCGATGGCTCTCTTTGGAGAAAAATACGGAAAAGAAGTTCGTGTGGTGACAATTGGAGATTACTCTATTGAGTTGTGCGGTGGTACTCACATGAAAAATACTTCTGAAATTGGTCTTTTCAAGATTATTAAAGAAGAGGGAATTGGCTCAGGAACTCGTCGCATTCTTGCGGTAACCAGCAAAGAAGCTTTTGAAGCCTACCGTGACGAAGAAGATGCGCTAAAAGCCATTGCTACAACGCTCAAAGTTCCTCAACTAAAAGAAGTCTCTCATAAAGTTGAAACTCTTCAAGAGCAATTACGTCAATTGCAAAAAGAAAACGCTGAGTTGAAAGAAAAGGCAGCTGCAGCGGCTTCGGGTGAAGTGTTCAAGAATGTTCAAGAAGTTAATGGACATAGTTTTATCGCCAGTCAAGTTTCTGTATCCGATGCTGGAGCTCTTCGTACGTTTGCCGATACTTGGAAACAAAAAGACTATTCAGATGTTCTTGTCCTTGTGGCAGCTATTGGTGAGAAAGTCAATGTCCTTGTAGCTAGCAAGACAAGGGAGATTCATGCTGGTAACTTAATTAAAGAATTAGCACCAATTGTAGATGGTCGTGGTGGTGGTAAACCAGATATGGCTATGGCTGGCGGAAGCAACCAAGCAGCTATTCAAGAGTTACTAAAAGCCGTGCCAGAAAAATTGTAATGTCATATTACTTTAAGCGAGATAGATCTGTGCTTGTCTCTACAAGGATTTCAAAAAATGAAATCTAAGAGAGTTGCATAAAAATCATACAAAAAACGAACAGTTTCGATATTCTGTTAGTCAGAACATCGGAATTATTCGTTTTTTTATTTGTACGATTAAGTTCTGGCGTTTTATAAATCCAAAAATAGCTTTCATATTTTTGATAGTTACAATTTTATAAAAATATGGTAAAATAGTTTTGGAGATAAAGCGCTTTCATATAGCTAATTATGTTGCGATAAAAAGACAAATATTGCCAGTTAGCGTATGATTTTTTGTAAAAATTTACAAATTTATGACAAAGGAGATGATGTCGTTCAGTAGTACAGTTTAAGGTAGCGGAAACATGATTTTTAAAGAGAGAAAGGAGATTCTTATGGGACTCATTAAAGCAGGAATTGGTGCTGTAGGCGGCGTATTGGCTGACCAATGGAAAGAATTCTTTTACTGTGATGCCATGGACAAGTCCGTCATGGTGGTCAAAGGACAAAAGCAAGTATCTGGACGTTCATCCAATACGAAGGGCAGTGACAACATTATTTCAAATGGTTCTGGAATTGCTGTTGCAGACGGTCAGTGTATGATGATTGTTGAGCAGGGAAAAATTGTCGAAGTTTGTGCTGAGCCCGGTCAATTCACTTACGACACCTCTAGCGAGCCGAGCATTTTTACAGGTAATTTAGGTGATTCCATTAAGGAGACCTTCAAACAAATCGGAAAACGGTTCACTTATGGTGGTGATACAGGCAAAGATCAGCGTGTTTATTATTTCAATACAAAAGAGCTGATTGATAATAAGTTTGGCACTCCAAATCCGATTCCGTTTCGTGTGGTGGATTCAAAAATCGGCTTAGATGTGGATGTTTCTGTCCGTTGTTCTGGTGTTTATTCTTATAAGATTGCAGACCCACTTCTTTTCTATACCAATGTCTGTGGCAATGTTGAAAAAGAATATTTGCGTGAAGAATTAGAATCACAGCTAAAAACCGAATTTATCAGTGCCCTCCAACCAGCTTTCGCTGCATTATCTGATCTAGAATTGCGGCCAAATCAAATTGTTAGCCATAATACAGAACTCGAAAATGCCATGAATGAAGCACTTTCTAGCAAATGGGGAGAACTGCGTGGCTTGAAAGTCATTAGTGTAGCTCTTGGTTCAGTAACTCTTCCAGACGAAGATGCTGAAATGATTAAGCAGGCTCAACGTGTGGCTATTATGAAGGATCCAACCATGGCAGCGGCTACCTTAGTCGGTGCACAGGCAGATGCTATGAAAGCAGCGGCTGAAAATCCAGGTGGTGCGATGACTGGCTTTATGGGAGTAGGAATGGCAGCGGGCGCAGGCGGCATGAATGCTCAAAATCTTTTTGCGATGGGACAAGAGCAAGCAGCTAGTCAGCAAACGCAAACAGCGAGTGCAACCTCTCAAACCCAAACTACTGCAGATAAATGGACTTGTCCAAATGGACATGAAGCTTCAGGTAAATTCTGTCCAGAATGCGGTTCACCAAAACCTGTGAGTGACAGCTGGACTTGTACTTGTGGAACTGTTAATAATGGTAAATTCTGTTCAAACTGTGGAAAACCTAAGCCAGAAACCCGCCGTCAATATCGTTGTAGCAATTGTGGCTGGCAACCAGAAGATGCTTATAATCCACCTAAATTCTGCCCTGAATGCGGCAATGTATTTGATGAAAATGACCTTGTTTAAAACTTTTCTAACTATCTCATAGCTCGATGACAGTAGAAAGGAGGTCATCATGGCTGATTTACAAGAATATAAATGTCCAAATTGTGGTGGTGCTCTTGAATTTAATAGTTCAATCCAGAAAATGAAGTGCCCTTATTGTGATTCCGAATTGGATATGTCAAGTTTGAAGGAATTGGATGAACAATTAAAAACCCAGACTGATGAAAATATGACCTGGAGTACGCAGGCTGGTGGTGAATGGGATACGGGCGAGATTGATCAGCTATCAGTTTATGTCTGTAAATCTTGTGGTGGTGAAATTGTTGCTGACGAGTCAACAGCAGCCACTTCGTGTCCATTCTGCGATAATCCTGTTGTTATGATGGGACGCTTTGCTGGTGATTTAAAGCCAGATTATGTGATTCCATTCAAATTAGATAAAAAGGCAGCAAAGGCGAATCTGAACAAGCATCTCATGGGGAAACGTCTCTTGCCAAAAGTTTTTAAAGACCAAAATCATATTGATGAAGTAAAGGGGGTTTATGTTCCGTTCTGGCTTTTTGACACAGAAGCAGATGCGGATGTTCATTATAAAGCAAGCAGGATTAGAACATGGAGTGATAGTGAGTATGACTATACCGAAACAAGCTATTTTTCAGTTATTCGTTCCGGTCAGTTAGCGTTTGAACATATCCCAGTAGACGGTTCAAGTAAATTGGATGATCAATTAATGGAATCCATTGAACCCTTTGATTTTTCAGAAGCTGTTGATTTTCAGACAGCTTACCTAGCAGGATACCTAGCAGATAAATATGATGTCGGAGCCGAGGAGAGCATTACTCATGCTAACAGCCGTGTCAAGCAAAGCACGGAGGAAGCCTTTGAAGATACAGTTACGGGGTTTTCTACCGTTACTCCAGAATCTTCGAATATTCGCTTGATAAATGGTTCAACTAAGTATGTTCTCTATCCAGTTTGGCTCTTAAATACGACTTGGAAGGGCAAAAAGTTTGTCTTTGCGATGAATGGTCAGACTGGTAAATTCGTCGGAGATTTGCCCTTAGACAAGCAAGCTTATAGACGTTGGCTAATTGGACTGGGCGTGGCAGCAAGTTTAGTTAGTTATGCGGCTGTATGGATGATTCACTTACTGTAAGAAGGGAGGATGAGATTATGTTGAAGAAATTCATAACATTACTGACAACTCTTCTTCTCTCCTTTCTCATGATTGGGACTGTCTGTGCAGAAGAAACCAGCTATATTCGTGATGAAGTCTCAGCCTTTTCAAGCAAGGAAATAACAGAGATTAACAAAGCGGCTAAAGCTATTGAAGAACAATATCATTTTAAAGTTTACTTTTTAGCAGCAAAATCAGTAGGTGAAGATGGTATTTTGTCTTATGCTGAAAAGGTTTATCAAGAATCTGCAGGCACAGCTGAAGGTATTCTCCTTGCTGTTGATAAAGAAAAAAATGAATGGATCCTATATTATGCCGGAAACGCTAAAGAAAAGCTAGGAGCAAAGAGTGACGACATACTTTGGAAAGCTTTTGAGAGTGGGAAAAATATTTATAGCGGTGTTCGGTATTATCTCAATAAAGTAACCAAATTGCTCAATGCATCGGCCAATCCATTACTGGTAGATGAAGCGGACTTGCTGAAGCCGGATCAAGAAAAAACCTTGTTAGCAAAGCTCAAAGATGTTAGCAAACGCCAAAAATGCGATGTCGTTGTCGTGACCGTTAAGAGTCTGGAAGGAAAAAGTGCTCAAGACTTCGCAGATGACTACTTCGACTACAATGGCTACGGTCAAGGAAAAAATCATGATGGGGTGCTTTTCTTAATCAGTATGGCAGAACGGAAGTGGCATATTTCAACGACAGGCTACGGCATCACTGCTTTTACCGATGCTGGCTTAGACTACCTATCAAAGCAGTTCTTGCCTGATTTAAAAGATGGTGACTACAATGCTGCTTTTACAACCTACGCTGAGCAGTGTGATGAATTCCTCACTCAAGCACGAAAAGGGCAGCCTTATGATGTAAAAAATCTCCCTAAGAAGCCTTTAAGTTGGTACTGGATTCCTGGAGCATTGGCTATTGGCTTTGGTCTCGCCTTTCTCATCGTAACAGGAATGAAAGGTCAGCTCAAATCTGTCTATCATCAAACCGGAGCCACTGATTACATCAAGAAAAATAGTCTCCAGATTACCAATGCTCAAGAATTCTTCCTCTACTCAAATGTAGATAAGAAAGCAAAACCGGAGCCTAGCAGCTCCAGTGATTCTGGGGGTAGTAGCACACATACATCTTCATCAGACAGAAGTCACGGGGGCAGTGGCGGAAGTTTTTAGATGGATAATAGTGGAAGTTAAAAAAGGTCAGGATATTTATGCTGGCCTTTTTATTACACTTCATTTTACAACGGGGCGAATTTTAAAATTTTTAAACGATGTTGTCCACAATAATTTTATTTCTAGGAAAATTCAACGAAAAATTGAAAACGCTATCATTTTGCGGTATAATTATTTTAGGTAATTTATTGAATCTTATAATAAAACATATGAGAGGTACTGCAATGTTATCAATAAAAAATATTAGTAAGACATACGGTGAAAAGAATGTTTTGAAAGATATATCATGCTCACTCTCAGAAGGGGTCTATGGACTATTAGGAGCAAATGGATCTGGTAAGAGTACTCTGTTAAATATTATTTGTAAAGTTATTTCATCTGATTCAGGAGAAGTACTATGGGATAATAAACCCATAGTTGCAGAGGAGTTTTATGCTTTATTAGGCTATTTACCACAAAATTTCACATACTATCCCGAGTTTACAGGTTATGAATTTATGAAATATTTGTCTTATTTAAAAGGAGTACCGCATCGCGAAATGAACGAGCAAATTAGGAGCCTCTTGAGAATAGTTGGTTTATCAGAAGTAAAGGATAAAAAAATTTCAACTTATTCAGGTGGTATGAAACAGAGACTAGGGATTGCTCAAGCGCTCATTAATGATCCTAAGATTCTTGTTTTGGATGAACCGACAGTCGGTTTAGATCCACAAGAGCGCGTGAAATTTAGGAATCTTATCAGTTCTCTTTCTACGAATAAGATAGTCATATTATCTACGCATATCGTTTCAGATATTGAAAGTATAGCTAAGTATATATTGCTATTAAAAGATGGAGAATTTAGAGAAGTGGGAAGTCCTCAGGAACTTATTTCTTTGGTAAAAAATAAAGTATGGGAAATACCCCATGCAGAAACAGAGGATTTAAATATTTATAATGACTATACTATCGTAAATCAAAGAGTAAGTTCTAACGGCACAGTGCTAAGAATTATCAGTGACCAAAAGCCGACTATCAATGCTATAAAAATGGAGCCAAGTCTGGAAGATTTATACTTATATTATTTTAGGAAAGGATAAGTAAAATGTTATTGTTTGAAATAAAGAAATTGTTGAAAAAGACAAGTAGTTATGCTGGGTTAGTGGTAGCTGTACTTATCCTAGCTGGTCTGCTCTATGGCATTTTTCTAAACGGTCAACTTAGTGGGTATTCCACCGATAAAATACGAGGAAGAGATTCCATTGCTTTAAATACAGAAATTGCAAATAAATATGCAGGTTCTTTATCCGATGATAAAATTGAATCGATTATTACGCAATCTGTAGAGAATAATGCTAAAAATACGAAATCAGGCTTTTTTGATATATTTTCATGGTATGTCTCAAAAGAATTTATACTTAATAATTCTTCTTATGACCGTGAATTGGAGAATTACAAAAAAAATGGAAGTTTCGACATTAAAAATGTGAAGTTAAAAAAAGTTGACGACTTAGGCCTAACGGTACCTTTGGATTCTATTAAATTAGGAAATTTTGCATCATGGAATCAGCTTTTTCAACTGTTGAGTGCGACTTTTATGTTAATTGGAATATTACTTATCTATATTTTATCTCCTGTATTTTCAGGAGATAAAATGAATGGGATTCTTCCGCTATTATTGACAACTAAATTTGGTAGGACTAAATTAACTTACTCCAAGGTAGGAGCAACGTTTTTAATTTTTTTGTCAAGCTTCATTTTAATTCATGGGCTTATATTTGCATTTTTTGCTTACTATTTTGGCCTAAGTGGTTGGGATACGAGTATTCAAATGAATTTTTATTGGAATTTGTATAGCTTACCTCTCTCATTGAATTTTATTCAATTGTATCTAGTTGTTCTAGTATATCATTTTATTGCTTTACTACTCGTAAGTTCGACAACGTCCTTTATCTCTTATTTCACTAAAAGTACATTTACAACTCTATCATTATCACTGGGCGTATTCTTTTTACCACAGTTATTGTTGCAGATATTCAAAGGTGGAATTGTAAATAAGCTATTAACTTTTTGTCCTATATCAAATATTAATACTGAGTCAATGTTACTTAAATTATCGGATTCAGAAACATTTCTTTTTTCAAATTTTTATTTAAATTTTTTCCTGATATTATCTTTGATGATATTTCTAACTATACTGTTTAATGCTATCATTATCAAAAAACAAAAAATACGGATTAATCTGTGAGGTGACGAAGATAATGAAACTATTTTTCAGGTTTATTATTTCTAAGTGGAAGAATATATTTCCTCATATTCTGCTCAATATTTTGAGAGAGTTTTTGCTGAAAAAGAGTGTAAAAGAAAGTCTGGCTATGATAGTTTTTGATCACTCTAGAACTAGCTATAAAACTAGACAGCAGAGAGATGTAGTCTTGATTGACTGTTGATTTTGTCTCAGATAGCCGATTTAGTTTTTTTGGAGCCAATTCCACTGCATAGAGCTGGAATGGCATAGAAAATGATGAAAATGGCTCCTAGCCAGAAGTTTGTCAATAAAGGATAAACGATAGAGATGCAGGTGAAACCAAGAGAACCAATGATAATCAAAGTGGATCCTACATAATTTTCTTCTATCTGTTTCACATCATTTTCCAAGTCAGAAAGAATATCTTCATTTGCCAGTTGATTTTCATACAAAAAAGTAGCAAACATCTTTCCTTTTATATTTGCATTGAAATCTGCAATGACTTTTGCATAGAAATAGCGTTTGCCTGCCAAACCTAAGACAATCAGCATATTTCCAAGAATTCCCAACATCAAGATTTGCCAGAGAATTCTTAAATTTTTCGTTTGAAAATTATCAATAATCATCCGAACGAGCGTTGGGTTTAAAACTGAATCAATCCATGTCAGCACGATAAACAGAAAGTAAATCGCTAGTAGTTTTTTTGAAATAAATCGTTTCAGCATATTTGATAAGTCCTATCTAAAATACGAATATTTAAAAACTCTCAAAAAGCCGTTTGAGAGTTTTTAAGCGCGCCGTAGCAGTTTTTTAACCAAACTGAGAATTTTAAATTTTAATGGCTGTGGATAATAGTGGAAAGTGCCCATTTTACGAACAATGTAACCATTGAAGTTTTGTTTGAAACGGAGAACGCCGTCAGACCCGTCGAAAATTCCTGTAATGCCAAGAAAATTGTAAAAAGGAATGTTTCGCTTGAGAGCTTCTTTCATGACATATTCTTGGAGAAGTGCTGGGGCGTAGAATTTGTTAAATTCAGGATAGGAACCACTAAAGAGGTAAGTCGCTTCCTGTGGTGTATAGATAAAGAGGCTGCCTGCAAGAACTTGGTCTTCTGTTCCATATTTATCTATCAATTCTTGCGCTTCGGCTTTGCGTGTTTCAAAACTTTCAAATTGGCTAGAGAATTCACGCAGTTGATTGTGCTTCTTCTCTGACTGAGGATTTTTTTCTAAATCCGCTTCTAATTTTTTGATCTTTTGTTCTAGCTTTTTTTGATCATTTTGCAGATGTTGCAAATAATCTTGAAAATTAAGCGTTGCAATCATAAAGTCCGCTTGATTGCCAAAAGCATCGTAGAAATCTTGGTAGTAATCTAAAGGTTTATCACTATATTCACGCCGCTCGGAAGTAGCAGAAGTGATTTCCTTGAAAATATTTAATTCATCTCGCTTCAATTTTTTTAATTGAATGCCGAAAGTATTGGCTTTTTTTACAGTCGATTTACCATTTTTGCTGAAGGATTTGATGAGGTCTTTTTCGGTAAGACCTGCCAGATCTTTGACATAGTGCCAGTCAGGTTCCCCACCGGGATAGCCAGTCTGTAAACCATCAAATTCATAACCTAAGTCTGTCAAATCTTTTATCAATTCTGTTTTTTCGGGCGAAGTAGGTTGACCATTGCTGTCAAATGTTTGATAAGTTTCATAAGGTTTGACAATTAGCTCTAAAGCACCATTTTCTTTGGCGTAGGTCTTGAGTTCACGGTAGAAATGCTGTAGGTCTTGAGGATTTGTTGAAACAGGGCCACAATTTATTTCCATGTGAAGTCCACCTGTCATGGGCATACTGTAGAGCACAGCTGAAACAGTCACTTCGTCATGCTCATTTGTGTATCCTACATATTGACAAGTAAAGCCACGTTTTGATAAGAGCTTCTCCATTTCTACCGTCTGCATAAAAGAACGTTGAGCGCAAGAAGCGCTGTGTTTTACATATTCTTCCTGACGAAGTTGTTTGAGTGTCATGCGATTCCTTTCTTAGTGTTTGCTGCGGTATTTCTTTCTCAAAGTATAAGCAAGGTTCGAGAGATGATAGAGAGGATTAGTTGGGAGATTAAATTCACCAGCGTATTCCTCAATAGTTGGATTGAACTTGGATTTGAAATGATAAAGCCCGCCGTCTAGATCGTTTTCAACTCCCCCCATATTTTGCCAATCGGCGCCACGTTCAAAGGCGTGTTTTGCGGTTTCATACCAAGTGAGGAGAGCTGGCTGGTAGCGGCGGTATTCTTCGTCCATTCCAGCATAGATATTTTCAGAGGTAGTTCCATATTCGAGAACCAAAGTTCCAGATAGAGGCACTGTTGTGACTCCTTGAGTCATTTTTTCTGCTAAGAAATCCATTTCTTCTTGCAGCCGTTTTTGTTCCTGCTTGTTGTTTTCAATTTTACCGGGCTTGGTTTTTTCAGTAAATTTGCTAGCTTCTTTTTCAGCCTTGGATTTTTGTACTTGGAGATTTTCTAGACGCTCGTTTAAATTAATACTTGCAAGTGTGATATAGGACTGCTCAGGGTAGGTATCCAGCAGTTTTTGATAATAATCTTGACCACGCAGATGGATACTTTTTCGATTTTCTGTTTTTTTCATCAAAGCAGAGAAATCGTCCAAAAGCTCTGAACCACCAAATTGGACTTGAATACCTTTGTTGCGAGCAGTGCGAATAGCTTGTCGTGTGCTTTTCGATAAAAGTTCTTCGCTGAAATTATCCTTGTAAATATTTGCTTGAAAGCGTGGCTGAATGGTTTCATCCAATAATTCAGTACGTCCAAGCCAGATAGCACCTGCTTTTTGCAAGTTGTTAATCAAATCAAGAGTTTTTGGATTGTCCTGTCGTTCTTCCCCACTTTGATTTTGAACTAAGAAAAGACTAGGGTCAAACTTGATAAACAGAGCTTTTTTAGTTTTAGCAAATTTTTTCAAAGAAGTCAGAACAAAGTGTAGCAATTCCTGATCTTGATAGTCCATAATAGGGCCACGCGGAATATACAGCATGGTCATACTGAGTGGCAGTGGCTTGATGAGAATGCTGGCCGAGGCTACTAATTGATTATTTTTGTAAAAACCAATTCGTTCATTGTCCCAGTTATCTTTAACCTTTGCCCAAGAAGCACTTTGAAGTAAGTTGGTTTGAGAGCTTTGCTTAACAAAATCATCGTGTTCTTGAGCAGAGATTCCGATTTTATAAGTGTACATTAGTTTAAAACCCACTCTCTAATAGCATATGCAACGCCTGATTCGTCATTTGATTTGGTAATGTATTTGGCGATTTTTTTCAGTTCATCAGTTCCATTTTCCATTACAACAGGATTTCCCACGACTTCTAGCATAGAACGATCATTTTCTTCGTCACCAATCGCCATAGTTTCTTCTTTTGTCAATCCTAATTTTTCTGCCAGATGCACGACTGCAGCTCCTTTGTTGACTGTTTTTTTGACAATTTCTAAGTAAAAAGGTGCAGATTTTACGAGTGTGTATTTATCGTACAATTCTTTAGGAAGTTTCGTGATTGCTTGATCCAAAATTTCTGGTTCGTCAATATACATGATTTTAACGATTTCTTTATCTATCATTTCCTCTGGAGTGCGGTAGTAGACTGGCATATTAACTAACCCAGCTTCGTAAACAGTATATTTTCCAATGTTACGGTTAGCAGTATAAATGCCGTCCTTGGTGATAGCGTGCATATGAACTCCTAGCTTGCGGCTGAGGCATTCGATGTCCAGATAATCCTCATAAGACAGGGGTTCTTTGATATATTCCTCCCCTGTTACTGTATCTTGCACCAGCCCGCCATTGAAGGTAATGACATAGTCGCCTGGCTCATTTAGGTGTAATTCTTCGAGTAAATTTCTCACTCCTGGAATAGGGCGTCCGGTTGCAATGACGATCTTTACTCCAGCAGCTTTCGCATCTTGTACAGCACTGAAAACCTCAGGTGTGACTTCTCTTTTATTGTTCAATAAGGTTCCGTCAATGTCAACGGCAACTAATTTAATACTCATGTTTGTGTGATTCTCCATAGATAAATTGGTCATTTTTGATATACGACAAGAAAGTTTTGCTATTTTCGCTAAAAAGTCCAGCATCTTTCAGCATCTCTTTTGGGAAATAGAAACGATTGTCTCCATGTCTTGTGCCTGCTAACGATTCAACAATGGGCGACAAAGTGGATAATTCAGCAAGATTGCCATCTTTTTGCACAATTTCAATCTGCGTTCGCGGATTTTCTACATGTGGTCGATAGAAATCATACGGCAAGTCAAAATTACGATGAATGGCAGTGTAGTAGTCAGGGTTAAAGCCGACTTCTGCAACTAAATTCCGCATGATATTCAGATATTTTTCATTTTTTTCAGAGAAAATAATGGATTTAAAGACCTTACGGTTGATGAAACGCTGTGCTAAATCAGATAAAATCGTATCAGGACTCGTCATCCAAACTTGGAAATAGGTGTTCATCACACCATCATCCAAAGCAAGATAATCTTTCAAAGTTACTCTTTTTTCAAAGAAAGGAATAAGGTTGGGAGAAGAGAGCACAAAATAGTCTTTCTGCTTTTCATAGAGAAATTTTGCTCGCTTGAGCAAATTCTGTAAGAGTACTTCCATCGCACGGCTAGCTGGATGGAAATAGACCTGCATATACATTTGATAACGACTGACGACATAATCTTCCACAGCATGCATACCGCTGCGTTTGAAAGCAATGCCATTTTCTACTGGACAAATAACGCGCAAAATCCGTGTTAAGTCAAATTGTCCATAAGAAGCACCTGTATAGTAGGAATCTCGCAAGAGATAATCCATACGATCCACATCGATTTGACTGGAAATCAACTGAACAACTTGTTTATTAGGATAAGTATGGTTGATAACACTGGCTACTTTTTCTGGAAAATCAGGTGAAACTTGAATCAGCACTTGGTTAATCTCTGTTTCAGGGCTCGTGATAATCTGGCGTGTAATTTCTTCATGGTCGGTATCAAATAAACGCTCGAAAGTATGTGAATAAGCGCCGTGACCTACATCGTGCAAGAGGGCTGTTGCCATGACTAAGAGACTTTCATGACGATTCCAAACTTCTGGATATTTTTCGTTAAAAATCTTTGTGATGCGTCTGGAAATTTCGTAGGCTCCAAGACAATGTGAAAAACGGCTGTGTTCGCCTCCATGAAAAGTATAGCCAGAAGTTCCCAGCTGTTTAATGCGGCGCAGTCGTTGAAATTCTTTAGTGTTTATTAAATCATAGATGACTTGGTGATCTACATGAATGTAATTGTGCACGGGATCACGAAATACTTTTTCAATCATGGCTCTATTATACCATAAAACAGAAGAAGACCACACTGAAAAAATTAAAGGAAAGAAAGGAAGAAATCTTTGAGATTTTCTGATAAAATAGAAAAGAAAAGCAGTAGATGAGGAGCTTATAGTGTGAAGATTAGAATCAAAAATCAGATACAGTTTGATGAACAAGTAGAACAAATTGATCAAACTTATGACGGAGAATGGCAGAAAAAGGGAGCTTATCATTACTTGCGTTTTGAAAATGAAGAGAATGAAAATGTTGTTTTGAAGTTTCAGGATGAAGAACTAGTCATGACACGTTTCTCTACTCCTAAATCTTTGATGCGTTTTATCAAAGGAGGAGAAGCCTTGATTGGAATTCCCACACCGGTCGGCATACAGCAATTTATCACAAAAACAAGTCATTACCAGGTTGATTTGAAAAAGCAGACACTTGAACTGCATTATCAATTGAGAACACCTGATGGCGGTCGAACTTTTGCGGATTATCAAATGGAAATTTCGTGGAGATAGAAAGATATGAAAAGAAACCTTCCTAGTTTAGTGATGACGGCTATTTTCATTCTCAGTAGATTTATTTGATTTTTTTCTGACAAGGCTTAATATGTTCTTTGACCTAACAGGAACAATTGTCATAGCGATTATTTTATTTATTGTGTCTTGTTATCTATTCGGTAAAATAGATAGAAATTGAACTTTTTTTGCTTGAAAAAATTGAAGAATTTGATATAATAAAAACACTCAAGGGAGTAGCTAGCGGGATATCCGTTACAAGGTCGTCAATACGAAAGCAATTTCCGGCCTTGTATGAAACAGCGAGACTTGTTGCAATAAACAGGTCTCTTTTTGTTTGTCAAAAAGGGATCAAAGGAGGAAATATTTTGTCAAAAGAACAAAAACGCCAAGCGTTTTATACGCAAGGTTCGGAGGAAGTTTTAAAAAATTTAGAAACTTCTGAGCAAGGTTTATCAAGCAATGAAGCCGCTAAGCGTTTAGATGAATACGGACGCAATGAACTGGATGAGGGAGAGAAAAAATCCCTTCTGATGAAATTCGTTGAGCAATTCAAGGATTTGATGATTCTCATTTTGCTGATTGCTGCTATTCTTTCAGTTGTGACTTCAGGTGGTGAAGATATTGCAGATGCGATTATTATCCTAGCTGTGGTCATTATTAATGCCATTTTTGGAGTTTACCAAGAAGGCAAGGCAGAAGAAGCAATTGAAGCACTCAAATCTATGTCTAGCCCAGCTGCGCGCGCGCTGCGTGACGGGCATGTGACAGAAGTGGATTCTAAGGAATTAGTTCCAGGAGACATCGTTATACTGGAAGCTGGTGATGTGGTACCTGCTGATATGCGTCTTTTGGAAGCGAACACGTTGAAAATCGAAGAAGCAGCTCTGACTGGTGAATCTGTTCCTGTTGAAAAACATCTGACTGTTGATGTAGCTGCTGATGCAGGACTGGGTGACCGCATCAATATGGCTTTCCAAAATTCAAACGTTACATATGGACGTGGAATGGGTGTCGTTGTCAATACAGGTATGTTTACAGAAGTCGGTCATATTGCTGGTATGCTTCAAAACGCTGATGAAACAGATACTCCACTCAAGCAAAATCTAAATGGTCTGTCAAAAGTGCTCACCTATGCGATTTTAATTATTGCAGCTATCACTTTTGTGGTTGGTGTATTCGTTCAAGGAAAAGATCCACTGGGCGAATTGATGACATCAGTCGCACTTGCTGTAGCAGCGATTCCAGAAGGACTTCCTGCTATTGTGACCATTGTCTTGGCACTTGGCACACAAGTTTTGGCGAAGAGAAATTCCATTGTTAGAAAGCTTCCTGCAGTTGAGACGCTTGGCTCGACTGAAATTATTGCTTCTGATAAGACGGGGACCTTGACCATGAACAAGATGACGGTTGAAAAAGTCTTTTATGACGGCAGTTTGCATGAAGCAAAACAAGATATTGACTTTGGACTCGACTTACCGTTGCTACGTTCCGTTGTACTTGCTAATGATACTAAAATTGACCAAGACGGGAAACTCATTGGTGACCCAACAGAAACAGCTTTTGTTCAGTATGCACTTGATAAAGGGTATGATGTTAAAGCTTTCTTAGAGAAATATCCTCGTGTCGCAGAATTGCCATTTGATTCTGATCGTAAGCTTATGTCAACCATTCATCCTTTGCCAGATGGTAAATTCTTGGTTGCTGTAAAAGGTGCGCCAGATCAACTCTTAAAGCGCTGTGTGGCTCGTGACAAGGCAGGCGATATTGCGCCGATTGATGAAGCAATGACTCAGTTAATTAAGGAAAATAATTCAGGTATGGCTCATCAGGCCTTGCGTGTTTTAGCTGGTGCCTACAAAATTATTGATGAAATTCCAGAAAACTTAACGTCTGAAAATCTTGAAAATGATTTAATATTCACAGGTATGATTGGAATGATTGACCCTGAACGACCAGAAGCTGCTGAAGCTGTTCGAGTGGCTAAAGAAGCGGGTATCCGTCCGATTATGATTACGGGTGATCACCAAGACACAGCGGAAGCTATTGCTAAACGCCTTGGAATTATCAATGATGATAGTAAAGACCATGTCATGACTGGTGCTGAGCTTAATGAATTGTCAGATGAAGAGTTTGAAAAAGTTGTTGGTCATTATTCTGTCTATGCGCGCGTATCACCTGAGCATAAAGTACGGATTGTCAAAGCATGGCAACATCAGGGGAAAGTTGTTGCTATGACCGGTGATGGTGTCAATGATGCACCAGCCCTGAAGACAGCCGATATCGGTATTGGAATGGGGATTACAGGTACAGAAGTTTCGAAAGGTGCTTCTGATATGATTTTGGCTGATGATAACTTTGCAACGATTATCGTGGCTGTTGAAGAAGGCCGTAAAGTCTTCTCTAACATTCAAAAGACGATTCAATATTTGCTTTCGGCCAATACGGCAGAAGTTTTGACTATTTTCCTAGCAACTCTTTTTGGCTGGGATGTGCTGCAGCCGGTTCATCTTCTCTGGATTAACCTTGTGACAGATACTTTCCCAGCTATTGCACTAGGGGTTGAGCCAGCTGAGCCAGGTGTGATGACGCATAAACCGCGTGGTCGCAAGTCTAGCTTCTTCTCAGGTGGTGTCATGAGCTCGATTATTTATCAAGGATTCTTGCAAGGTGCTTTGGTACTTGGTGTTTATGCCTATGCCTTGATGAATCCTGTTCATGTTGGGGATATGAGAGCCATTCATGCAGACGCATTAACTATGTCTTTTGCAACGCTTGGATTAATTCAACTCTTCCATGCTTTTAATGTGAAATCTGTTTATCAATCACTTCTGACAGTCGGACCATTCAAGTCTAAAACCTTTAATTGGTCTATCTTGGTCTCCTTTATCTTGTTGGCTTCTACTATTTTGATTGAGCCACTAGAAGGAATTTTTCATGTGACAAAATTGGATCTTTCACAATGGACAGCAGTCCTTATTGGCAGTTTTTCAATGATTATCATTGTAGAAATTGTCAAATTTATCCAACGCAAACTTGGCTTTGATCAGAATGCTATTTAAGAAAGAAAAAGTCATCCAAAGATGACTTTTTCTAATAATCTAATTGAAAAGGAAGATATGGAAAAAATACTAAAAGAAAAATTAGCACAGGATATGCCGATTTATCAACAAGAAGAAATCCTTTGGATGTTAGATCATATTGGTCATCCAAATTATAAAATACGAGATGACTTAATCTTTGTTTCTCTAGCCAGAGCCATACAAGAACAGTTATTTACAAAGGACCAGTTTGATTTTGTAGTGGTTGAAGCTCTTAAACGACAGGGACTTTTGTATAAAAAGGAAGAAGTTGGTCAGGCTACTCTGATTCGATCTTTTACGGCTTTATTATTCGCTAATTTGCTAAATGCAGATGCTAAGAAAAATTCACTTTATTTTAAAAGACTTTCTAGTCATCAAAGAATGGCTCTATTTGAACAAGGTCTGTCTTATTTATTGTATGAAAATGATAGTACTGGTTATTCTGAAGAATATGGTTGGGTGCATGCCTTTGCTCATGGTGCAGATCTTTTAGTTGAGATTATCTGTCATCCAGATTTTCCTATAACACGAGTAAATGAGGTTCTTCAAGTATTAGAAAAGATTTTTAAAAGAGTGGATTGGCGCTTTATTAGTGATGAAGATTGGCGTTTGGCACGAGTAATCTATCAAGCTGTTTTAAATGAGAGGCTCTCACAAACCAGAGTTGCGGTTTGGTTAACTTCGCTTAGCTTTCCGTTAGAAAACTCAATAGACTTCATACAGTTTTCCAATGTTCGTTTGTGCTTATTAGAAATTTATCTTCAATTAAATAAAGAAAAAGTTCTTGCAGACGAGCTGAGAGAAACCATTCACTTATTTTCGTACTAGATTTCAAAAGAGATAAGTATAGCTACAATTTCTTCGTTAAAGTGCTTCTTCTTGTATTTTAAAAAAAGAGATAGGAACGATTGTCGTCAAAAATCATAGGAATTTTTAAGTTTTTTAGTATAAAATAGAGATAAAGAGGAGGGATAAAAGATAGTCAAATTAGTGATATTTGAAATTGGAATAAGGAAAATGATACGATAGAATACAGAAAAAGCCTTGGGAACTGCATCTTCCAAGGCTTTTTAAGTGTTTTTTGTTTCAGGTAGATGTGTGCTGAGAGGGCTAAGTTTTTATGAGAACACCCTTGATTTGTATATCGTTAAATTATAAAGAATCTCGTTTATTCTTTGTTAGTCAGCTTATTAAAGTGATTAGTATAGTGCAATTTTAATTTATCTTCTCCCAAAATATCAAGCACTTGTATGGCTTGTTTCATTTTTTTAATTCCGCTACTTGATTGACGCTTAAATTCAAAGTAACCAGTAGCATAGAGAAAGACGGTTTGTTCGTAGAAGTTCAATTCGTTATCTAATAATGATTTTATCTCACTAATTAAATAGGAACAATTCGAAAATTCTTCCTTATCTATGCTAAGAATGAAACAATTTATAGCTAGCTGAGTGACAATCCGTTTATTGGTTTTATTCAATGATGAGTAGAGGTAATTGTTTAACATTTCCTTTGTTAATAGGAAGTAGGACTTGTAGTTAATTGTTCGTACGCAGTTACCTAATAAAATGATTTCATAGTAGCCCCATTTTTCAACTTTGAAGAGATAATCTGTCAATTGAAGTAATTCTTCATCTGATGGAAAAATAGTTGAATCCATTGTGTATAAAATGGATTTTACCATTGTTTTTTCAAAAGAATTTAAAGTGTAATTTGAGGAGTCGGAAAGTAGACATACTATATTATTGATATCTTGTGATGAATATTGCTTACGAATGTACTGTACCAAGTTGGCAAATAACTCAGTTTTGGTGTAGTCCTGATCATGTAAGATAAGAAACTCATCGAAAGAGATATGCAGTTTGTCTAAAATATTGATAAGTCGAGCACAAGATATTTCCGATTCACCACGTTCAAAACGAGAAATTTGTGATTTAGAGAGATGCTCATCCGCTACAGAAGATAAACTGACTTGTTTACCTTTACGGACCTTTCTAAGTGTCATACCAAGTTTTGATTTCATAATTTCCCGTTTTCCCAAAAAAAAATGATTTTATTTTATTTATTGTACAATAAATAAAAATAGAAAGGAAGTCAAAGTATGAAGAAAATTTCAAAACTTTTGCCGATTTTGATTTTGGCAATGGATATTATCATTATTGTTGGTAGATAAAATGCTTAGGTGTATACCTAAGTTTTGGATACTCTAAAGACTTATACCATTAATTATGAATAAAATAATGAAGAAAGTTGAACATATTATGAAAAATAATTTGCTAAGTAGAATTCAAGATAAGAAGGCAAATATTACAATTTGGGGAGCAGGATATATAGGTCTATCCACAGCTTACCACTTTGCATTAGTAGGTTTCCGTGTCAAAATTTTTGATACTAATCATAGATTGATACAGAATCTACTTGAAGGAAATTTACCATTTAAAATTGACTTAGATGAAGAAATATTTAGTGAATTAATATTTAAGAAGTCCATTTTACCAGAAGTTGTAGAACACGCTGATACATATTCTAATGAGATACAAATTATCTGTATTAATACTGAAAGAAATGGAGTACCTATTAGTAAACCATTAACTACTGTATTAGATAATATAACAACAGTATCTGAACAACTAGTTATTATTGAAAGTACAATTTCTCCAAATTGGATTGATACAATTGTAAGACCAAAGTTGAATGATTTGCAGTATCTAGCACTGGCTCCTAGACGAGACTGGTTTTTAGAGACTGGATTAAATTTAAAAACACTTCCTCGAGTTATTGGTACATTGGGATCAAATTATCGTATGGAGGTTTTGAAATTATATGAAATGCTTTCTGATGTTGTGATTGAGGTAACGGATGCCTATCACGCTTGTTTAGTGAAGGCGGTTGAAAATTCTATACGTTATATTAATGTTGTATTTGCTAATGAAATGATGAGAGCATTTCCAAAATATAATATTGCAGAAATTTTCAATGCTGCTTCAACTAAGTGGAATATTCCTTATTATCATCCGTCAATTGGAATTGGAGGGTACTGTCTTCCGTTAGCTCCTAAATATATTTTAGATGCAGTCGATGATAGCAAGGAGTTGTCTATGCTAAGGGAGTCAGTTAACTCTGATTTAAAACAGTCTGACTTTATTACTGATTTAGTCAAAAGCTATAACTGTCAAAAAGTAGGAGTATTAGGTTTAAGTTATGCTCCGGAGACTAAAATTTGGAAGAACTCCCCAGCTATTAGTTTAATCCATTCTTTGTTAAGAAATGGAATGGAGGTAAAAATAAATGATCCATATTACTCTAGTGAAGAAATTCAAGAAATAACGACTGTTCAATCTTTCAGTTTAAATAGTGAGTCATTACAAGAATTTGACATATTGATAATTGCTACCTCACATAAAAGTTATGATGGAGAATTAGAAAGATTCCTTTTTGATTTAGATAAAGAAATAATTATTTTTGATAATTTTGGAGTGAATAAGAATCTATCTAGATTACCAAATATTCATTATTTTGAAATTGGGAACTTCCAATATAATGAAAGTAGGAGATAAGGTGAAAAAAGCATTAATAATTACAGCCCATCCAGATGATGCGGAAATTTCTATGGGTGGACATATAATTAATATGGTTAATAGTGGTTTTTATGTCAAACTGCTAGTCTTATCGGTTCCAGAAGATAAAACGAGGATTTTAGAAGCAGAAAAGTCTGCAGAATTTCTAGGAATAGAATTAAAAATAATTAGTGAAAAATCTCAAGTTTCTCAGTTTAGTTCAAGCAAATTAGTTTCAATTATTGACAACGAAATTGAGGAATTTAATCCATCTTATGTGTTTACACATTGGGAAAATGATGCTCATAAAGATCATCGAATCATATTTAAATCTGTACAGTCCTCTAGTAGGCGTCATTCGTTTACTTTTCTATCGTTTTCTCCTCCCAATATATATGTTAGCAATGCTTTGCAGTTTGTTCCAAATATTTTTGTAGAAATAAATATTGAGAAAAAGTTGAGGGCTATCGAATTCCATAAAAGTCAAGTGAATAAAAAGTCATACCCAATCGACGGCCCTAAAGTTCAATCTGTCTTATTTGGTAAACATATAGGAGTAGATTATGCAGAGGGATTTATACTGATTAGACATATAAATAGGAAGTGTTAATGCGGAAGTATGAAACAAATAATATTATCCACTGGGAGTACTAGTTCTCTAGGGTTAGATAATCTAGCAACCTTTGAAAAATTTACTAACAATGAAGTATATGATTATGAAATTTTTTTCCAATCTAGATTGGAATTGACCGCTTCTGAAATAAAAAAAGTAAAAGAATATTGCAGCCAAAAGGGAGTAAATGTAAATTCTATACATCCTTTTATGGAGGGATATGAGGTTCCAAATCTATTCTCTGTAAATATAAAAAAATATACAGAAGCCAAAGACATATTCTACCGATTTTTAGAGATATGCGTATTATTAAATTCAAAATATTTGATTATGCACGGCCCTTTACAAAATTGTGATTGGGACAACAGTATTGATAGAATAAAGTTTTTAATAGCTGAAGCTGAAAAGTATAATATTGATATAGCGATTGAAAATAAAGACTATACACTTTTCTATTGTCCTGAGCAGATTATTCTCTTAAAAGAACAACTGGAAAGTGATAATTGGGGATTTGTTCTAGATTTTAAGTCTGCTTGGAAAGCAAATATATCTTTAACAGATATGGTAGATGCAATGGGGAAGAGGTTATTATTTTCTCATGTTTCGTTTAGGGATTTAGAAAATAATAAATATGGAATTTCATTTCAGAAACCTGATAAAAGTGTATATAAAATTTTTTCATATATAAAGGAAAAATACAAGACTCCTAGATATGTCATTGAAGTTGATTTAGTAGAGAGTGAAATTGATATTATTCGAACAATTTCTCATGTAGAGGGACTATTATGAATTTAAGGAAGAAAGTTAAAATATGAAAAAATGCTGGCTTACAACAAACTTTGAAGACTATGTAAAAGCATCAAGTGCGAATGAATTGACGTTACTTGTAAAAAATCAAGAAATTGATTTGTTGGAAATTTCAAGTTTTTATGATGTAGAATTTGAATTTTATACAAAGGATAGATTATCAATAACATACAAAGGAAAAACTATAGATAGCGAGTCAGTCGTTATTTATATTGGAAGTAACCTCATGTGTCAGAAGTCTGTAGAATTATACGCTAGCAATAGAAATTATAATTTTACTTCATATAAAAATATTAGTGATTTTTTGGATACTGAGTTTGAAAAGAAATATGATTATGTGACTATTGTCTGTAACATTGATAATATTGATGACAGTAGTTTTTATAAATGTACAAACAAAGTCAATATTAATAATATTTATACTTCAGTCGGCTTTCTTTTGTATGACGACATATATGATTTAACTTATCAGATATTTAAAACAGTATCTTTAGAAAATACCTTTAAAGATAATTCTTTATTGATTGCACACGATGAAAAGATGAAAAACAAAAACTATTTTAATTTTTTTGATTCGTCGAAAGGCAACTTCCCTTATACTGATGAGATGGATATTTTTTCATTCCATGGACACAGTCGAGAAGATAAACTCTTTATTTATAATGGATATATATGTTGTACAAATAATGACAATAATGTGATGGAGGCGCGAAGTGGGTGTGATATTCCTCATTGGGCTAGAAATCCAGAATACTATGAGGGAAAAAAGGATATAGTAGATAATAAAGAGATAAAATGTAAAATAGCCTTTTTAAATTCTTGTAGTGGTATTCACTTTAAAAAAAGTCTATATCGAAAGGAATATTGGATTTCTGAAGGTTTTCGTGTTAGCTATCCAGCTGTAGTAATTGGGAGCAATATTATTAAAGATGGTAGTAGTATTGAAAATATATTCTTTATAGAATTAATAAAAGCTGGATATAGTGTGGGAGAATCAGTTAATATTTTAAATAAAATGTCAAAAGACTTAAAATATGATACTGGTTCATTTTGCATTTTAGGTGCTCCTGAATTTAGGCTTACAACTCTAAATAGTAGTTCAGAGAAGATATTGTATGAAATCAAAGATTTCACAGATAATCTTCTTATTTTAAAAAATCGTTTAAAAAAATATTTGGAAATTTTTCATAAGCAAAAACAAATAGATATTTATGGCGTAAAAGATAAACGAATTCAGAATATACAAATAAATGTAGAAAATCAGCTACAATCGCTTGTGCGAAAAATTAATATTTCAAATATACATAGATATAATTTATGTCAATTAAATCATGAAATGGATGTTCTAGAAACTCAATTAAGAGATTTACAGGATAGAATAATTTCAGATTTGAGTATGAAGACTAGAACAGGAAATTATCTATTTTCAGAGTATTATCATGAACTTTCAGAAATAGATTATGAAGAGTTCCGAGAAAACTCTTGTCCAAATTGTAATAATTCTATTCTGTTACAGAAATTCACAGTGCTTCCAGAAAATGTAAGTAGGTTTGTATATAAATGCTCAAGATGTGGTACTTCAATTGATTTGCCTAGGAATGTCTTTAGAGATATAAATTTAACAATGGAAATTAATATAGAAAAATTAGAAATAAAGGTGTTGTTCGACTATCAAAACCTAATTAAGAAGGGAGAAATTGCAGCAGTAGATTGTGAAATATTAGAAGCTGATAGATATTCAATTGAGAGAGTAGTGGCTAATAATCAAGATAGTTTGCAGGGAGAGACTACTTTTAAATATAATCTCCAAAAGACACCGCTGCAAGTATATTATTTAAAAGTATATATAATGATCAACGGTGAGTTACTACATAGGAGTATTCCTATAAATTTGTAAGTTAGTAAAGAATTGTTGGTGATTAGATATGGGATCAAAAATTTCAATCTTAGATAGACTATATTCACGGATATATATTCAGAAATTAAAAAAATTAGGTGCAAAAATTGAAGAGAATGTTGTGATTTGCTATGGAGCAAAGCTCATTTTTAATAAAGGATGTTTAATTCAGAAGGATACAGTCATCGGTAGATTCGTAGTAATAGAAGCAGATAGGATTACAATTGGAAATAATTGCTTATTTTTTCCAAAAACTATGATTTACTCTAAGGAAACATTCAGTTTGGGAACAAGAGGAAAAATTAGTAAAGATTGTATATTTAGGGCAAATAATATAAATATCGGAAGAGAATTTTGGTGTAATGAGTCAGTAAGAATTGGAGAAGGTGGATGGAATCAAAAAAGTGCAAATATTAAAATTGGTGATTATCAATTCATAGGACCTCGAGCGCAAATAAATGTAAGTGATTCTGTGGAACTAAGGGGATATGGTGGTCTAGGAATCGAGGCAATGATTTTTACGCATGGTGCGGGACATGGTCAATCGGCAATTGATGGATATTATGCTGAACAAAATAAAGTTATTATTGAAAAAAATGTATCCATTTTAACAAGGGCTATTGTTCTACCAGGTGTCATAGTTGGTCAAGGTACTACTGTAGCAGCAAATGCTATCGTAACCAAGAGTTTTGCACCCAACTCATTAATAGGAGGAGTTCCGGCAAAGTATATAGGTCCAAGTAGTAAAGAAGTTTCTGTGAAAGAGCGAAAAAATATAATTGTTGATATTTTAAGTGAGGGATTGGGAATAGAACCAGAGATAAAAAATAATAGCTTTTGTTTTGAGAAATTTAATGAAAATATTATTTTTCAATATAATTTAGAAGAAATTGAATCTACTGATTCTATTGATCAAAGAGATATTATCATTTTTTACCAAGGGGATAATAAATATCATAAAAATTATAGTACCTATATTGATTTGAAATCGAAAATAATTTCAGGCAAAACAACTAAGGCTTCAGAATTTTTAAGAGATAAATTTAGAAGAAAGGGAGTAATCTTAAATTATAAAAATTATAGTCCATTTTTATTGAATTATGATTATTTAATAATTAATAAGATTGAAATTTAGATGAGATATGGAATTATCGAAAATGATTAATAATGTGTTTGAAAGTTGTATTCATACTGAATATTATTTAATTGATTTATCGAAGATAAAAGAGAAGAGAATAGCAGTCATAGGGGAAAATAAAGCTGAGTACTTAAATATGATTTTAAATCTCATGCTACAAGGTAAGGTTGTTATTCCAATTAATCCGATTCAAACTAATTCTCAAATTGAAACACTTTTGAATATATCCGATGCTGAAGCAGTATTATCAGATAATAACTTTCAGTGTAAAAGTGAGAAAAAAGTTTATCAATTTTGTGAATTCAATAATATTTATAATAATCTTGAAATAGGGATTTCGGATACTCCTTTAGTATTTTTTACATCAGGTACCACAGGAGCTCCTAAATCGGTTGTGATTAATAAGATATCTTTTACAGAATTAATTAATCTAATGATCTCACAGTTAGAAATTTCCAGTGATGATATATTATATCTCCCTTCGCACATTGCCTTTATTCAATCTCTCTGGGTTGCCATGATAGTTATTTTTACGGGGGGAAGAGTAATTTTTAAAGATAGAATTACTTATAAAAATTTTTTCAAGGAACTTCAATTAAACGATGTAACAATAACTGTTATGGTACCTACTATGATGAATAAACTTGTTAATTTATATACAAATACTCTTGAAGAGTGCGAAAAATTAAGATGTATTATTGTAGGTGGAGAGGTTATAAATAAAGATAGTGCAATCTTTTTATTAAATAAGTTGAAAAACGCAAATATAGCAAATGCATATGGAATGGTAGAGACAACCGCAGTTTGTTGTCTACAATATGGACGTGATTTAAAAAATATTAACTCTGTTGGTACATCTTTACCGGGGGTTGAAGTTGAAATAAAGAATATGGATGATGATGGGAAAGGTGAAATCTGGATAAAGACAAATCGCTTTATGAACGGATATTATCCGAATAAACATACTGATGAATGGATATATACAGGAGATAGAGGATACAAAAATAGGGAAGGTCTTCTATTTGTAACAGGTCGAGATAGTATGTCAATTAATAAGGGAGGGATAAAAATTAACCCTATTGAAATTGAACAAATTATTCTTCAATTGCCGGATATTCAACTTTGTAAAGTTGAAAAAATTAGTGACATTATTTACGGAGAAAATTATATATTAGAAGTTATTTCTGAAGTGAAAGATAGTAATAGAATAAAAGAACTGATTTTAACAAACTTAGGTAAATATTATTTACCTCATTCAATAAAATTTGTTGAATCTATAGAAACAACTTCTAGTGGGAAATTGAAGAGAAAATAGTATGGTCAAAAAGGGAAATATCAGGTTAAATTATCCGAAAGGTTTCTTTGATCTTGATGAAATTCAATTTAAAAAATATTGTGACGTAGAAAATAATTTGAGGGATATAGCATCTATAAATGGTTTTGAATTGATCAAAGTTTCATCTGCTGTTTATAGTCATTTAAATGAATACACTCATGCATCTATAGGAAGGTATTATCAAATTAAAGATGAAAAAGATAGAAGTATAGGACTAAGCTCGGATGGTTCTATGTCTATACTGAGATATTTCTATAACAATAAGCAGGGTTATAGTAGCTATAAAGTTTGTTCTAATGCAACAATATATCGAAAAAATAAAAAACTACGGGAATTTTCACAATTTTGCTATGAGATTTTTAATGCTTCTTCAATCGATGAGTTACAGTTTAATTATATCAATTTAATTATTGAGATTCTTGATTCACTTGAGTTAGAAAGTATTGTTATATTAACTAATTTCAATATTTGGAAAATAATTTTATCAAAATATAATAATTATAAAGAGGTATTATATGAGTTAAGAAAGAGTAAAGACATGTTAGGAATGATAAATTCATTAAATATCAATCCAAGGTATGTAAAATTTTTATTAAAATTTCATAAGGGAAATTTTACAATATATGATTTGTTAAACTATTGTAAAGTAAATCAATTATTTGAATTAATTGATGAACTTTGTCAAATGCAGAAATATATAGAGTTCATACGACATCGTCTTACTATTCAAATTAATTTGTTTGATTTTAGAGGCTCTGAAGTTTTTGAAGGTATTTACTATAAATGTGTAGATAAAAATGAGAGACCATTTTTAGATGCTGGAACTTACTCTAATTTAATATTTGAAGTAACTAAAAAGGGCATACTAAGTGGTGGTTTAGCGGTTTGTATAGAAGCTCTTTTAGATAGAATTCAAATTTCAAAAAATCCTAAAAAAGTTTTTGTGAAATATGTTGGTGGAAAAAATTTTAAAATTGGCGATTTTTATAATATTCTAACTCTCATTCGAAAGGAAAAGTTGAAAAAGTTTTTTATTAAAGAAGAGGTTAGTTCATTGTCTCTAGCAAAAGCGAAGAGGAGGGCATACAATCAGAAATATGATTTTTTTATAGCTATTGGTGAAAGAGAGAAAAATAGGAGTGAAATTATGATTGAAGAATTACAAACACGTTCAAGAAGAATAATAACATTAAATGGAGGGTAATTAAGTGATAAGGAAATTATATTACGGCATAAGTTCAGCTGCTGGTTGGTCTTGGGGAGTTTCTTTCTTAGTAACTTATACATTGATTCATGAAAAAGGGGTGATTCCTTTTGCAGTGTGGGCATTTTTTAATTCGTTAGCTATTCCGATTTTTGGCCTATTTTTTAAAAAATTATCAAGATTAAAGGAAATAATGATAAATGTTCGCTGGTTAGTGTACTTTATGGCTATTGTCCAATGTTTTTCAATTATTATTAATTTACAAGCAATGTATCAGATGGGAACTATTATTGGTCTCTCTTCAAGATTATCAACTCTAGTTGCTTTACTATCAGGAGGGATATTTATAATAAGCGTCCTCAAGAATGGCTATAAAACTGTATTGTATAGTAATGTTATACAATGGTTGATTAGTATAGGAGCTATTATTACACTTATTTTTATTGGTTACTTAGCTGATAGTGATGTTACTCTACATGTATACAATGATTTTAATTCAATTTATTGGTCCATTTATGCTGGTTTATTATTACTTTTTAGTCCATTTGTTGATATGCAAGGATGGGTTAGAGCTATTGAAATAGATAAAAATAGAGATTTTGAAGCATTCGGATTATCTGGAATATTTTTTGCAGTCTATATGTTATTAATTTTAGTGCTATCTCAATTTGAATTATCAGTTCATATGGGTATAACTTTATTATTTTTAGTTATTATGATATCTACATCAACAATACAACCGAATGCACATGCATTGAATATTAATTTTAAGTATGGCTGGCTTGGGGCACTAATAGCCTGTCTCCTTTGGCCTCTACTAAGTAGATTTGGAATACTAGCATTATGGACATATCTTGCCAGTTTTAGAGCAATTGTAGTAGCACTAGTCTTTATATATATGGGCTACGAGAAAATAAGAGTTTTACTGATTTCTAAATAATTTTTAAAATATCTGGAGGTATTTTATGGTAAAAGTAGCAATTATCAATCAATTTTCACCTAGAGTTTGTGATTATAAATCTATTGAAGAATTAGAAGATAAAAAATATGAAATTGAGTTTTTCACTAAATCTAGATTTAAATCTTACTACAGTAGTTCAAAGTTTAAATGTTACTTCTATGATGATCTTTTGGAAAATCAAAATTATCTATTTGATCTTATTGAGTCACATGCAAAAAAACCATTTAATTATATAGTTGCAACTCATGAATTTGATATAGTCCTAGCAGCAAAGATAAGAGAGTTACTGGGACTATCTGGACAGAATATCGAGAGCGCTATTGGTTTTAGAGATAAATATATAATGAAAAAATATTTAGAAAAAGTAGTATCTTTACCAAAATATGCTGAAATTAATGATTGTATAGATTTAATCGAGTTTACTGATAACCTAAGATATCCATTTGTAGTGAAACCTAGACAGGGTGCGGGATCAATAGGTGTAACAATTATACAAAATAAATCTGAATTAAAAGATTTCATTAGTACTCCTCTAAGTCCAAATATAATGGTTGAAACTTTCACAGATGGTGAGATGTATCATGTAGACGGATTATTCAAAGATAGTGAAATATTGTTATATTCCGTTTCGAAATATTTCAATGATTGTTTATCATTTAAAACTAATACACCACTAGGATCATATATAATTGATGATAGTAATCCACTTTCGAAAAAATTATATGATGCGACATTAAAAGTATTGACTAAAATTCCAACTCCTAGTCATACAATCCCATTTCATGCAGAATTTTTTGTGGATGGTGAGCAGATTACTTTTTGCGAAATTGCTTCTAGAGTAGGTGGAGGGTTAATAAATGACTCCTTCAAATTAATAACCAACATAAATTTACAGGAAACATTTGTAAAAAGTCAGATAGGAATTGATTATTTAAATATAATAAAATCTGACAAAAGAACAGCTTGGATAACAATTCCTCCTAAAGAAGGAGAATTATTATCTGTTAGTTTATATAAGGACTCATGGGTTGAGAAAGTTAATTTTGATGAGACCTCTATTGGGAGAAAATATAGTGGAGGTGATTTTAGCGCCTCTGCTCTTATAGCATATTTAATTAGTGGAAAGAATGAAGAAGATCTGAAGAGTAAAATTTCACATATTATTAAGTGGCAAGATGAAAATACAATATATAAAGTAAAATAATTATAAGTTTGTTTTAAAAGTTGTGGGTAAAGGATATGTTTATATTAGGTTCAGGTGATCAAGGATTGGCGGTATTGTCAATTTATGAAGGTGAAGTTGAAGGATTGGTAGATATTTTTGATGAAGGTCGCTTTATTGGTTGCAAAGTCTTAGATAAAACTGTCTTAGGAGGTCTAAAATGGTTTGAAGGTTTACTCTTGACACTTGAAAAGAAGCCAAAAGCAATTGTTGCATTTGGTGATAATTTTAAGCGAGAAGAAATATTTTGCTCATATGAAAATAAGGTGGAATATACGAATGTTATCTGTAATTCCGCGAAAATTTTAAAACATTCTTTTTTAGGAAAAGGAAATTTTATTGGTACCAATGTGACTATTCAAGCACTTGTAGAAATCGGTGATAACAATATTATAAATTCAGGAAGTATTGTTTCATGTAATTGTAAAATTGGTAATAATGTAAATATTTCGCCAGGTGTTATACTATCTGGGAATGTTAAAATTGATGATAACGTCTTCATAGGTGCGGGTGCGACAATTAGGGATGCGGTAAGCATTGGCTTTGGTGCTATAATTGGTGCAGGTGCTACCATAATACATAATGTACCAGAAAATGCTGTTGTAGTAGGAACACCAGGGAAAATAATAAAATATAGATCTGATTGAAGAAAAACTCTTCATTGCCATATAACTTAAGTTTTATCGCATGTCAGTAATCTCATAAGGAATTATGTAGATATTAGTGCTAGCTCCTAGGTTTCATCCGTACTAATGATTAATGTAAGAACCCCTAAAATAAGCATTTCGATAATGCCATAAGTATCTTTGGATAGCTCACCCAACAATTGAAATGCTTTTAACTTGTGAATTTCTATGATTATTTTATTTGATTTTATGGGTGCTGTTTACATTCAATACTTTGTAATAACATATTAAGGTTCAATTATATTTATGGGTAAGCCATGAGGAGGATATTGTAAAAAAATTTTTAGAAAAAATTGATGATTAATGATAAAAGAAAATATTCATAGTTAAGGAGTTATTCTTGAAAATAGATGAAAAAAACGTGGCTTACCTTATTATAAGTAGAGGCATATCTCGAATCGGAGATATCATGTTCGATTTTGCGAATAATACATTTCTCGCTGGACTAAATCCAGCTTCACTATCGTTGGTTGCAATCTACCAATCATTAGAAAGCGTAATAGGTGTCCTATTTAATTTGTTTGGTGGGGTTATTGCTGATAGCCTCAAGCGGAAAAAAATTATCATTGGAACAAATGTCTTATGTGGTATCGCTTGTATAGTTCTTTCGTTAATAACCCAAGAACAATGGTTGGTTTATGCGATTGTCATAGTAAACGTTACCTTGGCTTTTATGAGTGCTTTTTCTGGACCATCCTATAAAGCTTTCACGAAAGAAATTGTAAAAAAAGATAGTATCTCCCAGCTTAATTCATTGTTAGAGACAACGAGTACTATAATCAAAGTAACGGTTCCTATGGTAGCAATTTTCTTATATAATATACTGGGCATACATGGTGTATTATTATTAGATGGATGCTCATTTCTAATTGCTGCGTCACTGATTTTCTTTATTGTACCTGTTAATGAAGAAGTGGTCACAAAGGGGAAAATGACAATAAGTGGAGTCTTTAACGACTTAAAAATAGGGTTCAAGTATATTTACGGCCATAAGCCAATGTTTATTATTATCATTCTCTCTGCCTTGGTTAATTTTTTTGTAGCCGCGTATAATTTATTGTTACCCTATAGTAATCAAATGTTTGGAGAAATATCAGATGGGCTTTATGGGACATTTTTAACAGCAGAAGCGATTGGTGGATTTATTGGAGCGATATTAAGTGGTTTTGTCAATAAATCTTTGTCAAGTAAACGTTTAATGCTCCTATTGGCCTGTTCAGGTTTGATGCTAATGTTAGCTACTCCGCTCTATTTTTTATTCCACCATGTCATAGTTCTAGCCTTGTCTCCAGCACTGTTTAGTCTATTTATTACCATTTTTAATATTCAATTTTTCTCTATTGTCCAAAGGGACGTAGATAATGCGTTTCTTGGTAGAGTCTTTGGAATCATCTTTACGGTAGCAATACTTTTTATGCCAGCTGGGACTGGATTTTTCTCAGTAGTATTAAATCCTAACAATACCTTTAATCTTTTTATTATTGGAGGATCTATCACTGTGTTATCACTAGTTTTTGGAACTCTATTTAAGAAGTATAATATGAGTTGATAGTTTTTACTAAGTACTATTATGTAAATTATATGTCCCTAAAAGAAATTAAAAGCACTTCGTCGATAATTTGTATAGAACAGATTATCGACGAAGTGCTTTTTGACAACTATTCATTTGTATCTACAACTATAATGGCCTCAATTCTACAATTAAGTGCTATACATATCTTTAAAAGTACATCTGTTGTTACATCTAGTTTTGCGATGGTGGAAGAGCTGATTCCCGCTTCTTGTCGAAGCTTTGATTTTATCCATCCTTTATCAATTAGAAGTTTCCATAATTTATTGTAACTAAACTTCATCTGAGTTTTCTCCTTTGTTCCATGAAATACCGTAGAGTTCATTTTCGTTGCTAGAGAGTCTTAGTACAGTATTTTCTGATGAGAGCGATTAGCTTCTGGAGAATACGAGCTAGTTTCATCGAAGGATAAAAAGACTTGCTTATTTAATGATTTATATTGGTCATATAGCTTCAAAAGAGTTTCAGTTGCTTGGTAGTTGATATTACTAAGGAGTAATGAATCATGCGTTAACGCTGGCAGTTTGGTGAGGTAAAGCATTGATAAGTCGAATAGAATCATCCCTTTGAACTTAGTTCCTGTCCCGTCGTCATCAGGTGTATAGAAGGAGTAGTTGTTATGAGCTTTAAAGTTAATTTGGGGAGTTTTGCGAATATCTGGATACAGAATATTATTGAACTCACGCATCTTACTATTGATTTTTCCTTCTAAATCTAGAAGGATATCTTCCGTACTGCGTTTCAAGTCAGAGTCTGCCTCTGACTTTTATTTTGATAAAGATGACTCTTTCAGATAGACCTCGTTTTGCTCTTTCAGTGCATTGATAGTAGCTGTTAACTTAGAGTAGTTTTCTAAGAATTCACTTGAGAGGGTTGAGATACTTTCTAGTTCCTGAAGTTCTCGGTTTAGGGTTGTTAATTGACTTTCCAATTCCTCTATATCAACCACTAGGGATTCACGTTCGGTTAGGAATTTAGGATCCAAGATATTTGTAATTTTTTGTGATAAGCTTCAACTTTCTATAACTTTTTGATGCGGATGATACATTCCTGTGCTTTGACAATACCTACGATGTGGAGCACTTCGAGAAAGTTTATCGAATGTTGCAAGATAAAGATATTAAAGTAGTTGTCATCTCAGACAATCAATATGCCCAACTGGCTTCGTTTTTTCCAAAAGATCAGCTCCACAAGAGATAATGGCTTTTGGAGACGGTGGAAATGACCTAGAAAAGCTAGCTTATGTAGAGCAGGCTATGCGATGAAAAACGAATCTGAAATAGTAAAGAGAGTAGCAAAATATCAAGCACCAGGTAATCAAGAATCAGGTGTTTTAGAAGTTCTTGAACAAGAGCTAGTAAAATAGTTCACTACTATATAAATCATTTTTCTGTATCTGTCTACTTAATATTCCTCTTCAGATGGCAACCTATCTAACAATCATGTAACAAAGAACGAAATTTCTTGATAACGAATTAGAAATTTTATACAATAACTATTATGGGATTCTGTCAGAAGTTAGAAAAAAATACTGACTTGTGATATAATAAAATGATATGTGAAAAGAGGTAGATATGGACATTTCAGAAATTCGTCAAAAAATTGACGCAAATCGTGAAAAATTAGCTTCTTTCAGGGGGTCTCTTTGACTTAGAAGGTCTGGAAGAAGAAATTGCTATCTTAGAAAATAAGATGACAGAACCTGACTTTTGGGATGACAACATTGCAGCTCAAAAGACATCTCAGGAGCTCAATGAACTCAAGCAAACCTATAATAACTTTCAGCAAATGACTGATTTGTTTGATGAACTAGAAATTTTGCTGGATTTCTTGGCTGAAGATACATCTGTTCAAGAAGAACTAGAAGAAAAGCTAGTTGAATTGGACAAGATGATGGCAAGTTATGAGATGACCTTGCTTTTATCAGAACCTTATGATAACAACAATGCTATCCTTGAAATTCACCCAGGTTCAGGAGGAACAGAAGCTCAAGACTGGGGAGATATGTTGCTTCGTATGTATACACGCTTTGGCAATGCTCATGGTTTCAAGGTTGAAGTTTTGGATTATCAAGCGGGAGATGAAGCGGGAATTAAGTCTGTTACCTTGTCTTTTGAAGGGCCTCATGCTTATGGTTTGTTGAAATCTGAAATGGGAGTTCATCGATTAGTGCGGATTTCTCCGTTTGATTCAGCTAAGCGTCGACACACTTCCTTTACATCAGTAGAAGTCATGCCGGAGTTAGATGATACGATTGAAATTGAAGTTCGAGATGAAGACATCAAGATGGATACTTTTCGTTCAGGTGGTGCTGGTGGACAAAATGTCAATAAAGTTTCGACGGGGGTGCGTTTGACGCATATACCGACAGGAATTGTGACACAATCAACGGTTGACCGTACACAATATGGAAACCGTGATCGGGCAATGAAGTTGCTTCAAGCCAAGCTCTATCAAATGGAGCAAGAAAAGAAAGCAGCAGAAGTAGACTCGCTCAAAGGAGATAAAAAAGAGATCTCTTGGGGAAGTCAAATCCGCTCCTATGTTTTTACACCTTACACTATGGTTAAGGATCATCGAACTAGTTACGAAGTAGCTCAAGTTGATAAAGTTATGGATGGTGATTTAGATGGCTTCATAGATGCCTACTTGAAATGGCGGTTAAACTAAAAAGAAGACTTTTATCACAGAAAGTGTCATTTTAGTAACTTGAGTATTTAATGAAAGGACTCTTTGCAATATATGTCAATTATTGAAATGAGAGATGTTGTCAAAAAATATGACAACGGGACAACAGCCTTGCGTGGTGTGTCCATCAAAGTGGAACCAGGAGAATTCACCTACATTGTAGGACCTTCTGGAGCTGGGAAATCAACTTTTATTCGATTATTGTATCGTGAAGTGAAAGTTGATAAGGGAAGTCTGCAAGTTGCTGGCTTTAATCTTGCTAAAATTAAAAAACGTGATATTCCAATGTTGCGTCGCAATGTTGGCGTCGTTTTCCAAGATTATAAATTGCTACCCAAAAAGACAGTTTATGAAAATATCGCTTACGCCATGGAAGTTATCGGTGAGCGTCGTCGCAATATTAAAAAGCGCGTTATGGAAGTGCTAGATTTAGTTGGTTTGAAACATAAAGTTCGCTCTTTTCCAAATGAGTTATCAGGTGGGGAACAACAACGGATTGCGATTGCACGGGCTATTGTCAATAATCCAAAGGTTCTAATCGCTGATGAACCAACAGGAAATTTGGATCCGGATAATTCATGGGAAATCATGAATCTTCTGGAACGAATCAACCTTCAAGGAACAACTGTTTTAATGGCCACTCATAATAGCCAAATTGTAAATACTTTGCGTCACCGCGTTATTGCCATCGAAAATGGTCGTGTGGTGCGTGATGAAGCAAAAGGAGAATACGGATACGATGAATAGTAGATTTTTAAGTCACCTGCTAGAATCGCTTAAAAGTTTAAAGCGCAATGGTTGGATGACGGTTGCTGCAGTCAGCTCCGTGATGATTACGCTGGGATTAGTTGCAATCTTTGTGTCAGTCATTTTAAATACAGCGAAGCTAGCAACAGATATTGAAAATAATGTGCGGGTCATGGTCTATATGCGTCCAGATACGGCAGATAATAAAGAGACGATTACAAAAGAAGGCCAAAAAGTTAAAAATGAGGATTATCATAAGGTTTATGATGCTCTTAATAAAATGGCCAATGTCAAATCTGTTACATTTTCTAGCAAAGAAGAACAATTAAAGAAATTAACGGAAGTCATGGGAAAAGATTGGAAACTCTTTGAAGGGGACGCCAATCCTTTGCATGATGCCTATATTGTGGATACAACAGAACCGAAGTATGTTACTTCTGTCGCAAATAATGCGAAGAAGATTGAAGGAGTTTCTGAGGTCGAATACGGTGGAGCCAATACAAAACGTATTTTTGCTCTGGCTAATTTTATTCGTACGTGGGGTATTGTAGGAGCACTCCTCTTAGTCTTTATTGCTGTTTTCTTAATTTCAAATACTATTCGGATTACGATTATTTCACGCAGTCGTGAAATCCAAATCATGCGTCTGGTAGGTGCGAAAAACAGTTATATTCGAGGACCGTTCTTACTAGAAGGAGCTTGGATTGGCTTACTCGGAGCGGTTGTTCCAGCTGGATTAGTTTATTTTGTTTATGAAGTAGCTTATAAATCGTTCAATCCATCACTTGCCAGTCAGAATCTCTCAATGATTGTACCGCAAACCTTTATTCCATTGATGATTGCCTTCCTTTTTGTCATAGGAATCATTATTGGCTCATTTGGATCAGTTCTATCTATGAGACGATTCTTGAGGATTTAGTAGAAAACAATAATAAAAAGCCTGTTTAGGGCTTTTTTCATTGTAAAAATGGATTAAACATTTTTTCGTGAACAATGGTAGTCTGAGAACCGTGACCGGGATAAACATCATAATTAGGCAAGGTCAGCAATTCTTCTTTAATGCCAGCAATGAGCTGTTCCAAGTTTCCAGTATAGAGATCCGTTCGACCAATTGCTTCACAAAATAAGGCATCACCAGTTAAAACAAAACGCTCGTTAGGAAAGACAATTGAAACGCCACCGATTGAATGTCCGGGTGTTGGTACGACATAAAAATAAAAATCATCTAAGCTGTAAGAATTATGATAATTATAGAAAACATCGGCAGGTTGGAGGATGATGTCGTCAATATCTTGGTGACGCTCTAGTCCAGATAGATTATACTCCGGACTATAGAGCCAAGTAGCTTCGCTTTCAGCGACATAGACAGGTGGATTGCTAAACTGTTGACGAACTAAATCAACACTCATAATATGGTCGTAATGGGTATGAGTCAGTAAAATAGCTGTAATTGGCTTATTGATTTCTTGGATTTTTGCTGCAATTTTCTCCCAGTCACTACCCGGATCAACTACGATAAGATGATGCTCGTTTTCTAAATAATAAGTATTTTCGTATGCTTGAGAATTTAAAGTTTTATGAATTGTTATCATGAGAGCTCCCTTCCTTTCATAGTTTAACAAAAAATGTGAGAAATGACATAAAAAAAATATTGCTTTATTCGTCAAAAGAAAATAAGACATAAAACGTGATACGAAATAGTTGGATTTATGGTATAATTTTTCTAGTATGACACAAGAAAAAAGAAAATATGCTGTGGTAGATTTGGAGGCGACCAGTGCCAGTAGCAATGCAAAGATTATCCAAGTCGGAATTGTGATTATTGAAAATAGTCAAATTGTCAAAACGTATGAAACCGATGTGAATCCTCATGAAAAGTTGACTTCTCATATTCGCCAATTAACAGGATTGACAGATAAGCGATTGAGAAAGGCACCAGACTTTTCTCAAGTGGCTCGTGAGATATATGAGTTGATTGAAGATGCCATTTTTGTGGCTCATAATGTGAAATTTGATGCCAATTTACTTGCAGAAGCCCTTTTTTGGGAAGGGTTTGAATTGGTGACTCCGAGGGTAGATACAGTAGAACTTGCACAAGTCTTTTTCCCGATGTTTGAAAAATACAATCTAGGAATATTATGTGAACAGTTAGACATCCCTTTAAAACATGCACATACAGCGATTGCGGATGCTTCAGCAACTGCTACCTTATTTTTAAAAATACAGGAGAAAATCCAAAAACTTCCAAAAGAGTTAGTGGAATATTTGTTAACTTTTTCCAATAGTTTGATTTATGAATCACGTTTGGCAATAGAGGATGCTTTTGATCACATGTCGGATTTCACTTGCCATGATTTGGTAAAGCGGCAGGGGATTTTTCTTAGAAAAAGTAAAAAGATTAAAAAAGCAAGGAAATTATCCAAAAATTTCCAACACAATATCAATTTGTTGGCTTTAGAGGAACGAAAAGAACAAGATGAGTTTGCCCATGCGGTAGAACAAGCTTTAAAAAGTCATCAATCAAGCTTTTTACAAGCTCAGACGGGGTTAGGAAAGACCTATGGTTACTTACTTCCAGCTTTAGGTCAAACGAGCAAGCAAATCTTGGTGACGGTTCCTACGAAAGTATTGCAGGATCAGATTGTGGCAAATGAAGGACAGAACTTAGAACAAATTTTTCATATTTCTCTTCATAGCTTAAAAAGTCCTGCCAATTATTTGAAACTTGACTTTTTTTATGATAGTTTGCAACAAGTAGATGATAATCGTCTGGTCAATCGTTGCAAAATGTTACTTTTAGTTTGGCTTACAGAAACAGAATCGGGTGATCTGGATGAAATTGGTCAACGACATCGTTATCAGACTTATTTACAACAGGTTCTTCATGACGGGAAATTGAGCAAAAAATCTCATTTTTGGGATACAGATTTTTGGCAAAAAGGTCAAGAAAAATCGAAGCGTAGTCGTGTGTTAGTGACGAATCATGCCTATTTTTTGACGCGGTTAGAAGATGATAAGTCAATTGTAGAAAATCGGCTTTTGATTGTGGATGAAGCGCAGAAGTTGTTTTTAGCTTTGGAAAATCTATCTCGAAAATCACTTAATATGACAAAATGCTTGCAGCAGATTCAATTGGAACTAAAAGAAGTAAATACTATCTTAGAACGCCGTTTGTTAGAGGATATCCAATTTGAGTTAGCTCATGCAATAGAACAATTCCAACGCTACAGAAAAAATGAACTGGCAAAGGAAACTTGTTCTAAACTTCGACAAGACTTGTCAGAGATAAATACCTCCTCTCTTCCTGACTTACGCGCTATTTTCGCTACAAAATATGACCAGTTCTGGTTAAAAGAGGAGCGATTTGATGAGTATCGAGTGACGATGTTGGAAGCTGCTTGCTTAGAAATGCTAGATTTTAGAGCCTTGCTACCCGAAGAAGTTCAAGTCTTGTTCGTTTCGGCTACACTGGAAATCAGCAAAAAAGTGCATTTAGCTCATTTACTTGGTTTTGAACATGCACCATTTTATCAGTTGCCACAAAAGCAGAAATATCAGCAGAGAATATGGCTGGATAAGAATTTTCCAAATGTTGTAGAGTTAGATATAGATATTTATGCAGATTTGATTGTTAAATGGGTACATAAGTTAGCTACTCAAGGGGTTCCTCTCCTCGTTTTGTTTACATCAAAATCGTTACTACTGGCTGTCTCAGACCGCTTGCGTCTTCCTCATTTAGCCCAGTATAAGAATGGTGAAGCAGCTAATATTAAACGACGTTTTGATAGAGGGGAAAGTAGTATTTTACTAGGAGCGGGTAGCTTTTGGGAAGGGACAGATTTTTCTAGTCAGAAACAAATGATTGAAGTTATTACGCGAATCCCTTTTGACAATCCGAGTGATTTCTTTACGCAGAAGCTCAATCGCAAATTGCGGCAAGAAGGTAAGAATCCTTTTTATGATTATAGCTTACCTGTTGCGATTTTACGGATAAAACAGGCTTTAGGACGTACAATTCGACACCAAGAGCAGCAATCAGCAGTCGTTATTTTAGACAATCGCATTTTAACCAAACGATATGGACGCCAAATTCAAACAGCTCTGGAAAAAGTTGCTCCACTATCCATCACAAGTATGAAACAAATTCCAAAAGAGATGGAGCAATTTTTGAAGAAGGAAACGATGTAACTTCAATTTATGAATGACTCAGTTCAAAGTAAACTGAGTTTTTTTGTTAAAAATACTGATTTTCTCTGCTGCTAGTTTTAAATTTTGTTATAATAGAAACACAAAGAAAGAAGGTTCAATATGTATCAAAAATATCTTCCAGGGATTGGTTTTGCTTTTGTATTAGCGGCAGTAGCAACCGTCTTGGGAAATTTCTTTCCCTTGATTGGCTCCAGCGTTTTTGCCATTCTTTTGGGAATTTTAGCCAATAATCTTTTTCATATAAAAAAGGCTTATCATGCTGGTCTAGCTTATTCAGGTAAGAAATTACTGCAATATTCCATTATTTTGCTGGGGTTCAGCATGTCCATTGGTCGTGTCTCTGCTACGGGTATTTCCTCATTAAAGATTAGTATTTTAACGATTCTCATCGCCTTTCTTTCAGCTTATGTGGTAGGTCGTTTGTTGGGGATGGGTAAAGTTTTAACCACTTTAATTGGGTTCGGGACTGCTATTTGTGGTGGTTCTGCCATTGCAGCAGCCTCACCGATTTTAGAAGCAAAAGATGAGGACATCGCTTTATCTATTTCAACAATTTTTTTCTTTAACATTTTAGCAGTTTTTATTTTCCCATTTTTAGGGCATTTGATGCATATGAATAATGCAACTTTTGGAACTTGGGCAGGAACTGCTATCAATGATACATCATCTGTTGTAGCAGCAGGATACACTTACAGTCAGTCGGCGGGAGATTTGGCAACGATTGTCAAACTAAGTCGTGCTTTGATGATTGTACCAGCCTGTCTCATCTTTGCAGGAGTCCGATATATACGCTCACAAAACAGTCATCAAAAAGTTGATTTAAAGAAAATTTTCCCGTGGTTTATTCTGTGGTTTGTCGTGGCATCCATTGTTACTAGTGTGGGGATTTTTCCAAGTTCATTTGTTCCTGCAACGAAGTTCTTGTCACAATGGCTCATGGCAATGGCTCTTGCTGGGATTGGGGCGAGAGTATCCTTTGGACAATTTAGAAAAGCAGGTGTAGCACCGTTGGTAACAGGTGCCTTTGCTTGGTTTGCAGTTGCTGCATCTAGCTTAATTATTCAATACTTTTTCTCGTAAAAGTTTTTGATGTTTATTACGTATGTTGGAGGAGATATGCCTTATCAAAAGCGCTCGATTGATTCACGAGTGGATTATAGTTTAATTTTACCAGTATTTTGTTTGCTTTTTATTGGTGTTGTAGCTATTTATATCGCTGTTAATCATGATTATCCCAAAAATGTTTGGCCGATTGTAGGGCAACAGATTGCTTGGATTGCTCTGGGGACAGTTATCAGTTTGATTATTATGCTATTTAATACAAAATTTCTTTGGCAAATAACGCCATACTTATATGTATTTGGCTTATCCCTGATGGTACTTCCGCTTATATTTTATAGTTCAGAATTAGTTGCTTCGACAGGAGCGAAAAACTGGGTAACTATAGGGCGTGTCACCTTGTTCCAACCGTCTGAATTTATGAAGATTTCCTATATTTTGATGTTATCGCGAGTTGTTGTCAATTTTTTACAGCGCCATAAAGATAGAGAGCGAACAATTCAATTAGACTTTTTTCTGATTTTTGAATTAGCACTTTATACCTTGCCTGTCCTGATTTTGTTGGCATTGCAGAGTGACCTAGGGACAGCTTTAGTTTTTATTGCCATCTTTTCAGGAATTGTCCTCCTGTCCGGTGTGTCTTGGAAAATAATCGTACCAGTTGTTTTGACAGCTCTGATTGTAGGTGGTGGCTTTTTACTTATTTTCATTTCAAAAGACGGGCGAGCCTTTTTGCATCAAATTGGGATCCCAACTTATCAGATTAATCGAATTTTGGCTTGGTTAAATCCATTTGATTATGCGCAAACAACTACGTATCAACAGGCACAAGGTCAAATAGCAATTGGTAGTGGTGGTCTCTGGGGACAAGGGTTTAATGTATCCAATCTATTGGTGCCTGTACGTGAAAGTGATATGATTTTTACTGTCATTGCAGAAGATTTTGGTTTTGTCGGTGCAACGATTGTGATTGCCTTGTATTTGCTATTGATTTATCGTATGTTAAAAATTACGCTGAAATCAAATAATCAATTTTACACCTATATTTCTACTGGTTTTATCATGATGTTACTCTTTCATATTTTTGAAAATATCGGAGCTGTAACAGGAATTTTACCTTTAACAGGAATCCCGCTTCCATTCATTTCTCAAGGTGGTTCTTCGATTATTAGTAATTTAATTGGTGTCGGACTCTTGCTTTCGATAAGTTATCAAAATAATCTCTCAGATGAGAAACGCTCCCATTATCCTACAAGGCATAAAAAAGTAGTATTAAAACAATTAAAATAAAGGAGAAGAAGTATGATGAAAGTAGCTGTTATGTTAGCCAATGGATTTGAAGAGATTGAAGCGTTGACGGTTGTGGATGTTCTGCGTCGTGCTGATATTACTTGCGAAATGGTTGGCTTTGAAAAGGTTATAACGGGTTCTCATGGTATTTCAGTTCAAGCAGATAAAGTTTGGGCTGGAGAGTTAGAGGATTATGGTTTAGTAGTGCTGCCGGGAGGAATGCCTGGGGCGACAAATTTGCGAGATGATGATCGTTTGATGTCAGCTCTACAGAAGATGCAAGAAGAAGGTAAGTGGATAGCAGCCATTTGCGCAGCACCGATTGCACTCAATCGTGCAGGAATCTTAAAGGACAAACAGTTTACCTGTTACGACGGTATCGAATCAGATATTGATTCTGGTACTTATATCAAGCAAACTGTTGTTGTTGACGGGAAAGTGATTACTAGCCGAGGACCTGCAACTGCTCTAGCTTTTGCTTATGAATTAGTTCATCAGTTAGGCGGAGATAGTGAGCGGCTTGCAACGGCAATGCTTTACAATGATGTTTATGGTGATTGATTTTCTGGGATACTGAAACTTATTTGGAATTAACCAAGTAAGTTTTTTTATGGGATTCATATCTAAAATAAGCTCTCCTATCCCTTTTTACCGCCATTTTTTAGAAAAATATGTTATAATAAGAGGTATGGATTATCAAGATTATATTTGGGATTTAGGGGGAACTCTCCTCGATAATTACGAGACTTCAACGGCTGCTTTTGTAGAAACATTAGCTAGTTTTGGTATTCAAGCTAACCATGATGAGGTTTACAAGGCATTGAAGATTTCCACTCCCTATGCAGTTGCTCAGTTTGTGCCTGACATTCCTCCATTCTTACAAACTTATAAAGCGAACGAAGCGATAGAATTAGCTCATCCTGTTTTATTTGAAGGGGCTTCGGAGTTGCTTAAGAAAATTCTTGCGCAAGGAGGGCGTAATTTTCTGATTTCTCATCGGAATGACCAAGTTTTAGAGATTCTTGAAAAAACAGGGATTTTGGCATATTTTACGGAAGTTGTGACTTCTAGTAGAGGCTTTAAAAGGAAGCCAAATCCTGAGTCGATGCTTTACTTAAAAGACAAGTATCAGATTGAGAATGGTTTAGTCATTGGAGATCGTCCGATTGATATAGAAGCTGGTCAAACAGCTGGTTTTGCGACTTATCTCTTTGATAATATGGAAAATCTCGAGCAATTTATAAAAATATAGAAAAGGAATCGTATGTCAGAAGAAACTAAAGAAATGCAAGCACAGGATTATGATGCTAGTCAAATTCAAGTTCTCGAAGGGTTAGAAGCTGTTCGTATGCGCCCAGGAATGTACATTGGCTCAACTTCAAAGGAAGGACTTCACCACCTTGTTTGGGAAATTGTGGATAACTCAATTGATGAGGCACTAGCAGGTTTTGCAACTCATATTCAAGTATTTATAGAAAAAGATAATTCGATTACAGTTGTCGACGACGGTCGTGGGATTCCTGTAGATATTCAAGAGAAAACAGGCCGTCCTGCGGTAGAAACAGTCTTTACGATTCTCCACGCTGGAGGAAAATTCGGCGGTGGCGGTTATAAGGTTTCCGGTGGCCTTCATGGGGTGGGTTCTTCCGTTGTCAATGCCCTCACAACTCAGTTAGATGTTCGGGTTTACAAAAATGGTCAGATTCATTTTCAAGAATATCGTCGCGGTCAGGTCGTAGCGGATTTGAAAATTATTGGGGAAACAGATCGAACAGGGACAACTGTTCACTTTACTCCAGACCCAGAAATCTTTACAGAAACTATTGAATTTGATTTTGAAAAATTGAATAAACGGGTACAGGAACTAGCGTTCTTGAATCGCGGATTGCGGATTTCTATCACAGATAAACGCGAAGGATTGGAACAAACAAAAGATTACCATTATGAAGGTGGAATTGCTAGCTATGTCCAATACATCAATGAAAACAAAGACGTTATCTTTGAGAATCCTATATATACAGACGGAGAAATGGATGATATTACTGTTGAAGTAGCTATACAATACACAACAGGTTATCACGAAACAGTCATGAGTTTTGCAAACAATATCCACACTCACGAAGGTGGAACTCATGAACAAGGATTCCGTACAGCACTCACGCGTGTCATCAATGACTATGCGAAGAAAAATAAACTTTTAAAAGAAAATGAAGATAATCTAACTGGTGAAGATGTTCGTGAAGGTTTGACAGCTGTCATCTCTGTCAAACATCCTAATCCTCAGTTTGAAGGACAAACAAAGACAAAGTTGGGCAATAGTGAAGTTGTTAAAATTACCAATCGTCTCTTTAGTGAAGCCTTTTCAGATTTTCTTTTGGAAAATCCTGCAGTTGCTAAGAAAATTATTGAGAAGGGAATTTTGGCATCTAAAGCTAGGATTGCAGCTAAGCGCGCACGTGAAGTGACCCGCAAGAAATCAGGACTAGAAATCTCCAACTTACCTGGTAAATTAGCAGACTGCTCTTCCAATGATCCGCACGAAACAGAATTGTTTATCGTGGAAGGAGACTCAGCAGGTGGTTCAGCCAAGTCTGGTAGGAATCGGGAATTTCAAGCTATTTTACCAATTCGTGGTAAGATTTTAAATGTTGAAAAAGCCAGTATGGATAAAATCTTGGCAAATGAAGAAATTCGTAGCCTTTTTACCGCAATGGGAACAGGCTTTGGCGCAGACTTTGATGTGAATAAGGCTCGTTATCAAAAGTTAGTCATTATGACCGATGCTGATGTTGATGGTGCCCATATCCGAACTCTTCTGTTGACATTGATTTATCGTTATATGAAACCTGTTTTGGAAGCAGGATATGTTTATATTGCACAACCACCTATTTATGGAGTGAAAGTTGGCAGTGAAGTGAAAGAATATATCCAACCTGGAGCCAATCAAGAAGAAGAGCTGCAGTTAGCTTTGGAACGTTATTCTGAAGGTCGCTCCAAACCAAGCATCCAGCGTTATAAAGGGTTAGGTGAAATGGATGATCACCAACTTTGGGAAACAACAATGAACCCAGAACATCGCTTAATGGCGCGTGTTTCAGTAGATGATGCAGCAGAAGCAGATAAGATTTTTGATATGCTGATGGGTGATCGTGTGGAGCCTCGCCGTGAATTTATCGAAGAAAATGCCGTTTATAGTACATTGGACGTTTAAAAAAATCTGAAAAAATTCACATTTACCAGTAAAATTATGATATAATAATCATGATTATTTTCAAGTAATATTTTGAAGGAGTTTTACATGTCTAACGGACTAATCGTACTAATTATAGTGATAGCAGTTCTCTTAATTGTTGCTTATATAGCTGCTGTCTTATTGAGAAAAAGAAATGATGCTTTACTTGCTAAGTTAGAAGAGCACAAAGAAGAACTTTATAATCTTCCTGTAAACGATGAAGTAGAAGCAGTTAAAAATATGCACTTAATCGGACAAAGTCAAGTGGCCTTTCGTGAATGGAATCAAAAATGGGTTGATCTTTCTTTGAATTCTTTTGCCGATATTGAAAACAATCTTTTTGAGACAGAAGGTTACAATAATTCGTTTCGATTTTTAAAGGCAAAACACGGTATTGATAAAATCGAAAGTCAGATTGACCTAATTGAAGAGGATATCACTGCTATTCGTAACGCACTTGCTGAGCTAGAAAAGCAAGAGTCAAAAAACAGTGGTCGTGTCCTGCATGCCTTGGATTTGTATGAAAAGTTACAGGTATCTGTTGCGAATGATACAGAAAGTTATGGTTCGGCACTTCCTGAGATTGAAAAGCAATTAGAAAAAATTCAATCTGAATTCTCTCAATTTGTAACCTTAAATTCATCAGGAGACCCTGTTGAAGCAGCAGAAATTTTGGATAAAACAGAAGATCACATCCTTGCTTTGACGCATATCGTTGAAAAAATTCCAACTCTTGTATCAGAATTAGTGGAAAAATTGCCAGAGCAGTTAGAAGATTTGGAATCTGGTTATCGCAAACTGTTGGAGTCAGGATATCACTTTATTGAAACGGATATTGAATCTCGTTTCCAACAGTTACACACTAGTTTGAAACGGAATAGCGAAAACATTGCCAGTTTGGAATTGGATAATGCGCAGTATGAAAATACGCAAATTCAAGAAGAAGTGGATGCTTTGTATGACATGTTCAACCGAGAAATCAAGTCACATAAAGTAGTTGTCAAGTTAGTCAATAGTTTACCAGGTTATTTGGGTCATACAAAAGAAAACAATCAAAATCTGTTGACAGAGATTGCCCGCCTTTCAAAATTATATCTATTGACAGAAAGTGATACGAATCATGTTCGTCGCCTTCAAAGTGAACTTTCGAGTTTAGATGATGTTGTTTTAGAAGCTATTGAAGATTCTTCAGAAAGAAAACAAGCTTATTCTGTTCTTCAAGAAAATCTTGAAACAATTCAAAAACGCGTGAAAGAAATTGAAGATGAGCAGTTAGTACTGAGTGAAAAATTGGCTAAAATTGAAAAAGATGATGACAATGCTCGACAAAAAGTCAATATTTATATCAACAAACTGCATACAATTAAACGTTATATGGAAAAACGCAATCTGCCAGGTATTCCACGAAGTTTCTTGACCATTTTCTTTACTGCAAGTGATAACACGGAAAGCTTAGTGGCAGAATTGGAGCAGTATCGTGTCAATATAGAATCAGTAAATCGTATGCTGGAAATTTTGACAAATGATATGAATGAGCTTGAAAATGAAACCTATCGAATTGTTGAAAATGCAACGTTAACAGAACAATTATTACAGTATTCGAATCGCTATCGTTCATTTGATGAAGGTGTACAAGCTGCTTTCGATCGTGCATTAGAAATTTTTGAGAATGATTTTGATTATCAAGCTTCATTTGAAGAAATCTCACAAGCATTGGATGTAGTAGAGCCCGGTGTAACCAATCGTTTTGTTACATCGTATGAAAAAACACGAGAAAATATCCGATTTTAAATTGAAAAGTTATACAAATAAAGAGAAGGTTTATTTCCTTCTCTTTATTTGTATTATATGAAAACACGATTGTTTTCCATTCCTTTTTATAAGAAAATTACGTGGATCCTCAATGAGTAAATGTATAGGTGTTTTTAAATTAAGCAGTCTACACCAATCACAATATGTAGTTTTTTAAAACATGATTTTTGTAAATTTGACAACTATACTGTGCAATTGTGTAAATAGGTATGTAATCCCCTTATTTTTTAATGAGTAAAAGCAACACAAACGCCTTCCGGGACAAAGAAATCATGTGAGATTTCTGTTAGTTTTCCTGTTTCTGGGTCGCGTTTGAGGACAGTGGCATTGTCTGAGTCCTGATGAACTGCAATAATATACTGTTGATCTGGTGTAATATTAAAATCTCGTGGATTTTTTCCGTTAGTTGGAACAATTTCTACAAGTTCAAGAGTTCCGTCTCCTACCACTTTGTAAACAGCAATTGAATTATGCCCACGATTAGAACCGTAAAGGAACCGACCATCTGTAGATAAACGAATAGCAGCTGTTCCATTAAATTCTGAAAAGTCTTCTGGTAAGGTTGAAATAGTTTGTAGGCGTTCAAATTGACCATCACCATCATAAATTAAAACTTCAATAGTAGAATTTAATTCACAAATAAGATAAGCGATTTTGTAATGAGGATGAAATACGATATGACGTGGACCAGCACCAGATGTCGCGTGATAGGTATCTAATCGGATTAACCGACCATAATCACTAATGTCATATGTAATGACTTCGTCAGTCCCCAAATCACACGTAACCAGATAGTTATCTGGTGTCAAATCTGCAAAATGCACATGAGCAGCAGCTTGGTTTTCATGCGGACCATACCCAATGTGAACATCAGAGTCAACTAATTTTAAGCTGCCATTTTCTTGTCGTCTATAAACTAAGACTTGCCCCTTATGATAGTTTGCTCCGTAGACAAGACTTCTTGTTTCATCGACACTCACATAGCAGAGAGGAGCTCCCTCAGCTACAACATGGTTGAGTAATTGGAATGCTTTATTGTAAGCTGCAATACCTCCTTCCCCATATTCAGCTCCGACAGAGTACAGGTGATGCTGCTTGTCAAAAGCTAAATACGTAGGATTCGGTTCTTTGGCAACAAGTGTTAAATTTGTTAGGTCACCTGTACTAGTATCAAGATCAGCCTTGTAAATTCCTTCAGAGCTACGACGTGTATAAGTTCCAAAATAAACTGTTTGAGTCATCATTCACCTCGAAAAAATTTGATACTTTTATTATAACATAAAAATAGATGAAATAGTTTTCATAAAGGAAAGCGCCTTTCATCCTTATGCTTAAAAAATAGATAAAAAATAGATTTGAGGTAGAAAGGGAACAGATAGCTTTGTTACAATAAAATAGATTTATAGAAGCGAAATAGGATTTTTCCAAAGGATAACGAAGTTTGCTGTAATAAGTATTTTATAAAGGTTTTTAATTATCAAAAAAGACTAAGGAATTTGTTGCTGATTTCTGAAAATGCTTTGATTTTTTGAAGAAAATTTTATACTATATCACAATGTTCAATCTTTGTAAGTTCTCTATTTTGTTGTATAATAAAAGTAATCTTTATATGGATTATTCGTCATTTTATATTTATAATTTAAGGAGTAAAAAATGCATAAGATTTTAGTAGTAGAAGATGACACTACCATCAATCAAGTGATTTGTGAGTTTTTAAAAGAAAACCATTATGAAGTAACTCCCGTTTTTGACGGTGCAGAAGCTTTGCGTATATTTGAAGAAAAATCATTTGATTTAATCGTTTTGGATGTCATGTTACCTTCCATGAGTGGTTTGGATGTACTAAAGGAAGTCCGCAAAACTTCGCAGGTTCCAGTTATGATGTTAACTGCACTAGATGATGAATATACTCAACTAGTTAGCTTTAACCATTTGATTAGCGACTATGTTACTAAGCCATTTTCACCACTTATTTTAATGAAACGGATTGAAAATATTTTCCGTAGTACAGTAACAGAATCTGAAATTCTTGTTGGGGACTTGCGTGTTTCAATCGATGATTGTACAGTTTATTGGCAAGAAGAAAAAATGTCTCCAACCAAAAAAGAATATGAAATCATCCAAGCTCTGGCTAAAAGAAAAAATCATTTAGTGACACGAGATCAATTGATGAATACAATCTGGGGTTATAGCGAACTAGATAGTCGGGTTTTGGACAACCATGTGAAAAATATTCGGAAAAAAATTCCCGGAATTCCTCTTAAAACTATTACCGGTATGGGTTATCAACTTGGGGGCGAAGAAGAGTGAGAATTGCTAAAAAGCATTTCCTTTTGACAGGAACGATTATTTTTATTGTCGTGACAACGGTTCTGGCAACACTTTATTTTGTGATGCCTGTTTATTATGATCAAGTCAAACATCGAGAGGCTAAAAGTGAGTTTTCCCAAATTGCCCAGCAGGTTCAAGGAAAACCGTCAGATGACATGGGAAAGCTTTTAAGTGACTACAATCGAAAGAATACACGCGTCTGGTTTAGCATATTAGATGCAAAAGGAAAACTTATTTATCCTCGTATTGATTTAGCTAATGAAAAGGGGGAATTTCAATTAACAATTTTACCCTCTGACATGAGCTTGAATAATCAAACCAAAAGTATGAGTAAGAAGATAAAAACGGCAGAAGGTACCACATTGACTTTGCGTGGAGAATATTCCCTCCAACCAATATCGGATGCTAATTATGTGCTGTTAAGCCTCTATCCTTATATCTTATTCTTTTCTTTAGCACTAGGTGGTGTGGCAGCTTTTCTTTACAGTCGATTTGCAACCAAACGCATTAAAGAAATTTCAGAAAGTACGCGTAAGATGGCAACTCTTTCTCCAGATGTAATTTGTCCAGTCAAAGGTCATGATGAAATTTCTAATCTTGCTCAAGATATTAACACTCTTTATCAAAATCTGTTGATGAGTATTGAAGCTTTGCGATTGGAAAATGAAAAAGTGGCTGAAAGCGAGCGGGAGAAAGCAGAGTTCCTTCGTATGACCTCTCATGAGTTGAAGACACCAATCACTAGCATGATGGGAATTGTAGATGGTATGATCTATGGAGTTGGTGACTTCAAGGATAAAGATAAATATTTACATAAATGTCGTGAAATTTTAGAAGAGCAATCTAAACTTGTGCAATCCATTTTGGCGATTTCTAAGATTGAAATGCGTATAGAAGCGGAAGAAGAGGAGTTTTCACTTAAGCAGCTTTTAGAGGAAAATTTAAATACTTATAAAATGCTGGCTGATATGAAAGGTTACAAGTTTATCGTTCATTTAGAAGAACTTCATGTGCATGGTAACAAAATGTATTTATTAAAGGCGATTAAAAATTTATTGGACAATGCTTTTCATTATGCATTAGCTGGCGGGGAAATTTTTTTAACGATTCAAAATGGTCAGTTAATGATTGAAAATGATGCGGAACATGTGTTGGATGAACAGCAAATCCAGCAAATCTTTCAACCATTTTATCGTCCAGATTACAGTCGCAATCGTAAAGACGGTGGAACAGGTTTGGGACTCTTTATTGTTCAACAAATTTTGGAGAAACACAACTTGCGTTATCGCTTCGAGGCGGTTGATGGCAAACGAATGCGTTTTATAATTTTTTTCTCAGATAAAGAAGACTAAAAGTGGGAATGGGATAGAACTAAATGAAACAAAAATTTAGTTCGTAGTCTCCTCCTCGCAAAGTAGTTTAATAGTTTTCTAGACTGTTGAGGTGGTGAATGAAGAAAACGAAGTTTTCGTCAAAAATTTTCTTCCAAGCTTGAAAAGCGAACCGCCTTGAAACTTGCTTTGCAAGTTCTATCCGATTCCTCAAAGTAGTGCTTTGAGGAATCAGTTACTGCGTCGTTGGTTTATTATATTATATAGTGTATTTTGAGGTTGGGAATTTTTGTCCCAACCTCACTTTTTTATATTTGACTTGGACGCAAGGAAGAAATTCACAAATAGCTACTTTTTCTTCAAGAATTTTTTAGTGAAAAATGCTACAATGAGATAAATAAAGAAAAGGATGTCTGTATGGAACATAAAAAGAAGGATTTCAGTCTATCGTGGTTTTTTCGATGGTTTTTAGATAATAAAGCAATCACTGTTTTTTTGGTGACATTATTGCTGGGATTGAATATTTTTGTATTAAGCAAAATTAGTTTCATTTTTATTCCTGTTCTAGAATTTATCGGGGTTATTATGCTGCCGGTTATTTTAGCGGGGCTTTTGTATTATCTATTGAACCCGATCGTGGATTTTATGGAGAAGCATAAAATAAATCGCTTGGTTGCGATTACGATTGTTTTTATTTTGATTGCTTTGCTTTTGATTTGGGGATTGGCTGTGGCAATTCCAAGTTTGCAACATCAGATTGTGAGCTTTGTAAGGAATTTACCAGCTAATTTGCAAAAGTCGAATAAAATCATTCAAGATTTTTTGGAAAATCGTATTTCTGATGATGTCAAGCCTCAATTGGAAGAAATTGCCAACAATTTTTCAGATCAAGTGACGACTTGGGCAAGTAATTTTTCATCGAAAGCAGTGAATTGGGTGAGCACATTGATTAGTACGGCTTCGCAAGTGATTGTAGCTATTATCATCATGCCTTTTATCCTTTTTTACCTTTTGCGAGATGGGAAAAATTTGAAATCTTATTTGACAAAATTCATACCAACAAAGTTTCGTGACCCTGTTGGTCAAATTTTGACAGACGTCAATACACAGCTTGCTAATTATGTTCGTGGTCAGGTGACTGTTGCTATCATTGTAGCGATTATGTTTATCATTTTCTTTAAGATAATAGGACTTCGTTATGCAGTTACGCTTGGAGTAACTGCAGGGATTTTAAATTTGGTTCCCTACTTAGGAAGTTTTCTCGCGATGTTACCGGCTCTTGTCTTAGGTTTGATTGCTGGACCGCTTATGTTATTGAAAGTTATTGTTGTCTTTATTGTAGAGCAAACGATTGAAGGGCGGTTTGTATCACCATTGATTCTCGGTAGCCAATTGAATATTCATCCGATTAATGTCCTTTTTGTCCTTTTGACAGCTGGTTCTATGTTTGGTATTTGGGGTGTTTTACTGGGAATTCCAATCTATGCTTCTGCAAAAGTTGTGATTACTGCTATTTTTAAATGGTATAAAAAAGTTAGCGGTTTGTACGAAGAAGAATTAGTAGATGAAACAGGAGAGAGAATTGAACAACAGTGAAAAAATGGTCGCTTCTCTACAAAAACAGGATTTGGCGCATGCTAATAAATATTTTGAGAGAGCCCTAACAAATGATACAGAAGAAGAATTACTTGAATTGGCCGATTACTTAGAAAGTATCGGCTTTTTCCCTCAAGCTAAGCGAATTTATGAAAACTTAGCTCCCCACTATCCAGAATCCTATATTAGTTTAGCACAGATTGCTAGTGAAGATGGGAAAGTGGAAGAGGCCTTTGCTTATCTAGAAGAAATTAATTTTGATAGTGATTGGTACGTGACAGCTCTATTGGTCAAAGCTGATTTGTACCAAATGGAAGGGTTGCCGGACGTTGCAAGAGAAAAACTAGCCGAAGCAAAACAATTGACTGACGAGCCGTTAGTAACTTTTGGTTTGGCTGAAATAGATTTTGAATTGGGAAATTTTAAGCAAGCCATTAAAGAGTATGCTAGTTTAGACAATCGCATCATTTATGAGCAGACGGGTGTCTCTACTTATCAGCGAATTGGCGTTTCCTATGCAAGTCTTGGTAAATTTGAAGCAGCGATTGAGTTTTTAGAAAAAGCTTTAGAGATTGAATACGATGATACGGTGGCCTTTGAACTAGCAACGATTTTATATGATCAGAAAGAATATCAAAAAGCCAATCTGTACTTTAAGCAAATTGATACGATTTCGCAAGACTTTGAGGGCTATGAATACGGTTATGCTTTGTCGCTTCATGCAGAACATCAGACAGAAGAAGCATTACGCCTCACGCAGCAGGGCTTATCGAAAAATCCGTTTGACACTCGTCTTTTGCTACTGGCTTCACAACTTTCTTATGAGCTACACGATGAGCAAAAGGCAGAAGAATATCTGCTGCAAGCGCAAGAGAATGCTGAAGATGAGGAAGAAATCGTACTGCGTTTGACGAATCTTTATGTGCAGCAAGAGCGTTTTGATGAAGTTTTGGCATTTGAAGAGCGAGATGTAGATAATGTTCTGACGAAGTGGAATATTGCACGTGCCTATCAAGCTTTGGAACATACAACAGCAGCTTTGGAGCGCTACAGTCTGTTGCTCTCAGATTTACAGGAAAATCCAGAATTTTTAGAGCAATATATTTATCTACTTCGTGAAATGGGTGAATTTGAAAAAGCAAAACACCAAGCAGAGCATTATCTTCGCCTCGTTCCGGATGACGGTATCATGCAGGAATTGTACGATAGTTTGTAAAAAGAGTAACAAGCACAATCCTATAAGACGCATGGGAATTATGATATAATGATGAGCGTGATATTCAGGAAGGACGAAGAAAATGACTGAAAAATTTGGTGCTGATCTAATTGTAGATAGTTTAATTAATCATAAAGTGGATTATGTGTTTGGGATTCCGGGTGCAAAGATTGACCGTGTGTTTGATACCTTAGAGGACAAAGGTCCACAACTGATCGTGGCTCGTCATGAACAAAATGCTGCTTTTATGGCACAAGGAATTGGGCGGATTACAGGAGAGCCAGGTGTCGTGATTGCAACCAGTGGACCAGGCGCTTCAAACTTGGCAACGGGCTTGGTTACTGCGACCGCAGAAGGGGATCCTGTACTAGCTTTAGCCGGTCAGGTCAAACGAGCTGATCTTCTCAAACGTGCACATCAGTCCATGGATAATGCTGCACTGTTTAAGCCGATTACCAAGTATTCTGTCGAAGTGCAAGATGGCAATACTCTTTCAGAAATTATTGCCAATGCTTATCGTCATGCCAAATCAGGAATGCCGGGGGCAAGTTTTATCTCCATTCCACAGGATGTGGTGGATAGTCAGGTTCATGTGAAGGCTATTAAACCGTTGACGGATCCGCAACTGGGTTCTAGCTCAGTGGCTGACATCAACTACCTAGCGCAAGCGATTAAAAATGCTGTGTTGCCCGTTCTTCTCTTGGGGAATGGTGCTTCAAGTGCCAAAGTGACGGCTTCTATTCGTCAGTTATTGGAGCAAGTACAGTTGCCTGTTGTGGAAACATTCCAAGGGGCTGGGATTGTGTCTCGTGAATTGGAAGAAGCTACGTTCTTTGGACGTGTCGGACTGTTTCGTAATCAACCAGGTGATATGCTCTTGAAAAAATCTGATCTAGTCATCGCTATCGGCTATGATCCGATTGAGTATGAAGCACGCAACTGGAATGCGGAAATTTCTGCCCGCGTCATTGTGATTGACGTAGAGCCAGCAGAGATTGATACTTACTTCCAACCGGAGCGTGAGCTGATTGGAGATATTGCAAATACTTTGGATTTATTGCTGCCAGCGATCAACGGTTATCAATTACCAGAAGGGTCACGGGAATATCTGCAAGTTTTGCGAGATAAAATGGACGGTGATGTGAAATTTGACCGCAGCCAAACTGAAACAGGACGACTACACCCGCTGGATATTGTCGAAGTCTTGCAGGAAAATACGACAGATGATATGACAGTTACAGTAGATGTGGGTACGCATTATATTTGGATGGCACGTTATTTCAAGAGCTATGAACCAAGGCATTTGCTTTTTTCAAATGGGATGCAAACGTTAGGAGTAGCATTGCCTTGGGCAATCTCAGCAGCCTTGGTTCGTCCCAACACAAAGATCATTTCTGTGTCTGGCGACGGCGGCTTCCTCTTTTCAGCTCAGGAGCTAGAGACAGCGGTTCGCCTGCAATTGCCAATTATTCATCTTATTTGGAACGACGGGCATTATAATATGGTGGAATTTCAAGAAGAAATGAAATATGGTCGTTCATCTGGAGTGGACTTTGGGCCTGTTGATTTTGTTAAATATGCAGAGAGTTTTGGTGCGAAAGGATTCCGAGCAACATCTCCAGCAGAATTAACACAGTTGCTCCAAAAAGCCTTAAAGGAAAATGGACCGGTTATCATTGATGTGCCAGTGGATTACAAGGACAGCAGTACACTAGGAGAAACGATTTTACCAGATGAGTTTTATTAAATTGAAACTGGGAAAGGGCTCAAGACTATTTCAAGAGAGTTCAATTTTTCATTTTCTTGTACGGTTGATGTGTAGTTCAGTATTAGAAAGTAAAAGGCTGGATGTGAGACCTGCTTTTTTCAAGGAAAGATAGTAAAAATTGCCTAGGAGGAGAAATGGCAAAGCTTGTAACATTATTTCACTACAATACTTTGGGGGCTTTGATGGCGGGGCTTTACAAGGGGACGATGACGATTGAAGAATTGCTTCAACATGGCGATTTAGGGATTGGTACTTTAGACTCTATTGACGGAGAGCTGATTGTGCTTGACGGTAAGGCTTATCAAGCCAAGGGAATAGGAGCAACTCCTGAAGTGATAGAAGTTTCAACAGATAGGACGGTTCCTTATGCTGCAGTGGCTTTTCACAGAGCAGAAGCGTGTTTTCGTCAGGACGTTGAGCTGACTGATGAAGCGTTGAAGAAGCGCATAGAAGCTAGCTATGTCGGGGAAAATCTTTTTCGCTCAATTAAGATTCATGGTGAATTTAGCAGCATGCACGTGCGAATAGCTCCAAAATCCTCTCCGGGAAAGAGGTTTGCAGAAATCGCAGCTCATCAGCCGGAGTATCATGCAGAACACATTTCAGGAACGATTGTTGGCTTTTGGACGCCGGAGCTGTTTCACGGCGTCAGCGTAGCTGGTTATCATCTTCATTTTCTATCTGATGACCACCAATTCGGTGGACATGTCATGGATTTTGTCATGAAAAATGGAGAGGTTGAAATCGGAACGATTGCGGCTTTGGAGCAGCGTTTTCCGGTTCAAGACCAAGATTTTCTCTCTGCAAAATTGAATGTGTCGGAGTTAAAGAAAGATATTGAGAAATCTGAATAAAAAACAGTGGACAAAGTTAGACAAAAGCTCAAATTCCATTCAAAATTCAAAAGAATGATGCTAAAAAGGCTTAAAATCGTGTTGTTAAAAGCACTGATTTTAAGCCTTTTACTTTTCTAAGAAGTTTTTTCAGTCCCTTATAATGAGAACAAGTTCGTCGCCTCGGTCGACAAAATGAACGAGAACTGGTTTAAGCTGTCGTCCACATTGACGACCTGCTTGAGAACTGATTTACTCTGTCCGAGGGTCGGACAGCTTACCTGAAAAGAGATTCATTCCGTCCGAGGGTCGGATAGCTTACCTGAAAAGAGATTCATTTCATCCGAGGGTCGGATAGCTTGCCTGAAAAATAATTCATTCCATCCGAGGGTCGGACAGCTTACCTGAAAAGAGATTCATTCCATCCGAGGGTCGGATAACTTGCCTGAAAAGAGATTCATTTCATCCGAGGGTCGGACATATAAAAAATAGTCAGAAAAAGGTGCCAGTTAGTAGACACCTTACATCTTCATGGATTTAATTTTGGCTTCATTAGGAGTAACGCGTAGGGTCTTTTGCCCTGTGTAGGTTACAAAACCAGGTTTACCACCTGTTGGCTTGTTAAGTTTTTTGACTTCAATCATATCCACCTGAACAAGATTGGACAATCTCGCCTTAGAAAAGTATGCCGCCAATTCCGCAGCATCTGTCTTGACCTCATCACTTGGTTGCAGGTTTCCTGTTATGACCACATGGCTGCCGGGAATATCCTTGGCATGAAACCAGAGTTCCTCTTTTTTCGCCATTTTAAAGGTCAACTCATCATTTTGCAGATTGTTTCGTCCAACCAGAATAATTGTCTGTCCATCAGTAGACAAATATTTCTCAGGTTTCTTCCGTTTTTGGATTTTTTCACGCTGACGTCGACGAATAAAGCCTGTCTGAATCAATTCTTCTCGGATTTCTGTAATTTCTGTGAGATTAGCTTGCGACAAAGCTGTTTCTACGCTCTCCAAATATTGAATGGTTTCTTTAGTTTCTTCAATCAGTCCCGTTAAATGCTTGACTGCTTCTTTCAGCTTTTGGTATTTCTTAAAATAGCGCTGAGCATTTTGGTTAGGGGTCAAAGCTTTATCCAACACAATAGTAATTTTCTCGCTTGTGTAGTAATTGTCCAGTTCTACTTGGTCTTGATTGTTTGGAACTTGGTGCAAAAAAGTAGTGAGGAGTTCTCCCTTTTGTCGAAATTCTTCAGCATTTTCAGTCGCGACCAGTTCTTGCTCTTGTTTCGTTAATTTTTTACGATTTTTTTCTAATTCATTCTCCACTCGATGAATCAGTTCGCTGGCTTGTTGATTAACTCGATCGCGCTCTGCCTTATCTTGATAGAAAGCATCTAACAATTGTGATAAACTAGGAAATTCTTTCTGACTATCCGCAAAGAGAATGGGGGTAAATGACTTGCTAGTCAGGGTTGCCTGAGTGGAGCTAGTGAAGAAGGTGCGGAAGATTTTTAACTTATCACTTGTTAAGCGCTGGCTGAGTTCGGCTGCTGTATCGCGCCCCAATCCTTGAAATAAGTTTTGTAAAGAACGGGCCGACAAATCCTCTGTATGCAAAATTTCAAATAATTTTTCATCAGAAATGGTAAATGGATTGCGCTTATCTGTTTGAGGTGGAGTGACATAGCTTGAACCAGGCAGAATCGTACGGTAACTATTTTGAGAAAAGCCAACATGTTTAATAGCTTCAATAATATTGCCGCTTGCCTTATCCATTAGGATGATATTGCTGTGCTTGCCCATGATTTCGATGATAAGAGTTGCTGCCACGTTATCTCCAATTTCATTTTTATTGGAGACAGAAATTTCTAAAATTCGATCATTCTCGATTTGTGAAATGTTTTCAATCGTAGCACCTTGTAGATATTTTCGCATAACCATGATAAATGTAGTGGGCACTGCTGGATTTTCAAAGGCGGTACGGGTTAGTTGAATGCGACTAAAAACAGGGTGAGCAGACAAGAGCAATTTATGATTTTGTCGATTACTGCGAATTTGTAGCACTAATTCCTGATTAAACGGTTGATTGATTTTTTGAATACGACCGTACAGTAACTGTTGCCGCAATTCATCTGTCATGTGATGTAAAAAAAATCCGTCAAAGGACATGGTTTTTCTCCTTGAATGGTACTAAAGAAAATTATAACAAAAAATAGTAAGAAAAGGTTGAAAAATTATTATCAGAAAAGTTTGACAAAATACTTGACATTTATTTCAGAAACCTCTAAAATAATATCAAATTAGAAAAGTAATAAAATATTTGTTGGCAGAGAGCTTGTGGTTGGTGGAAACAAGCAGCAGGGTTTTATGAAATTGGGCTAATGGATAGAACTTGAATTTGAAACGATAAAAATTCGGTAAGCACACCTTATAGTGCAACTTGTTGTTAGACAAGATAGAGATGTGGGAAAAGTGTATGATTTTTCCCATAATTGAGGTGGCACCGCGATTTACGCCCTCACACAGGATGAACTGTGTGTGGGTTTTTCTTTTATTGTAAATGGAGGGGAAGTATGTTTAAGCGATGGCGACTCTGGATTTTACTTGAATAAACATTTGAAACATACGAAATGGAGAACAGATATGAAAAATAAACGACTAATGGCAATTATTGCACTTTTAGTAGTCTTAGTTGTTGGAGGAATCATTTATTCTAGCATTAATGATGGGAAAACAACAAAAATCAACAATACAACAAAAACAGTAAAAGTCGGCGTACTACAATATGTTAGTCATCCATCGCTGGATTTGATTTATAAGGGTATTCAAGAAAGTTTGGCACAAGAAAGCTACAAAGGCAAGAAAATCAAGATTGATTTTATGAATGCAGAAGGTGATCAAAGTAAAGTAGCAACGATGAGTAAGCAACTAGTTGCAAATAATAATGATGTGCTGATTGGAATCGCAACGCCTGCCGCTCAGGGGCTAACTAGTGCAACGAAAGATAAGCCAGTTGTCATGGGAGCAGTGACCGATCCAGCTGGGGCAAATTTGGTCAAAGATTTGAAACAGCCTGGCGGTAATATCACAGGTGTTTCTGATCACAATCCAGCTAAGCAACAGTTAAATCTGATTAAACAGTTAACACCGAATGTGAAAACAATTGGTATTCTTTACTCAAGTAGTGAGGACAATTCCAAAACGCAGGTAGAAGAATTTACAACTTTGGCTGAAAAAGCAGGCTATAAGGTGCTTCCTTATTCTGTGCCTTCGACAAATGAGATTGCTTCAACCATGAATGTGATGACAGGGAAAGTAGACGCCATTTGGATTCCAATTGATAACACCATTGCTTCTGCTTTTTCAACAGTTGTTTCCAACAATCAAACAGTTAAAAAACCTATCTATCCAAGTGCGACAGCTATGGTAAAAGAAGGTGGTCTAGGTTCCGTTGTAGTAGATCAAAAAGAACTTGGAGTAGCGACTGGAAAAATGACTGCGAAGATTTTGAAAGGGGCTAAACCAGCAAACACAGCGGTTGAAATCTTTAATACTGGAAAAACGGTTATAAATAAAAAAGTGGCTGCTCAGCTAGGAATAACGATTCCAGATGATGTTCTGAAAAAAGCAGGACAAGTCATTGAGTAATCCGATTGATAAGAAATGATATTTTTTAAAGTTAGGACAACATTATGATTATTTCAATTGTCTCACAAGGCCTTGTTTGGGCCATACTAGGTTTGGGTATTTTTATGACCTTCCGCATTTTAAACTTCCCTGATATGACAGCCGAAGGCTCTTTTCCCTTGGGGGGAGCAGTGGCAGTTACGCTGATTAGTAAAGGTATCAATCCCTTTCCGGCGACTGTTGTTGCCATTCTGGCAGGGTGTTTGGCAGGTATGGCAACAGGACTTCTTTATACCAAGGGGAAAATACCTACTCTACTTTCTGGAATTTTGGTCATGACTTCCTGCCATTCGATTATGCTCATGTTAATGGGGCGAGCAAATCTTGGTCTTCTAGGAACCCAGCAAATTCAGGACTTTCTGCCATTTTCTAGCGAAATCAACAATCTTCTAACAGGGCTACTTTTTGTCAGCTTGGTAATAGCTGCATTGCTCTTTTTCTTAGATACAAAATTGGGTCAAGCTTATATTGCTACAGGAGATAATCCTGATATGGCGAGGAGTTTTGGTATTCACACAGGGCGAATGGAGCTGATGGGATTGGTGCTATCTAATGGTGTTATTGCTCTAGCAGGAGCCCTCATTGCTCAACAGGAAGGTTATGCGGATGTCTCGCGCGGTATTGGAGTGATTGTTGTCGGACTTGCTAGCCTCATCATCGGTGAGGTGCTCTTTACTAGTCTGACATTAGCAGAACGTTTACTAACGATTGTTGTCGGAGCTATTTTCTATCAATTTCTGATTTGGGGTGTGATTGCACTTGGTTTTAATACCAGTTATCTCCGTCTGTATAGTGCGGTTATCTTGGCGGTTTGCCTCATGATTCCGACTTTTAAAAATAAATTCTTTAAAGGAGTCAAGTTAAGCAAATGACAGCAATTGTAGAATTAAAAAATGCGACGAAAGTTGTGAATAATGGCTTTGATGAAAAAACGATTCTTGACAATGTTTCCTTGACCATTCATAAGCATGACTTCATTACCATTTTAGGTGGAAATGGGGCGGGAAAATCTACCCTGTTCAACGTCATCTCAGGAACATTGCCATTGACGAGTGGCAGCATTTATATTCTAGGTGAAAATGTGACGAGTTATTCGCCAGAGAAACGTGCTAAGTATCTGTCACGTGTCTTTCAAGATTCAAAAATGGGAACAGCTCCTCGTATGACAGTGGCAGAGAATCTGTTAATTGCAAAATTTCGTGGTGAAAAACGTTGTTTGGTCCCACGTCGTCTGAAGCGTTATCGCAAAGAATTTCAAGAAATAATAGAGAAAATCGGCAATGGTTTAGAAAAGCATTTGGATACGCCAATTGAATTTCTTTCTGGTGGTCAGAGACAGGCTTTGAGTTTGCTGATGGCGACTCTCAAGCGCCCAGAACTGCTTCTTCTAGATGAACATACAGCAGCGCTGGATCCGAAAACTAGTGTTGCTCTTATGGAGTTGACTGATGATTTTGTCCAAAGAGACCAACTGACGGCTCTTATGATTACTCATCACATGGAGGATGCTCTCAAATATGGCAATCGTCTCATTGTCATGAAAGAAGGACAAATTATCCAAGACTTACATCAAGAAGAGAAAGCGAAAATGACGATTGCGGATTATTACAGCTTATTTGAATAAAAAAATTCCAATCTCCTAGCTGAGGTTGGAATTTCTTTTTTGCGCTTCTCTGATAGTATTAGGAACCAGACGAATCCGCTTAATATCTGAAATACGAATAATGGTAGACATGCTTTTCTGGAAATTTTTTATAATGAGCTGCTGACGTTCTTTGTCATATTTGACAATATCACCCGTAAAACTTTTATCTAAAAAAATGACATGTACGCCTGATTTCTTTTGCAAAGCGGTTTCAATCATCTGCAAAATATTGGCGTTGTCCTCCTCTATTTCTTGCGTATTCTTTTTGTAATTGATAAATTCACTTGCGCGTTCTAAAATCATTTCGAGAAATTTTTTCATAGCTAAATTCTCCATAACTTGTTACAATATATTATATAATAAACTTGCTAAAAAAGTAAATTTTTTACGAATAAATCAAGAAAGAAGAAAAAGGAGAAAAAATGTCAGAGTTTAAATTTGAGATAGAAGAAAAGTTACTGGTGTTATCAGAAAATGATAAAGGCTGGACGAAAGAGCTGAACCGAGTGAGTTTCAATGGTGCGCCAGCAAAGTACGATATCCGTAGCTGGAGTCCTGGCCATACAAAAATGGGGAAAGGGATTACGCTTTCCAATGAAGAATTTCAAGTATTGGTAGAGGCTTTTAAGGCTTAGTAAAGCGTAAATAGAATAAAGGCAAGAGAGTGAGAGACAGACGATCTATAAATGTAGCTGTTGATGACTCTCTTTTTTGTTGTAAAAAATAAGGAATTTTACACAAAAACTTGAAAATACGCTTTCAAAATATTATACTATTAAATATAGACAATATATATAATATAGTGAACTTAAAATTTTAGGAGGTTTAGGATGCTTGAAATTCAGAATTTAGAAAAAAGTTTTGGGCAAAAACAAGTTCTGTTTGGTGTTGATTTTAAGGCTGAATCAGGACAAATCCTTGGTCTGATTGGAAAAAACGGTGCTGGGAAAACAACGATTTTTCATAGCATTCTGCGTTTTTTAGAATATAGCGGTAGGATTTCTTTTGAGGGCAAAGCTATTTCTCAAGACACTTATCGGGAAATTGGCTATTTACCAGAAGAACGAAGTTTGATGCCTAAGTTGACTGTCTATGAGCAGGTGCGTTATTTGGCGAATTTAAAAGGTGTATCAAGTGCAGTTGTGAGAGAAAAATTGCCTCAGTGGATGGAACGATTGCAAGTTAAAGGAAAATTGACTGATAAAATCAAGAGCTTGTCAAAGGGAAATCAGCAGAAAGTGCAGCTGATTATTACACTTTTACATGAGCCAAATTTTATTATCTTAGACGAGCCTTTCAGCGGTCTTGACCCAGTTAATACGGAGATTTTAAAGCAAGTTATTATTGAAGAAAAAGAGCGCGGAGCGACCATTATCTTTTCTGATCATGTCATGACAAATGTGGAAGAATTATGTGATAAGATCATCATGCTTCGTGATGGTAAAGTCATTTTGGATGGTAGTGTACAAGAAGTTCGTAATCGCTATGGGAAAACACGACTCTTTGTATCTAGTGCGCTTTCTCAAGTTGAATTAGAGGCGCTTCCTCACGTAAGCAGAGCTAGTCTGACCAATCAAGGAATATGGCGATTGATATTAGATGACGAAACAGCTGGGAAGGACTTGTTTGACTTGCTGACTAAAGGACAATATATTGCAACTTTTGACCAACAAGCTCCAACAATTGATGAAATCTTTAAATTAGAATCAGGGGTGGAAGTATGAAACAGACATTAATTGTAATCAAAGAGACTTATCTTCGTCATGTCAAGTCATGGAGTTTTGTCTTCATGGTTCTTTCTCCTTTCATCTTTATTGGTCTTAGTTTTGGAGTTGGGTATCTTTCTTCCATGTCAAGTAGCAATTCTAGCCGTATTGCAGTTGTAACAGACAATGCACAAATCAAGGAAGTTTTAAAAGATATCAAGAATCTGGACTTCGATTATAAAGATGAAGCAGCAGCCAAGAAAGCTATAAAAGACGGTGATGTCGGGGGGTATTTGCTGCTATCAGAAGCAGGCGGTCAAATTAAAGCAACCTATGTCGCTGATACAGGGATGAATGGCACTACAAAGGCAGCAATTTCACAGAAATTACTACAGTTACAGCAGGTTGCAAATATCAGCCAAGCTAATTTATCAGCAAACCAAGTTAAACTGCTTTCAAGGGGGATTGATTTTAAGGAAAAAATTGACGAAAAGAAAGAGGCTAAGAAAACGATTCAAACAGTTGTTGCAACAGCAATTGGTTTGATATTGTACATGATTCTCATTGTTTATACAAGCTCAACTGCGCAGGAAATTGCAAGCGAAAAAGGAACAAAGATTATGGAGGTTATTTTCTCCAGTATCAAGGCATCTGAATATTTTTATGGTCGAATGGCTGGAATTTTTGCAGTAATTTTGACACATGTAGGAATTTACGTGATAGGAGCAGTGCTCTTACTAATATTTTCTGACAAGGTTTCTTTTGTAAAAGAATTTTTGCAAGCTAATCCAAATTTGATGAAGCATCTAGGTGAAGCCATTTCTTTTAATACCATTGCTTTCATTACTTTGAGTGTCTTTATGTTTGTAGTCTTGTCTGCCTTTTTAGGCTCGATGGTAACGAGAATTGAAGATGTTGGGAAAGCTGTTCAGCCTGTTGTGATGCTAGTTGTACTAGGATTCTTGGGTGTAACAGCTCTTGGAAATGCAGGTGATACGATTTTACTTAAAGTTGGCTCGTATATTCCATTTATTTCAACCTTTTTTATGCCTTTCCGTGCTATCAATGGTTATGCAACTAGTTTGGAAGCGTGGATTTCCTTTGTGATTGCGTTCTTATTTACCACTGGAATGACGGTTTATATTGGTCGAATTTATTCCAGCTTGATTTTGCAAACAGATGATATTGGTATTTGGAAGAGTTTCAAAAAAGCTTTAGCTTATCGTTAAAAATAGTTCTCCACAAGTATTCTTGTGGGGATTTTTCTTGAAAAGGCATGCAGTCAATCGCTGTTGAAAAACCTTAAAAATGATATAATTAAACTATATTTTGACAGAAACAGGATGCTCATGAAATTACTTTATACAGATATTCGCAATCCCTTAACAACGATTTTGGTGAAAGAAGCAGAACGCTTGGCACAGGAAGGTAAGCGCGTGTTTTATATTGCACCTAATTCTCTTTCATTTGAAAAGGAGAGCGCTGTTTTGGCTCTTTTAGAAAACCATGCTTCCTTTGCTATTACAGTGACACGTTTTGCGCAGATGGCACGTTATTTTGTCCTCAATGATGTGCAAAAGGGAGAAAACATAGATGATATTGGGCTTAGCATGCTCTTTTATAAAGTGCTTTCAGAAATGAATGAGCATGATTTGAGGGTGTATGGTGGCATTCGGACGGATGCACAATTTATTCAGCAATTGGTTGAGCTCTATCATGAACTGCAAGTCGCTCAGATGAGTTATACAGACCTAGACTATTTGGAAGAAGCAGAGAAAAAAGCAGATTTAATCAAGATTTTTCAAGTAGTGATGTATCAGCTTAATCAGAGTGAATTTACTTCTGATTCAAATATCATGGCCTTTACCCATCATATTATAGCAGGTGATGTGGATGAGGAACTGCAGGATTTAGTCTTGGTTATTGATGGGTTTACGCGCTTTTCGGCTGAGGAAGCTTATTTGATCGAGCTTTTGCATAATAAGGGTGTGGAAATTATCATCGGTGCTTATGCAAGTGAAAAAGCGTATCGTGCAAGTTTTCGAGAGGGCAATCTTTATCAGGCGAGTGTTGATTTCTTGCGACAGTTGGCAGGTAAATTTGAAGTGAAACCTGAATATATACCAGCAAGCCAGCCAGATGATGCTTTTGGAAAGATTTCAAAACTGTTAGAAAGTCGGTATGATTTCTCAGATGTTGACCTAAAGCTAACGGAGCAGGATCGCTCGCATGTGCAGATTTGGTCAACAGTCAATCAAAAAGAAGAATTAGAATATGTGGCAAAAAGCATTCGTCAGTTAGTTCATGATGAAGTTCGTTATAAGGATATTCGCGTTCTTTTGGGAGATGTGGAAGCGTATCATTTACAGTTAAAGACGATTTTTGATCAGTATCAAATCCCTTTTTATCTGGGACGAAGTGAGGCTATGGCTCATCACCCTTTGGTGCAATTTATTGAAGCTTTAGTGCGCCTAAAACACTACAATTTTCGAACGGAAGATTTGCTCAATCTCTTAAAAACAGGTCTTTATGGTCATTTAAAGCAAGAAGAACTAGACTTGTTTGAGCAATATATCCGTTTTGCAGACGTGAGAGGAATGAGTAAGTTTTCTAAAGAATTTACTCATAATCAACAACGAAAATTTAATCTAGTTCATATCAATCAATTAAGAAAAAATATAGTCACTCCTCTCTTGGAATTTTTTAAATCTCGCAGTCAAACAGCGACAGGCCTGCTTCAAAAATTTCATCAATTTTTAACAACAATTTCTTTTTCTCAGAATTTTGCTGGTTTAGTAGATTTTACGAATCCGCAAGATCAAGAACGGCAAGAAGAAGTTTGGAAAGCTTTTTGCCATGTTTTGGAACAATTTGCCAATGTCTTTTCAGCTAGCAAAGTCAATCTAGATGATTTTCTGACTCTGGTGCAGTCAGGAATGCTGTTATCTAATTATCGAACGATTCCAGCAACAGTAGACGTTGTGACCGTTCAGTCTTATGACTTGATTGAGCCGTTGTCAAGTCCTTTTGTTTACGCGATTGGTTTGACCCAAGACTATTTTCCCAAAATTGCACAAAATAAGACTCTTTTGTCAGATGAAGACCGTTTGTCGCTAAACGAAGTGACAGATGAGCATTCGGAATTGCTGATTGCTGCTCAGGAAAATCTCAAGAAAAATCGTTTTGTCGCCTTGTCACTTCTAAATGCTGCAACGGATAGATTGGTACTTTCCACTCCTCAGATTGTCAATGAAATAGAGAATGACATTTCTCCATATCTGTTGGAACTGCGTGAGCAACCAATTGCTTTGCCAATTGAGGTGAAGCATCCGCAGGCAACAAGTGATGATATTGGTACTTATCGTGCTTTATTGGCGAGGGTTATTGAGTTGAATCAAGGAGATATTGATAAAGAGCATTCTTTGACTGAGAAAGAACAGACTTTTTGGTCAGTAGCTGTACGAGTTTTGCGCAAAAAATTGGAAAGTGAAGGCATTTCGATTCCGAATGTCACGTCAAGTCTTGAGACAGAAACCTTGTCAGAGCAGACTTTGCAAATCCTTTATTCGCCTCATCAAGCATTTCTATTGTCGACTTCAGCTTTGACAGAATTTTATCGTAATCAGTATGCTTATTTTTTGAAGTATATTTTGGCTCTGCAAGAAGAAATGACAATTTACCCAGATGCGCGCAGTCATGGAAATTTTCTGCACCGTGTGTTTGAAAAAGTCGTGCACGATCAATCGAACGAGCAATTCGACATCCGTCTAGAAAAAGCCATTCAGGAAGTAAGCTGTGAACCGGAGTTTGAAGCTCTTTATACCGAAAGTGCCAAAGCATTGTTTGCTCATGAAGTTTTGCTTGACGCAGCGCGTGCGACAGGGCGTGTTCTAGAAAGAAATGATTTAGTAGAAACTATTCAGGAAGAGGCTGTTTTTGGGCAAGAGAGTGCAGAATTTTTAACCTTATCAGACGGACGCAACCTTCAAATTCGAGGAAAAGTTGACCGTATTGACCGATTGAGAAGTAATGACAGTCTGGGAATTGTGGATTATAAATCAAGTGACACAGATTTTGATTTTCAAAAATTTTTCAATGGTTTGAATTCTCAATTACCTACGTATCTAATGGCATTGAAACAAGAAAAGTGGACGAGTGATGAAGCACAGGTTTTTGGCGCCATGTATTTGCAGATGACCAATCCACTCGTACCTTTAGCGAAGACCAAGTCTCAGAGTGATGCAGTCAAAGAGGTGATGAAAACGTTAGAATACAAGGGGCTATTTCTATCGGAGCAAGCTTATCAGCTCAATGATTTGTATAATAAAAAGAAAGTCAATTTATTAAGTCAAGAAGAGCTAGAAACTTTGTTAGCTTATAATGCACTCTTGTACCGTCGTGCTGCCGAGCAGATATTGGCAGGGCATTTTAAGATTAATCCTTATACAGAAAATGGCAAAAGTATTGCACCTTTTGTGGAGCAGTACAAGTCGATTACGGGCTTTGAAGCCAATCTTCACCTTTCTAGAGCCCGACATTTGGTTAAGCTAGATAAGCACTCAGCAGGTGAAAAAAAACGTCAAGCGTGGATAGAAAAGATGAAGGAGGAGCTAGAAAAATGAAGAGACTACCATTTTTGAATCAAGCAGAAATTTGTGCTTTGCAGCATCAAGAAGCACAGTCTAATAAAACTCAAAAACGTACAGCAGAGCAAATCGAAGCTATCTACTCCTCTGGTCAAAACATTCTTGTGTCTGCTTCTGCAGGATCAGGAAAAACTTTTGTAATGGTGCAGCGGATTATTGATCAAATTCTGCGGGGAGTTCGTATTGAGCAGCTCTTCATTTCAACTTTCACCGTCAAAGCAGCTAGTGAATTAAAAGAGCGCTTGGAGAAAGAGTTGTCCAAGGCTTTGAAAGAAACAAATGATGAGGAATTAAAACAACACTTGGCTCAGCAATTAGCCGATATTCCGAATGCAGATATTGGAACCATGGACTCTTTTACCCAAAAAGTCCTGAATAAATATGGTTATCTATTGGAATTGGCGCCAAATTTTCGCATTTTGCAGAATGCGAGTGAGCAGTTATTGCTACAAAACGAAGTTTTTGAGCAAGTTTTTGAAGACTTCTATCAATCTGATCAGGCTGCTTTGTTTAAAAAATTAGTCAAAAACTTTACAGGTCAGAGAAAAGATTTGCTTGGTTTTCGAGAGCAAGTTTATAAGATTTATTCTTTTTTGCAGTCTACTAGTAGTCCAATAGAATGGTTGGAAAAAGACTTTTTGAAAGGCTATGAGTTTGCAGATTTCCAAGAAGAAAAAGCGCAACTTTTAGCACAAACAAAAGAAGCCCTCTTTGATTTAGAAGATTTTTTTAGCTATCATTTGGTTCATGAAGCCAAGGAATTTCCTAAAGCAAAATATCTTGAAAATGTGCAGCGTGTGCTTGATGGTCTGGCAAGCTTACAAGGACAATCCTCTGAGGAAGCCTATCTCACAGCGCTCAATAACATTGTAGAGATATCGCGGGCCAACAATGGGAAAGCCTTGACGAACAGCGGACGAAAAGAAGAATTAAAAGAAATTATTAACGCCTATAACGAAAAACGCAAAGAAAAAATTCAAGTTTTACGAGACTTGGCAGATCAATTTTATCGTTTTGAATTTCAAATGACCTACCATGAGGAAGCAAAAGAAATTTTGCTTGTTTTGCAGCAATTTATGAAATCGTTTGTTACAAGCTATTTGAATCGCAAAAAAGAAGAAAATGCTTTTGAATTTGCGGACATTAGTCATTTTGCTATTCAGATTTTAGAAGAATGTTCGGATGTGCGTCAGTTTTATAGGAACAAATACCATGAAGTCATGGTAGATGAGTATCAAGATACCAACCACACGCAAGAGCGGATGCTAGAACTGTTATCAAATGGGGGTAATCGCTTTATGGTGGGGGATATTAAACAGTCTATTTACCGTTTTCGTCAAGCGGATCCACAGATTTTTAATGAAAAATTCAAATTGTATCAAAGCGATAGTCAACAAGGGAAATTGATTGTCTTAAAAGAGAATTTTCGCAGTCATTTGGAAGTCTTGGAAGCCACCAATGATGTTTTTAAGCGCCTCATGGATGAAGAAGTGGGAGAAATTGATTACAATGAAACGCATTATCTGGTAGCTGGAAATCCCGATAAGAAAGAACCAAATCCCTTGTATCAGACAGAGTTTCTCATTTATGACGGAACTCTTGAGACAGATAATGAGGAGAACGACAAAGATGTTTCTTCTGTTTCTGCAGGAGAAGTGGCGCTGGTTATCAAAGAAATTATTCGTTTGCATAATGAAGAAAATGTCCAATTTGAGGATATTACTTTACTAACAGCTTCACGCACACGCAACGATATGATTCTAGCTGAGTTCGCTAAATATGGTATTCCAATCGTTTCAGACGGTGGTGAGGACAATTACCTTCAGTCTGTTGAAGTCATGGTGATGTTAGACACCTTGCGTACAATTAACAACCCTCTCAATGACTATGCTTTAGTGGCGCTTTTAAAGTCGCCCATGTTCAACTTTACAGAAGATGAATTGGCACGTTTAGCTTTGCAAAAGAAGGTGACTGAGGCAAATTATGTTGTCCATCAGGAAAATCTCTATGAGAAGTTGAAGAATGCTCTGAATGGGTACGGGCAATATCCTGAACTTATCACGCCTCCTCTTTTAAAAAAAATCCAGCAATTTCAAGAAACACTACAGGCTTGGCGAGAGTATGCAAAAACAAATTCACTATATGATTTGCTTTGGAAAATTTATCAAGATCGTTTTTATTACGATTATGTGGGAGCTTTACCAAATGGAGCGGGACGTCAAGCTAATCTCTATGCCCTTACTTTGCGCGCAAATGATTACGAAAAAATGAGTTTTAAAGGCTTGTCACGTTTTATCGGGATGATTGATAAAATTTTAGAAACTCAAAATGACTTGGCAAGTGTCGTTGTTGCAGCTCCGAAACACGCGGTTCGCCTGATGACAGTTCATAAGAGCAAAGGTTTGGAATTTAAATATGTCTTTTTGCTCAATATGGACAAAGTTTTCAATCGTAAAGATAGCAGTTCCGCTTTGATTCTCAGTCGTCAAAATGGCGTTGGTATCAAGTATGTAGCTGATGTAGCAGTAGATGTTGCTGATAAGTTAGCTCCAAACCATGTTCGTTTGTCTATTAATACTCTGCCTTATGAGCAAAATGAGCGTGAGATTCATCTAGCCAGTATTTCTGAACAAATGCGTCTACTCTATGTCGCCATGACACGCGCTGAAAGGAAACTGTATTTAGTTGGTAAAGGTCATCAGAACAGTTTGGAGAAAAAAGGCTTCCCTACTCCAGTGAAGGAGCATTTAGCTGCATCTACCAGGCAAAGTATGACAAGTTTTCAAGATTGGATGTGGGCTTTACATGTAGTATTTGAGAAAGATAATCTAGCTTTTTCAACGCGATTTGTGACAGATAGTGATTTGACGGATGAAAAAATAGGTCAACTGGAATTGAAAGACGCGATTATTGAAGAGAGTATGGTGCATAATCGCCAATCTGAGGATATTCGTAGGGCTTTGGATATTTTGGAAAATGTAGATCGATTGAATACCAAGTATCAAGCTGCCATCCATTTACCGAGTGTTCGAACACCGAGTCAAATTAAGAAATTTTATGAACCGATTATGGATACAGACGGCGTTGAAATTATGGAGAAAAGGAATCCGACCATTGTAGGAAAAGCTTCTTTTGAGCTACCAAATTTTGCTAAAAAAGCTCCAGTTACAGGAGCGCAAATCGGTAGCGCTGTCCATGAACTGATGCAGCGTATTCCTTTGGATCAAGCCCCTACGATAGCTATTTTGAGAAAAGTTTTAAAACAGGTTCAGGCAGAAGAAAGTGTTAAAAAGAAAATTGATTTGCAAAAGATAGCTAGTTTCTTTGGGACTGAACTTGGACAGCTCCTTTTGAAGTATACAGACAGAGTATATCGTGAAGCTCCTTTTGCTATGTTAAAGCAGGATCCAGCAAGTGGACAATATTTTGTAGTCCGTGGGATTCTGGACGGTTATCTACTGCTGACGGACCGAATCATTCTCTTTGATTACAAGACGGATCGATATACAAATCCAAGTGAATTAGTGGAGCGCTACCAAGCACAATTAGCACTTTATGCTGAAGCTCTTAGTCGTTCATACAGTATTGAAAAAGTTGAAAAATACTTAGTGTTGTTAGGCGGAGCACAGCTTCAAGTGGTGAAAGTAGAATAGATAAATCGCCCTCTTATTCACGAATGTTTTCTTCATAAAAATTAAAAATAGTTCCTAAATTTTGTGTTTTATTGAAAATATTGCTTGAAAATTTCAGAAAAGTTCGATAAAATAATAGTAAATCAGAGAGTGGAGGAAAAATATTTGAAATTAGATCGTAATTTTGCGATTTGCTACTATAAAATAAATAGAAAAGGCAGCTTTGTGCGGCCTTTTTATAAAGCTATATGGACCTTTATGAAAATTTTCATTTAAGTAGCTTTGATATGTTAGTGGCTATTTAGTAGGAATGGAATGAAAATTTTAGAATTCCAACAAAATCTAGTTATTTTTAATAATAGTGAGTATTATTTGAAGAAAAGTTCGGTTTTGCGAATTTTTTGTAATAATATTGGAAATTTACTTGAAAAGCAATAGGAAAAATAGTAAAATAGAATCATAGAAAACGCTTACAAAACGAGGTGAAAAAATGGATAGACAAGAAGCATTGAGAACTTTTACCACAGGTGAAAATTTCCATTTGCAGCACTATTTGGGGGCTCATCAAGATGAAGTAGATGGGCAAAGTGGCTATACATTTCGTGTATGGGCACCGAATGCTCAGAGTGTGCATCTGATTGGAGACTTTACCGACTGGTATGAAAATCAAATCCCTATGGCACGTAATGAAGGTGGCGTATGGGAAGTGTTTACGGATTTACCTAAGGAAGGAGACATTTACAAATACAACATCAAACGAAGTAGCGGGCAAGAAATTTTGAAAATTGATCCGCTGGCAGTTTATTTTGAAAAACGTCCTGGTACAGGTGCAGTAATTCGGACGATTCCAGAAAAGAAATGGAAAGATGGTCTATGGTTAGCTCGCAGAAAACGTTGGGGATTTTTCTCACGTCCAGTGAATATTTACGAAGCTCATGCAGGTTCCTGGAAGAAAAATGAGGATGGTAGCCCGTATTCATTTGCTCAATTAAAAGATGAACTGATTCCTTATTTGGTTAAAATGAATTATACTCATGTGGAATTCATGCCACTAATGGCGCATCCACTTGGATTGAGCTGGGGTTATCAGCTAATGGGATATTTTGCACTTGAGCACACGTATGGAACGCCTGAAGAGTTTCGTGATTTTGTTGAAGAATGTCATGTCAATAATATCGGAGTTATCGTTGACTGGGTGCCGGGTCATTTTACTATCAATGATGATGCCTTGGCTTATTATGACGGTACACCTACGTTTGAATATCAGGATCATGACCGTGCCCATAATTACGGCTGGGGCGCTCTTAACTTTGACTTAGGAAAGAATGAAGTGCAGTCTTTCTTGATTTCTAGTATCAAGTTTTGGATTGACTTTTATCACTTAGACGGAATCCGTGTGGATGCTGTTAGCAACATGCTCTACCTAGATTATGATAGTGGTCCATGGCAACCAAATATTGACGGGGGCAATCGCAACTACGAAGGCTATTACTTCCTTCAACGCTTGAACACGGTTATCAAACTGGCTCATCCAGATGTCATGATGATTGCAGAGGAAAGCACGAGTGATACAAAGATTACAGGTATGGCAGAAATGGGTGGTCTTGGATTTGACTACAAGTGGAACATGGGCTGGATGAATGACATTCTGCGCTTCTACGAAGAAGACCCAATTTACCGCAAGTATGATTTTAATCTAGTAACCTTTAGTTTTATGTATGCTTTCTCTGAAAACTTCTTACTGCCATTCTCTCATGACGAAGTGGTACATGGTAAGAAGAGTCTCATGCATAAGATGTGGGGAGATCGCTATAATCAATTTGCTGGTCTGCGAAATCTTTATACTTATCAAATATGTCACCCAGGGAAGAAATTACTATTTATGGGCAGCGAATGGGGACAATTCTTAGAATGGAAATGCGAAGAATCTTTAGAATGGCGTGATTTGGCTGATAATATGAATGCCAAGATGCAGCATTTCACTTCTCAGCTCAATCAGCTTTATAAAGAAAATCGCGTTTTGTGGGAAAATGACTTGAGTTGGGACGGTTTAGAGATTATTGATGCGGATAATACAGATCAAAGTGTACTTTCCTTTATTCGGAAAAATGACAAGGGAGATATGTTAGTTTGCGTCTTTAATATGGCTCCGGTAGAACGCAAAGACTTTACCATTGGTGTTCCGGTAGCAGCCATATATGAAGAAATTTGGAATACGGAATTAGAAGAATGGGGAGGTGTGTGGAAAGAACACAATCAAACAGTTCAGTCTCAAGAAGGCTTGTGGAAGGATTATCCTCAGACGTTGACCTTTACTTTGCCAGCATTAGGGGCAAGTATTTGGAAAATTAAACGTCGTGTGAAATCAGCAAATGGAAGTAAGAAGTCCAAAAAGGAGTAACAGATGAAGAATGAAATGCTAGCTTTGATTCTTGCCGGTGGGCAAGGAACACGCCTTGGAAAACTCACTCAAAGTATTGCCAAACCAGCAGTACAATTTGGTGGACGCTACCGTATCATTGACTTTGCTTTGTCCAATTGTGCCAATTCAGGAATTCATAATGTTGGTGTCATTACTCAATACCAACCATTAGCTTTGAATAGTCATATTGGAAATGGTTCTAGTTGGGGACTGGATGGTATTAACACAGGAGTTTCTATTCTCCAGCCATATTCAGCAAGTGAGGGCAATCGTTGGTTTGAAGGAACTAGTCATGCGATTTATCAAAACATTGATTATATTGATACTATCAATCCTGAGTATGTCTTGATTTTGTCTGGTGACCACATTTACAAAATGGACTACGATGATATGCTTCAATCTCACAAGGACAACAACGCCAGTCTGACGGTAGCTGTTCTGGATGTTCCTTTAAAAGAAGCGAGTCGTTTTGGTATTATGAATACAGATGCCAATAACCGCATTGTCGAGTTTGAAGAAAAACCAGCTGAACCTAAGTCTACTAAGGCTTCTATGGGGATTTATATCTTTGACTGGAAACGCCTGCGTAATATGCTGGTAGCTGCTGAAAAGAGCAATGTAGATATGTCTGACTTCGGTAAGAATGTTATTCCAAATTATCTTGAATCCGGCGAAAGTGTCTATGCTTATGAATTTAAGGGATATTGGAAAGATGTTGGAACGATTGAGTCACTTTGGGAAGCCAATATGGAGTATATTGACCCAAACAATGCTTTAGACAGCCGGGATCGTCAATGGAAAATTTATTCACGTAACTTGATTTCTCCACCAAACTTCCTTGGAGAAAATGCTCATGTAGAAGATTCTTTGGTTGTGGACGGCTGTTTGGTAGATGGCACGGTTAAGCATTCCATTCTTTCTACGGAAGCTCAAGTGCGTAAAGATGCAGTTGTAGAAGATTCTGTGATTATGAGTGGTGCTATCATTGGTCAAGGTGCAAAAATCAAACGTGCTATTATCGGTGAAGGAGCTATCATTTCTGATGGTGTAGAAATTGATGGAACAGACGAAGTACAAGTTATCGGATACAATGAGAAAGTGGGGGTACCATCAGATGAAGATTGATAAATATTCAGCAATTTTAGGAAATACAGTTGGATTTCATGATATGTCTACTTTGACAAATCATCGTCCAGTTGCCAGTTTGCCGTTTGGTGGGAAATATCGTTTAATTGACTTTCCGTTGTCTAGTCTGGCCAATGCAGGGATTCGGAGCGTCTTTGGCATTTTCCAACAAGATAATATTAGTTCTGTCTTTGACCATATCCGTTCTGGACGTGAATGGGGGCTGTCTACTCTTTTGAGTCACTACTATCTTGGTATTTATAATACGCGCGTAGAAAGTTCTACTGTTGGCAAAGAATACTACGAGCAATTATTGACCTACTTAAAACGTTCGGGCAGCGATCAAACGGTAGCATTGAACTGTGATGTTTTGGTGAACATCGACTTGAACCAAGTCTTCCACTTACATGGTACAACTGATCAACCAATCACAGTTGTCTATAAAAAATTACCAAAAGAAGAAATTTCCGAAGTCAATGCTGTTTTGGAAATTGATGAAACAGATCATGTGAAAAATCACCATCTTTTTGATGATAAAAAAGATCAGGATTTGTACAACATGTCAACGGATATCTTTGTTGTGGATACACCTTGGCTGATTGAAAAGTTAGAAATAGAAGCACAAAAAGAATTTCCTCAAAAATTACGTTATGTTTTACGTGATTTAGCTGCTCAGGAAAAAGCGTTTGCTTATGAATATACGGGTTATTTAGCAAATATTCATTCTGTCACTTCGTACTTCAATGCCAATATTGATATGCTTGATTCACAAAAATTCTATTCCCTTTTCTCTCCAAATCAAAAGATTTATACTAAAGTAAAAAACGAAGAGCCAACTTATTATGCAGTCGGTTCTAAGGTTTCAAATGCTCAATTTGCTTCCGGCAGTATTATTGAAGGAGAAGTGAGTGGTTCTGTCATTTCTCGTAATACTCGTATTAAAAAAGGAAGTCGTGTAAAAAACAGTATTCTTTTCCCACGTGTCCTTATTGGCGAAAATGCTGTTGTAGAATATGCAATCTTAGATAAGGGTGTTGAGGTTGCTGAGAATGTGACCGTTCGAGGAACAGTTGATAACCCAGTTGTTCTTAAAAAAGGCGAAAAAGTGACAGAGGATAGAATTCAATGAAAATTTTATTTGTAGCAGCAGAAGGTGCACCTTTTTCTAAAACAGGAGGATTGGGAGACGTCATTGGCGCTCTCCCTAAATCTCTTGTGAAAGCTGGTCATGAAGTGGGAGTGGTGTTGCCTTATTACGATATGGTAGAGACTAAATTCGGCGACCAAATGGAAGACTTGTTCCATTTTGAAGTAAAGGTCGGCTGGCGCGGTCAATATGTCGGTGTGAAACGTACAGTTTTAAATGGTGTAACCTTCTATTTTATAGACAATCAATACTATTTCTTTCGTGGTCATGTTTATGGTGATTTTGATGATGGTGAGCGTTTTGCTTATTTCCAAATGGCTGCTGTTGAGTTGATGGAAAGAGTAGATTTCATTCCAGATGTATTGCATGTGCATGATTATCATACCGCGATGATTCCATTTTTAGTGAAAGAAAAATACCATTGGATTCAAGCTTATCATGGAATTCGGACTGTTTTAACCATTCATAATTTAGAATTTCAAGGGCAATTTTCCGATGGCATGCTCTGGGATTTATTCGGAGTGGGTTATGAGCGCTATGCAGATGGAACATTGCGTTGGAATGACTGCCTCAACTGGATGAAAGCAGGGATTTTATATGCAGATCGTGTAACAACTGTATCACCAAGTTATGCACATGAAATTATGACACCAGAGTTCGGTTGCGGTTTGGATCAAATTTTGCGGATGGAGTCGGGTAAAGTCTCAGGTATTGTCAATGGAATCGATACAGATATTTATAATCCAGAAACAGATGCGTTACTGGATCATCATTTTAATAAAGATGATTTATCTGGCAAACTTGCTAATAAGCGTGCGTTGCAGGAAAAAGTTGGTCTACCTGTTCGAGATGATGTACCTCTAGTAGGGATTGTATCACGTTTGACTCGGCAAAAAGGTTTTGATTTAGTTGTGGATCAATTACACAATTTACTACAAGATGATGTACAAATTATCCTTTTAGGAACAGGAGATCCATCTTTTGAGCAATCATTTGCTTGGTTTGGTCAAGCTTATCCAGAAAAATTATCTGCCAATATCACTTTTGATGTGAAATTAGCCCAAGAAATTTATGCAGCTTGTGATATGTTCTTGATGCCGAGTCGCTTTGAGCCGTGTGGATTGTCCCAAATGATGGCAATGCGTTATGGAACATTGCCACTTGTACATGAAGTTGGTGGTCTTCGTGACACCGTTCAACCCTACAATGCTTACGAAGGAACAGGAACTGGATTTAGCTTTAATAATTTCTCAGGTTACTGGCTGAAATGGACATTTGACATGGCTATCGACTTATATTGCAATGATAAAGAAGCATGGTATAACCTTCAAATACAAGCTATGGAACGTGATTTTTCATGGGATACAGCTAGCCAAGCTTACAGTCATTTGTACCAATCTCTTTATTGATAGAAAGGAGTTTGCCGTTAAGAAATGGAACTAACAAAAGAGCAGTTTCTTCATGATTTTAAGGACATTTTGCATGAAGAACAATTGATTAAAGTAGAAGATGCCACTTCGGCAGAACTGTTTCAAACCTTAGCACGTACAATTCGTAAATACATCACTCCTATGTGGTTGGAGCGACGAAACAAATTAGTAGAAGACAAGCAAAAAATTGCTTATTACTTTTCTATTGAATTTTTGCCTGGGCGAATGCTGGAAACCAATTTACTAAATCTTGGAATCCTCGATGTTGTCAAAGAAGGATTTGATGAATTAGGTGTTGATTTTACAGCTGTCAAACAGGCTGAGTACGATATGGCGCTAGGGAATGGCGGTTTGGGTCGCTTAGCAGCAGCTTTTATGGATTCATTGGCAACCACAGGTTATCCTGGATTTGGTAATGGAATTCGCTATCGCTATGGATTATTCAAACAAAAAATTGTAGATGGCTATCAAGTCGAGTTGCCTGATGATTGGTTTGGTAGTCTCGGAAATGTTTGGGAAACACGTAAGGATCACGATGTTGTAGATGTTAAAATCTTTGGAAATGTCTATCTGCAAGCCAACAAAGAAGGGCGAATGCTTCCCATTTATGAAAATTCGCAAACTCTCCGTGCAGTACCTTACGATGTACCACAAATTGGTTTTGGAAATGACGTTGTTAACAATCTTCGTCTTTGGGATGTCGAAATTCCTGAAGAATATGAATTAGACTATCCAACGATTGAAGCGCGTCGCAAGGTACAGGATATTACGGCCATTCTTTACCCAGATGATTCAAGTTATGAAGGAAAAGAGCTACGCTTGATTCAAGAATATTTCATGACCAGTGCCGGTTTGCAGACCATTATCAAATCCTATCGGAAACAAGGTCTGCCTTTAGAGCAAATTCATGAAAAGGTATCGGTTCATATTAACGATACACACCCAGCAGTTGCACCAGCAGAATTTATGCGACTTCTGTTAGATGATTGCGGTCTTGAATGGGCAGACGCTTGGAATGCGACAGTTCAGACGATGAGCTATACCAATCATACCATCCTTTCAGAAGCCCTAGAAAGATGGGATGCGGAACTCTTTAAAAATGTTCTTCCTCGTGTTTATCAAATTATTCTTGAAATTGACAATCGTTATATTGCTGATATGGCTGCGCGTGGCATTGACCCACAAGTGATTGAACATACTCGGATTGTCAAAGATAATCAAATCCACATGGCACATTTGGCGATTATTGGCGGTCATTCGGTCAATGGAGTGGCCAAACTTCACACAGAACTTCTCAAAGAAGATACGTTGCGTGATTTTTATGCTATTTATCCTGAAAAATTCAATAATAAAACGAATGGCATCATTCAACGTCGTTGGTTGCAAATTGCAGATGAACCATTGTCAAATGAAATTGATCGTTTGATTGGTAAGGGCTGGCGGACGGATATTCATGAACTTCGTAGACTCTTAGACTACAAAGATGATCAGCATGTTTTGAGCGAATTTTATAATGTTAAGCAGGAAGCTAAAGCACGTTTAGCAGCTTTCATCAAAGAATCTACAGGAGTGGAAGTGTCAACGGAAGCTATCTTTGATGTGCAAGTGAAACGGCTTCACGCCTATAAGCGTCAATTGCTCAATTTGCTCCATATTCTTAAGCTATATTGGGATTTGAAAGATAATCCTGATAAAGATATGGTGCCGCGAGTTTTCATTTTTGGTGCTAAAGCAGCACCAGGTTATCATTTTGCAAAATCTGTTATTAAATTAATCAACGAAGTAGCAAATCTTGTGAATAATGATGAAAGTTTACAAGGCAAATTAAAAGTTGTTTTCCTTGAAAATTATCGTGTCAGTTTAGCTGAACTCATCATTCCTGCGGCAGATGTGTCTGAACAAATCTCTCTTGCTTCCAAAGAGGCTTCAGGAACATCCAATATGAAATTCATGATGACAGGAGCTATTACCTTGGCAACTCTTGACGGAGCTAATATTGAAATCAAAGATGAAGTTGGAGATGACAATATTGTGATTTTCGGTATGAACAAAAACGAAGTCTACGACCATTACGCACGTCATGATTATGATTCACGCGGTGTCTACGAAGACAATCCAGTCATTCGGCGTGTAGTTGATAGTTTCGTAAACGGAACCATTCCAAATGTCCGGAATGAAGGCGCTGAGATTTATGAAGCTTTGATTACACACAATGATGAATACTTCCTTCTAGAAGACTTTGCTTCGTACGTAGCTGCACAAGAAAAGATTGATCAACTCTATCGCGACAAAGAAAAATGGGCGCGTATGAGTCTTGTTAATATTGCAACGTCTGATAAATTCACATCAGATGATACGATTGAACAATACGCCAAAGAAATTTGGAACCTGAAAAAGGATTAAGCTAGGGGCTGGGACCTATCCAGCCTCTTTGTTGAAAAGTTAGTTTATTTCATTTGATAGAGGAAGATTTTGTGAAGTATCAGATTTCAATAAATAAGAACAAGATTACTATTTTTTTATAAAGGTAGATTTATAGTGAAACAAACTTCGTATTTTCGCTATCTAGGTTTATCATTATTGCAGAAATACCTTGCTTTTTTGGAAAATGAAGTAAATCCTTATAAAACGTTTCCAAAAGACAAAAACATTTGACAAAAAGAATTTTTAGGACTAAACTAAGTAAGTAAATTTTAAACATAAAGGAGAATTCATCATGAATTTAACATTTTTTGGATTATGTCTTGCCTGTATGGGTGTTTCGCTCGCTGAAGGTTTTTTAATGGCAAATCTATTTAAATCAGCATCACGTCAACCAGAAATCATTGGTCAGTTGAGAACGCTCATGATCATGGGGATTGCCTTTATCGAAGGTACTTTCTTCGTAACACTTGCGATGTCATTCATCATTAAATAAGAAAAGAAAGTTATCCTTTAGAAAAGGGGGTGGAGTTCGTTGGAAGAAAGTATAAATCCAACTATCACTTTAGGTCCTGTGACTTTTGATTTGACTCTACTTGCTATGTCTCTTCTAACTGTATTTATCGTATTTGCCTTTGTTTATTGGGCTAGTCGGAAAATGACGCTGAAGCCTTCTGGCAAACAAAATGTCTTAGAATACCTCTATGATTTTGTTATTGGCTTTACAAAGGGAAATATTGGCGATAAATATATAAAGAATTATTCTCTATTTATCTTTTCCTTATTCCTTTTTGTTGCAGTAGCTAACAATCTTGGTTTGATGGCAAAAGTGCAGACAACCAATGGTTATAATTTGTGGACATCTCCAACGGCCAATCTTGCCTTTGACTTAGGATTTTCATTTTTGATTACCTTAATTTGTCATGTTGAAGGAATTCGCCGACGGGGAGTGAAAGCTTATCTCAAGGCATTTGCGACACCTGCTGGAATGACTCCAATGAATATTTTGGAAGAATTCACTAATTTTGCCTCTCTGGCTCTGCGTATCTATGGTAATATTTATGCGGGTGAAGTTCTGTCTGGTTTGTTGTTAACTTTATCACAACAAGCTGCTGGTTGGTATCCAATTGCTTTTGTCTTGAATCTTGTTTGGACTGCTTTTTCAGTCTTTATTTCATGTATTCAAGCATATGTATTTACCATGTTGACATCTATGTATCTAGGTAAGAAAATTAACAGTGAGGAATAGAAGGGAGATAAGAGATGAATATTACTTTAGGTAGTCTTATTGGGGATTTTATCCTTGTAGCAGGCTCATTTCTTCTGTTAATCATTTTAATCAAGAAATTTGCCTGGGAGAATATCACAAGTACTTTTGAGCAACGTGCTAAAAAGATTTCAGACGATATTGATGGTGCAGAATCAGCTCGTCAAAAAGCAGAAGATTTAGCGCAAAAAAGAGAAACAGAATTAGCAGGTAGTCGTCAGGAAGCGACAACCATTATTGAGAATGCTAAAGAAACTGCTGAGAAAAATAAGGCAGGAATCTTGGCAGATGCAGCTGATGAAGCTGGACGTTTAAAAGAGAAAGCAAATCAAGAAATTGCTCAAACCAAAGCAGAAGCCTTGAACAGTATTAAAGGTGATGTAGCTGATTTGACTGTAAATCTTGCTAGTAAAATTTTAGGCCAACAGTTGGATCAAGAAGCTCACAAAGAGTTGATTGACCGCTACATTGACAAGCTAGGAGATGCTTAATGGACAAAAAAAGATTTGCGGTAATTGAAAAATATACCACACCTTTTGTCCAGCTTGTGATTGAAAAAGGGCAACAAAAAGATGTCTTTGAACAGCTTCATCAAATGAAAGACATTTTGGATGATACAAACTTAGTTGCCTTTCTATCGCACATTGGTGTTGATGATACAGAAAAAGAAAAAAGCCTTCGCTATTTTCAAGGATCTGATTCGCTTTTGATTGACAACTTCATTGAAGTTATTATTCACAATCATCGTGAAGATCTTTTTTATGATATTTTAGTAGAAAGTCTTCATCAGCTTGAAATGATTAGTAATGAATTTGAAGTGACGATTAAATCCGTTCAGACTTTATCTGAGACTCAAAAATCCAAAATTATTCCAATTGTTGAGCGAAAATTTGGATTGCAAGTTCGTTCCTTAAAAGAAGAACTTGATGCGAGCCTTATTGGTGGCTTTATCATCACTGCTAATAATAAGACAATTGATGCAAGTATTAAACGTCAATTACAAACAGTAAAAGAAAAATTGAAATAGAAAGTGGTGTGAATTTTGGCGATTAACGCACAAGAAATCAGCGCTTTGATTAAGCAACAAATTGAAAATTTCCAGCCAAATTTTGACGTCACGGAAACAGGGGTCGTCACTTATATTGGTGATGGAATTGCGCGTGCCCATGGTCTTGATAATGCAATGAGCGGTGAGTTGTTGATTTTTGAAAATGGCTCATATGGTATGGCACAAAACTTAGAATCAACAGATGTTGGGATTATCATTCTAGGTGATTTTACTGATATTCGCGAAGGTGATACAATCCGTCGCACTGGTAAAATCATGGAAGTACCTGTTGGAGATGCTTTGATTGGGCGGGTTGTTGATCCACTTGGTCGTCCGGTTGATGGACTTGGTGAAGTTAAGACAGACAAGACACGCCCAGTTGAAACGCCTGCTCCAGGAGTTATGCAACGGAAATCTGTATCAGAACCTCTTCAAACGGGGTTGAAAGCGATTGATGCTTTGGTACCAATTGGTCGTGGTCAACGGGAATTGATTATCGGAGATCGCCAAACTGGTAAAACAAGTATTGCAATTGATGCGATTTTGAACCAAAAGGGACAAGATATGATTTGTATCTACGTTGCTATTGGACAGAAAGAGTCAACGGTTCGTACGCAAGTAGAAACGCTTCGTCAGTATGGAGCGCTTGATTATACAATCGTTGTGACGGCGTCAGCCTCTCAACCGTCACCATTGCTGTTTTTGGCTCCTTATGCTGGTGTGGCAATGGCAGAAGAATTTATGTATAATGGTAAGCACGTTTTGATTGTTTATGATGATTTATCCAAACAAGCGGTTGCCTATCGTGAACTGTCACTTTTACTTCGTCGTCCACCAGGTCGTGAAGCTTTCCCTGGAGATGTGTTCTATCTTCACAGCCGTCTTTTGGAACGGTCTGCAAAAGTTTCAGATGAACTAGGCGGTGGCTCTATCACAGCGTTGCCGTTTATTGAAACACAAGCAGGAGACATTTCAGCTTATATTGCAACTAATGTGATTTCCATTACAGACGGTCAAATCTTCTTGAGCGATAGCCTCTTTAATGGGGGGGTTCGACCAGCTATTGATGCCGGCTCATCTGTATCGCGTGTAGGTGGTTCTGCTCAGATAAAAGCTATGAAGAAGGTAGCTGGTACACTCCGTATTGACCTTGCTTCTTATCGTGAACTAGAAGCCTTTACCAAGTTTGGTAGTGATTTGGATGCTGCGACACAAGCAAAGTTAAACCGTGGTCGTCGAACAGTAGAAGTATTGAAACAGCCTGTTCATGAACCACTACCAGTTGAAAAACAAGTGGTTATCTTGTATGCATTGACACATGGCTTCTTGGATAGTGTACCTGTTGATGATATTCTTCGTTTTGAAGCAGAATTGTTTGATTACTTTGATGCTCATCATGAAGGCATCTATGAAACTATTCGTCGGACAAAAGATCTTCCAGAAGAAGCTGCTTTAGATGCTGCAATTACTGAATTTATCAATCAGTCGAGCTTCAAGTAAGAAGAGAGGTGTCAGATGGCAGTTTCATTAAATGATATAAAAAATAAAATTGCATCCACAAAAAACACCAGTCAAATCACAAATGCTATGCAGATGGTGTCTGCTGCAAAGTTGGGAAAATCTGAAGAAGCAGCCAAAAATTTTCAAATCTATGCTTCTAAAGTCAGAAAATTATTGACGGATTTACTTCACGGACATGAAGCTCAAAATTCCAAATACCATCCTATGCTTGTTAGTCGTCCGGTTAAGAAAACGGCTTATATTGTTATCACATCGGATCGTGGCTTGGTAGGTGGTTATAATGCGACCATTCTCAAATCCATGATGGAACTTTTTGCGGAATACCATGATAAAGATGATTTTGTCATTATTTCAATCGGAAGTATGGGTTCGGATTTCTTTCGTGCTCGTGGTCTTCAACCAATTTATGAACTGCGTGGTTTAGCAGATCAACCAAGCTTTGATGAAGTCCGTAAAATCATTAACAAAACGGTTGAAATGTATCAAAACGAATTATTTGATGAATTGTATGTTTGTTATAATCATCACGTCAATAGTTTAACAAGCCAAATGCGTGTTGAACAAATGCTTCCAATTGTGGATTTGGATCCAAATGAAGCAGATGAAGACTACGTTTTGAATTTGGAATTGGAATCAAGTCGAGATGTCATTTTGGATCAATTGTTGCCTCAATTTGCTGAGAGTATGATTTATGGGGCAATTATTGATGCGAAAACTGCTGAAAATGCAGCAGGAATGACCGCCATGCAGACAGCAACAGATAACGCAAAGAAAGTTATCAGTGATTTAACGATTCAGTATAACCGTGCTAGACAAGCTGCTATCACGCAAGAAATTACTGAAATTGTGGCGGGTGCAAGTGCACTAGAATAGTGTCACATAAAATAAATAGATAGAGGAGAAAAGAATGAGCTCAGGCAAAATTGCTCAGGTTATCGGACCAGTCGTTGACGTTTCGTTTGCAGCTGGTGATAAATTACCTGAGATAAATAATGCACTTGTAGTCTATAAAAATGACGAAAATAAATCAAAAATCGTCCTTGAAGTAGCTCTTGAGCTTGGTGATGGAGTGGTTCGAACTATTGCCATGGAATCCACTGATGGGTTGACTCGTGGTATGGAAGTTCTAGATACTGGTCGACCAATTTCTGTTCCAGTTGGGAAAGAAACACTTGGTCGTGTCTTTAACGTTTTAGGCGATACCATTGATTTGGATACTCCATTTGGCGAAGATGCAGAACGTCAACCAATCCATAAAAAAGCTCCAACTTTTGATGAGTTATCTACTTCATCAGAAATCTTAGAAACAGGAATAAAGGTTATTGACCTTTTAGCCCCCTACCTCAAAGGTGGGAAAGTCGGCCTCTTCGGTGGTGCTGGCGTTGGGAAAACTGTCTTGATTCAAGAATTGATTCATAATATCGCCCAAGAACACGGTGGGATTTCAGTCTTTACTGGTGTTGGGGAACGAACTCGTGAAGGGAATGACCTGTACTGGGAAATGAAAGAATCTGGTGTTATCGAAAAGACAGCTATGGTCTTTGGGCAAATGAATGAACCGCCTGGAGCACGTATGCGTGTAGCTTTGACTGGGTTAACGATTGCAGAGTATTTCCGTGATGTGGAAGGTCAAGATGTTCTCTTATTCATTGACAATATCTTCCGTTTCACTCAAGCAGGTTCTGAAGTGTCAGCCCTTCTTGGTCGTATGCCATCAGCTGTGGGTTACCAACCAACCTTGGCTACTGAAATGGGGCAATTACAAGAACGTATTACATCAACGAAAAAAGGTTCTGTTACCTCAATTCAGGCTATCTATGTGCCAGCTGATGACTATACTGACCCTGCGCCAGCTACAGCTTTTGCTCACTTAGATTCAACAACTAACCTTGAACGAAAATTGGTACAATTAGGTATTTATCCAGCAGTAGATCCGCTTGCTTCTAGCTCACGTGCGCTTGCTCCTGAAATTGTTGGTGAAGAGCATTATGCTGTTGCAGCAGAAGTAAAACGCGTCCTTCAACGTTACCATGAATTGCAAGATATTATTGCTATTTTGGGTATGGATGAATTGTCAGACGAAGAAAAGACCTTGGTTGCTCGTGCACGTCGGATTCAGTTCTTCTTATCACAAAACTTTAATGTGGCGGAACAATTCACCGGTCAACCAGGCTCTTATGTGCCAGTTGCTGATACGGTTCGTGGCTTTAAAGAAATTCTTGAAGGTAAATATGATCATCTTCCTGAAGATGCCTTTCGCGGCGTTGGTTCTATTGAAGATGTGGTTGCTAAAGCTGAAAAAATGGGATTCTAAGAGGTGACTTATGGCTCAAATGACAGTACAAATCGTTACACCTGATGGTCTTGTTTTTGATCATCATGCAACGTTTGTTTCCGTTAAAACTCTTGATGGAGAAATGGGGATTTTGCCGCATCATGAAAACATGATTGCTGTTTTGGCTGTCGATGAGGTCAAAGTGAAGCGGATTGATGAAGAAGATCATGTCAATTGGATTGCGGTGAATGGTGGAATTGTCGAAGTTGCTGATAATTTGATTACCATCGTTGCAGACTCTGCTGAACGCGCTCGTGATATTGACATCAGTCGTGCTGAAAGAGCAAAATTGCGTGCCGAGCGTGCCATTGAAGAAGCACAGGAAAAGCATTTAATTGACCAAGAACGTCGTGCCAGAATTGCCCTTCAACGTGCCATTAATCGAATTAACGTTGGAACAAGATTATAATACGAAAAGGCCAATTGGCCTTTTTATAATGGCTTTTTTGCTATCAGTACCTGATTTGTGTCCGATAGTTTGCTCTCATCTATTTTTTTGGTATAATGGGGATATGATTCAGTTAATTTTTACGCTTAGTAGCCACATGATTTTTATTTTTCTTTCATTTCACTTGCTTTCTACTGTTGTGAATTGGGAAAAACTATTAAAGGTGAATGCTGACAATGCTCTTAAGATTCGATTTCTAATTTTATTGTTTAGTATTGCGTTAGGGTTTTTGCTCAGTTCTTTCTTCCTCAGTCTCTATACATTGGGACGAGATGTGTTTAATAGTAATTTATAGGATAAGAAAAGAAATATAATAGGTGTTTTGGAGAAATATGGATAAAATTATTATACAAGGCAGTTCGAATCCATTAGTCGGTTCGGTTAAAATTGAAGGTGCCAAAAATGCTGTTTTGCCTTTGCTTGCAGCAACTATTCTAGCGACGACAGAGAAAACAACTCTAACCAATGTTCCGGTTCTATCTGATGTATTTACGATGAACAATGTGGTTCGTGGATTGAATACAAAAGTGACTTTTGAACAAGAAGAGAACAGGATTACGGTAGATGCTACACAGCCGTTGAGTGAAGAAGCGCCTTATAAATATGTGAGTAAAATGCGTGCTTCTATCGTGGTATTAGGTCCGATTTTGGCAAGAAATGGTTATGCCAAAGTTTCTATGCCTGGTGGCTGTACGATTGGAAGTCGTCCTATTGACCTTCATTTGAAAGGATTGGAGGCAATGGGGGCTGAAATTAAGCAGACGGCTGGATTTATTGAGGCCAAAGCTAACCGATTGCATGGTGCTCATATTTACATGGATTTTCCAAGCGTGGGTGCAACGCAAAATATCATGATGGCAGCAACTTTAGCGGATGGTGTAACTGTGATTGAAAATGCAGCGCGCGAACCGGAGATTGTTGATTTAGCTGTTTTATTGAACAAAATGGGGGCGAAAGTTCGTGGTGCTGGTACAGAAACATTAACCATTACTGGAGTTGAGGAGCTGATGGGGACAAGCCACAGTGTAGTACAAGACCGCATTGAAGCCGGGACTTTTATGGTAGCCGCTGCTATGACTGGCGGTAATGTCCTTGTGCAAGATGCTATTTGGGAGCATAATCGTCCACTTATTGCGAAATTGCTAGAAATGGGTGTGTCTGTTACGGAGGAAGATGAGGGTATCCGTATTCAATCTGACATTTCTAAACTAAGAGCAGTCAATGTCAAAACTCTTCCTCATCCTGGTTTCCCAACAGATATGCAGGCACAATTTACAGCTTTGATGACGGTTGCTAAGGGTGAATCCACTATGATTGAGACTGTTTTTGAGAATCGTTTCCAACATCTGGAAGAAATGCGTCGAATGGGTCTACACTCGGAAATTATGCGAGATACAGCTCGTATCGTTGGTGGTCAAGCTTTGCAAGGAGCTGAAGTGATGTCAACAGACTTGCGTGCGAGTGCCGCGCTAATTTTGACAGGTTTGGTTGCAGACGGTGAAACAAAAGTAGGTCAACTAACTCATTTGGATAGAGGTTATTATCAATTTCATAAAAAACTAGCTAATTTGGGTGCAAATATTAAGCGAGTGAAGGAAGAAGACGATGAATAATAATTTGAAATACGTTAAAAAACAAGTCGGAATTGTTTTGACAGTCTTATTGTTTGGTTTAATTTTGTTTGCAGTTGGATTAGTGGTAGGATATGGTGGTAAGGATCCGTGGTCAATTTTATCACTAGATAAATGGCATACCATTATCAGCAAATTTACAGGACGATAATCTTAATAGCAAAAAGAGGCAAAATAAAAACTAACTTCTTATTCAAAAATGTTCGATTACAAGACGCAGTAATTGCGTGACTTCTAGTTGTTGAGTGTATCAGTTTTTAGAGGGCAATAACTTTGAGGGAGTGAGACAAAAGTCGTGATTTCGTAGAAATTGACTTTGTAGTCCCACCCCCTCCTATTTATTTAAAGGGGAGTGGAAATGGCGAGAAAGAAATCCAACCAGAAAGTAGCGCAAAGTGTAGCAGGCGTATTTCTTGCACTTGTTCTTGCGCTGGGAGGTTATTCTTTTAGCAATTATCATAATCATAGCAGTACGAAGCATTCTGACAGCACTGCTATTAACAGGAGTATTCGTAAGAATCATGCAGCACCCAGTCAAGAATTAGCACAGAGCGTTTTAACAGAATCTGTCAAACGACAGCTCAAAGGGAAAATCGAGTGGAATGGCGCAGGAGCTTTTATTATTAATGAGAATAAAAATGATTTAGATGCTAAAGTGGGAAGTATTCCTTATGCGGATAATAAGACAAAATTGGTTAGAGGTCGAACTGTTCCGACGGTAGCAAATGCTCTTTTGTCTAAAGCTACTCGTCAGTATAGGAATCGTGAAGAAACAGGTAATGGTTCAACAACTTGGACACCTGCTGGCTGGCATCAGGTGAAGCATTTATCGGGTGAATATCATCATGCAGTTGACCGTGGACATCTGCTAGGTTATGCCTTGATTGGTAACTTGAAAGGCTTTGATGCTTCGACTAGCAATCCTAAAAATATTGCGGTGCAAACGGCATGGGCGAATCAAGCAAATGCTAGCCATTCTACAGGTCAAAATTTTTATGAAACGAAAGTACGTAAAGCTCTTGATAAAAATAAACGAGTTCGGTATCGAGTGACCTTGATTTACGCAAGTGAGCAGGATTTAGTACCGGTTGGTTCACATATTGAAGCCAAGTCTAGCGACGGTAGTTTGGAAATAAATGTCTTTGTGCCAAACGTACAGACAGGAATTCGATTAAATTATCAGACAGGAGAAGTGACGGTCACCAACTAAATTTGGAGTTAATAGCCCATATGCTTTTGCATTTTTATCATCTTTTTGTTATACTGTTTTTGCATAGGCGTGCTTTGGCACGCTCTATTTTGTCTAAAAAGTGTATAAGTGCTTTTTTATTGCGGATTATTTTATGATGTAGGGAGGAGAAACATGAAGTATATTTGGTCTTATTTGAAAAAATATCCAAAATGGTTGCTATTGGATTTCTTTGGTGCTGTCTTATTTGTTGTGGTGAATCTCGGTTTACCGACTGTTTTAGCACGGATGATTGATGAAGGGATTAACCAAGAAGACAGCAACCGCTTGTATTATTGGGCGCTTGTGATGCTTATTGTGATTTTGTTGGGAATTTTGGGGCGCATCGTGCTTTCTTATGCAGCTGGTAAGTTGACAACGAGTATGGTGCGTGATATGCGTAATGACATCTACGACAAATTGCAAGAGTATTCCCATCATGAATACGAGCAGATTGGTGTTTCATCCTTAGTGACACGGATTACCAGTGATGCTTTTGTTTTGATGCAGTTCGCAGAACAATCCCTAAAAATGGGTGTCATCACACCAATGATGATGATGTCTAGTGTGATGATGATTTTTTTCACTAGTCCTTCCTTGGCTTGGATTGTTGCAATTTCTGTTCCTTTCCTCGGCATTGTCGTTTGGTATATAGCAGTCAAGACTCGTCCTTTATCAGAAAAACAACAAAAAACTTTAGATAAAATCAATCAATACGCACGTGAGAATTTAATGGGGTTGCGCGTTATTCGTGCTTTTGCTCGAGAAGAATTTCAAGAAGAGCGTTTTGCTTCACAAAATGACATTTATGCGAATAATTCGAATCGTCTGTTCAAGTTAACTGGTTTGACAGAACCTCTTTTTGTTCAAATTATCATCGCGATGATTGTTGCCATTGTCTGCTTTGCTTTAAAACCACTAGGTACAGGAGATTTGCAAATTGGCGATTTAGTTGCTTTTATCGAATACAGTTTTCATGCATTGCTGTCATTTCTGTTGCTGTCTAGCTTGTTTACTATGTATCCTAGAACTGCTGTTTCGAGTGAACGGTTGAAAGAAGTAATGGAAATGCCCATTTCAATCAATCCAAACGAAGATGGTGTGACTGAGACAGACAGTCATGGTTATTTAGAGTTTGACAATGTTACCTTTGCATATCCTGGTGAAACAGAGAGTCCAGTCTTGCATAATATTTCCTTCAAAGCAAAACCTGGTGAAACAATTGCCTTTATTGGTTCAACAGGTTCAGGGAAATCATCTCTGGTGCAGTTAATTCCACGCTTCTATGATGTAACTTTAGGAAAAATTTTAGTGGATGGGGTAGATGTGCGCTCCTATAATCTAAAAGCATTGCGGCAGAAGATAGGCTTCATTCCACAAAAGGCTTTGCTGTTTACGGGAACAATCGCAGAAAATCTGCGGTATGGGAAAGAACATGCCAGTTATGAAGAATTGACACAAGCGGCAGATGTAGCACAAGCTAGAGATTTTATCGAAAGTAAGGAAGAACGCTTTGAAACCCATTTAGCTGAAGGGGGAAGCAATCTCTCAGGTGGGCAAAAGCAACGCCTTTCTATCGCACGTGCTGTCGTGAAAGAACCAGATATTTATATCTTTGATGATTCATTTTCTGCGTTGGACTATAAGACCGATGCCATTCTTCGAAGTCGACTCAAAGAAGTTACGCAAAATGCTACTGTATTGATTGTAGCACAACGTGTGGGAACCATAATGGATGCAGATCAGATTATTGTTCTGGATAAGGGAGAAATCGTCGGGCGCGGAACACATGAAGAATTGTTGCGACAAAACGATATCTATCGCGAAATTGCTAATTCTCAGCTTAATAGTCAATCACTAACAGAAGAATAGGAGGGAAAGATGAAACAACATAGTTTTATGCGCTTGTGGAGTTACTTAAAAGTTTATAAACTCTCAGTAATCTTTGCTATCTTTTTGAAGGTGGTGAGTATTGTGATGAGCGTGCTAGAGCCTTTTGTACTTGGTCTTGCTATTACAGAATTGACACGAAATGTGCTGGACATAGCAAAAGGAGTCGAAGGCGCCAGCATAAACACAACATATGTCTTTGGGGTAATGGCACTTTACCTTTTGCGTGGTTTATTCTATGAAATTGGGGCTTACTATTCTAATTATTTTATGACCAATGCAGTGCAAAATACAGTACGTGACATGCGCAATGAGTTGAGTTCTAAAATTAATCAAATTCCAGTTTCTTACTTTGATAAGCATCAATTTGGAGATTTGCTAGGGCGCTTTACCAGTGATGTAGAGACTGTCTCAAATGCGCTTCAACAATCATTCTTACAAGTTGTAAATGCGGTTTTGACCATTACCTTAGTTATCGGAATGGTCTTGTATCTTAATTTTCAACTGGCTTTGATAGTGATTGCTAGCATTCCGTTGACCTATTTTGGGGCGAACTTTATTTTGAAAAAATCACAACCGTATTTTAAAAAGCAAGCAGATACGCTAGGTGTCATGAATGGATTTGTTCAAGAAAATCTAACTGGTTTTAATGTGCTGAAACTCTATGGTCGTGAAGAAACATCTTCAGACGATTTTCGAGAAATCACGGAAAACCTCCAAGAAGTCGGGTTCAAAGCTAGTTTTATTTCTGGCTTGATGATGCCAATTTTGAACGCAATTTCAGATTTGACTTATCTGCTTGTAGCGGTCGTTGGTGGTTTGCAAGTCATTTCTGGACAATTAACAATTGGGAACATGCAAGCTTTTGTACAATATGTATGGCAAGTAAACCAACCAATTCAAAATTTAACGCAGTTAGCTGGGCAATTACAAAGTGCTAAGTCTTCGCTGGATCGTGTTTTCCAAGTATTAGATGAACCAGACGAAGTAACGGATATAAAAGAGCAATTAGAACATGATTTGACAGGACAGGTTAGTTTTCAACATGTTGATTTTCAATATGTAGAAAGCAAACCGCTCATTCGCGACTTCAATTTGGAGGTAAAGCCGGGTGAAATGGTAGCAATTGTCGGTCCGACCGGTGCTGGAAAGACCACCCTCATCAATCTACTTATGCGCTTTTACGATGTAACAGCAGGTTCAATTTCTGTTGATGGTCACGATATTCGTAACTTATCGCGCCAAGATTACCGCAAGCAATTTGGCATGGTCTTGCAAGACGCTTGGCTCTATGAAGGGACAGTCAAGGATAACTTGCGTTTTGGAAATCTGAGTGCAACAGATGAAGAAATTGTGGACGCTGCCAAAGCTGCTAATGTAGATCATTTCATTCGGACACTTCCAGGTGGTTATAATATGGAAATGAATCAGGAGTCTAGCAATATCTCGCTGGGGCAAAAACAATTATTGACCATTGCGCGCGCACTATTGGCAAATCCCAAAATCTTAATTTTGGATGAAGCAACCTCGTCGGTTGATACGCGCTTAGAGCTCTTGATTCAAAAAGCGATGAAGAACCTCATGCAAGGACGGACAAGCTTTGTCATTGCTCACCGCTTATCGACAATTCAAGAAGCTGATAAAATTTTAGTGCTTAAAGACGGACAAATTATTGAACAAGGAACTCATGAATCACTTCTAGCTGATAGAGGCTTCTATTATGATTTATATACGAGCCAATTTGCTAAGAAAGAAGCTTAATAAGTAAGAGAATAGACAAAACCTCTCAAAGTAATGAAAACACGACCTCAGTCTGGACTAGCAGTTAGCTAATTTGGACGAGTTCGTGTTTTTTATTTTTGATCGTACTAAGATTGAACGGCAATAATTCTGTATCGCGACTATTTTTCACAACATCTTTGAGGAGAAAGTCCATTTCTTCGATCAGTTTGGGAGATGTAGGGAATAGGTTTCGTTTTGCATGTCAGCTAGGCTGATAGCAAGAACGGGTTTTATACATAATTGTCCTAGTCGATAGCAAGCATTCATTTTAGTTTGCCCGTTATCCTAGTTGATAGTTTTTAATCATGGCTTGTGAATGGTTCCATTAAGGCAAATAGCTGCAAAGATTACATTATCGAAAGAGATTAATCAGCCAAATAATGAAATAAAATCCAAGAAAAATAGCGTGCCATTTCCAATAGAGTACAATCAGTCCGATTGTTTCGCGAATCCAAGCTGATGGGAGAAAATAAAGAGCAGTCCTAGATCCGATGCTTCGCCCTTTTAAGCCAAGTTTTCGCATGTAAATACCAGCTCGCAAAGAGTGGAAAGAATTGGTGATGACCAAGCAATAGTAATTTTCCTTACTTTTTTCGTCTAAAATAGTTTTGCTAAACTGCAAATTTTCTAAGGTATTGGTTGACTGCCGTTCAATTATAATATCCTCTTGTGGAATACCTACTTGCCTTAAATATTGCGCCATTGCTTCTGCTTCTGCTATTGGTTCATCGACACCTTGTCCTCCAGAAACGACAATTTTGGGATGGTTATGAAATTTTTCATACATCGTCTTCCCCTTTTCGAGTCGTTGAGCGAGAAGAGGCGGTATTCGGTCACCAATCAATCCTGAACCTAAGATGATAAGATAGTCCGGACGTTTTATGACGGGGAATATATTATAAACAAAACCGTAAAGGATATAGGACGCATAAAGATAGCTACCATAAATTAGAAGTCCATTTGTAAGAGATAGAATCTTATGAAGAAAGATAAAATGAGGGAAGAAAAAAGTAAGCACTAGGGAAAGAGCAATGGTGATACCATAAAAGAGGGAGAGGAGATTAGCTATATGCCTACCTTCATAAATCATCATCTGCCGACCATTAAAAATGAGATAACTAGATGAAGCTATGACACTCAATGGAATGAAAAAGGCTAGGATGAGTAAAATAAGCATTGTTAGATTTCTATTGGCAAGTTGCTCAATATGGACTACAAAACGACCAGAAATAATTAGGGCGAATAAAATAAGAATGATACTAAGGAAATATGCATGGAAGAGTCGCCTTGGCTCTATATAAAATAAAATGAAAAAAAGCAGAGCAGGAAGAAACCAAACAAGATGCAATACCATATCTAGATAACAAACCTTTCAAACAAATTCCATTTTAGTATAGCATAAAAGTTCTTATAAAAAGTAGATTTCAAAAACAATGGACGCAAAAAATTGAAATTTTTAGTAAAAGTGTGGTATAATATTTTCATGTCTTGGGGTCGTTACGGATTCGACAGGCATTATGAGGCACATTTTGCGACTCATCAAGCGGATGTAAAGCGCCAGTTAAATATAACTGCAAAAAATAATAATTCTTACGCTTTAGCTGCCTAAAAAACAGCCAGCGTGACCAGATTTGGATCGCTCGTGTTCGATGACAGGTCTTAATAATAGCGAGATACGATTAAGTCTTGTCTAGGGACTTGATAAGAGATTAATAGACTCGCTTGGCTTTGGCTTGAGTTATGTGTCAAAGCGAAGTTAAATCCAATACATAACCTATGGTTGTAGACAAATGTGTTGGCAGGTGTTTGGACGTGGGTTCGATTCCCACCGGCTCCATTTATAAACGTGGAAGATTACTCAAGAGGTTTAAGAGGCTGTGTTGGAAACGCAGTAGGCGTGTAAAAGCGTGCGTGGGTTCGAATCCCATGTCTTCCGTTTTGGTACAAAACGCTCATTGGTGGCGTTTTTTTACTAAAAGATAAAATGAGTGAGAAACGAATTCACTCATTTATTTTTTGAAAAATATTGAAATTTTTCTGAAAAGTAGTAGACTGTTACTAGAAAGTTTGGAGGTTTCTTGTGAAATTATATGTACAATTGATGATTATTTTTTCGATTTCTTTGATAGGAGAAGGGATTTCCTATCTTTTTCATTTGCCGATTCCAGGAAGTATTATCGGTTTAATTTTTCTTTTTTTGGCTTTGCAATTTAAGATTTTACGATTGCGGCATGTGAGCATGGTGGGAAACTTTTTATTAGCCAATATGACGATTCTATTTTTGCCGCCGGCTGTAGGAATTATGGATAAATTTCATGTCATTGCTCCTTATTTATTGCCGATTGTTTTGATTATTGTCGGAGCGATTGTCATTAATGTGATTGTCATTGCTGTGGTTGTTCATTTGATTAAAAATCGCTTTGAAGGCGACTACGGAGAAGGAGAAACAAGAAATGTCTAATTTGTGGGGCAATCCCTTATTTGGTTTGGCTTTATCGATCTTTGCTTATTTAGTAGGAATGCTGATATTTCGCAGATTTCCTCATCCATTGACAACTCCTTTGTTGCTCGCCACCATATTTGTTATTGTATTTTTAAAATTGACAGGAATTTCCTACAAGAATTACTATGTTGGTGGGACCTATTTAAATAATCTCATTGTGCCATCAACGGTTGCGTTAGGAATTCCTTTGTATAAAACATTTCATCTCATGAAACACCACGCCAGAAGCATTTTGCTTGGTACTTTTGTAGCAGTAGTGGTTAATACCAGTTTTACAGCTTTGGTCGCAAAGGCTTTTGGAATGGATTTTTTCTTAGCCATTTCACTCTTTCCAAAATCAGTCACAACAGCTATGGCGGTTGGAATTACGGATAAAATGCAAGGGCTAACGACAGTGACTTTGGTGGTCGTAGTAGCAACAGGAATCTTGACAAGTGTGATAGGCCCGACTGTTTTAAGAATTTTAAAAATCAAAGATCCAGTTGCAGTGGGTTTAGCTCTTGGAGGAACGGGTCACGCTGTTGGCACTGGAACAGCCTTTAAATACGGACAAGTTGCAGGAGCTATGGCTGGTCTGGCTATTGGAGTGACAGGGATTATGTATGTCATTGTCAGTCCGATTGTCGCAAGTATTATTTTGAAATAGAAAGAGTTAGAACGACTTGTCATTTTTAATAGAATAAAAAATCTTGTACTAAGAAACTTTTCTGCCCTATTTCCTAAAAAACATGGTATAATAGGGAGTAAAAACTTTTTGATAGAAAGACAGTTATGGATTTAAAAGATTATATTGCAACCATTGAAAATTATCCACAAGAAGGAATTTTATTTCGTGATATTAGCCCATTGATGGCAGATGGAAATGCATACAGCTATGCCATTCGAGAAATTGTTCAATATGCTACAGACAAGAAAATTGACATGATTGTTGGTCCAGAAGCGCGTGGTTTTATTGTTGGATGTCCAGTAGCTTATGAGCTTGGTGTTGGTTTTGCTCCAGTACGTAAGCCTGGGAAGTTACCCCGTGAGGTTATCTCAGCTAGTTATGAAAAAGAGTACGGTATAGATACCTTAACAATGCATGCAGACTCCATCAAATCTGGACAACGTGTACTGATTGTTGACGACCTCCTTGCAACGGGCGGAACGGTTAAGGCAACGATTGAGATGGTTGAACGACTAGGTGGTATCGTTGCAGGCTGTGCTTTCCTTATTGAATTAGATGAGCTTAAAGGTCGCGAAGCAATTGGCGACTACGATTATAAGGTTCTCATGCACTATTAAGATATAAGTGAAAGCCAGATCCTCTTTAAGCGAAAATGTCATTTAAAATTAAGAAATTATTAGCTGTCGACATTTTAAGATCTGAGAATATCTTGATTTTGAATTTAATGCCGCAAAAAATAGTGACAGAAACGCAGTTGTTGCGCTAGATCCCCATATCCCAGAAAATTATTTCAACTCTATGTTTGCGGTGGAATCTAGCTGAGGCACTGTTCTTCAACAATTGTATCAACTATGCCGTTTACCAAGAAACGCCATTGACTGGAAAAATGCAGCTAATGTCGCTTTCTTGTTTGCTTATTTATAAGAGGTGTTATGACTTATTTATCAGCGTATAAGACGGGCAATTTAGTATTGCCAACAGAGCTTCTTTTTCATTTTCATGAGATATTTGATAATAGTGACGACTTTTTGGTTTGGCAATTTTTCTATTTGCAAAATACAACGTCATTAGAAGAGATTTCCCCTAATCGGATTGCGGAAAGTATTGGGAAGTCAGTCACAGAGGTCAATCGTTCTATGTCAAATTTGACAGAAAAAGGGTTGTTGCAGTACAAAACGATTGTACTTAATGGTGAGATTGAGGCTGTTTTTGATGCACTGCCAGCACTTGAACGATTGGATGAAATTGTAGAAAGTCACTCAACGGTCGCACAGCCTATTTCTCAAAATAGTTTAAAAGACTTGGTTGAGACTTTCCAAAGAGAATTAGGTCGTCTCTTGACACCATTTGAAATAGAAGATTTAACAAAAACAATTCAAGATGATAAGACCAGCCCAGAACTCGTCACAGCTGCTCTTCGAGAAGCTGTTTTTAACGGCAAAGCAAATTGGAAGTATATCCAAGCCATCTTACGAAATTGGCGTCGTGAAGGTATTACAACAGTAAGCCAAGTCGAAGCGAAGCGAGAGGAACGTGAAACGACCAATCCGCAAAATATCACCGTTTCAGATGATTTTTTGAATGCTATGGATTTGTGGCGTGATTAAGATGTCGAAGTTTATTTTTCATGAAAAATTGAGCATGAAATAAGTAATAGTAAAAAAATGATAATGAAGGCTCTATAATTTCTGTAGTGATAAAATCCACTTCAGAGATGATAGGGCTCATTTTTGATGCTGATTTACCCAAAGTTGAGTCTCTAGCCAATGATTGAAATAGTAGGAGAATATAGAAAACTGAGTATAAAAATGCCAATGCCTAATCATTTGGATAAGAGAAATTTTTTAATTTTTCAGAAAAATATTTAGTTATTCCTTCTAAAAGCATTTTAGATTTTTCCATTAAAACTAAAAAATGCAAGCGTTTTAAATAAAAATCAGAAAAAGGATTGCTAAAAATGAAAAGGTAGTATAGAATGGAATTAGTGAGAAATAATATAATAAAAGGAGTCGTTATATGAACTATAAAGAAGTTTATGAACAATGGCTAAATAATGAATTTTTCGATGAAGAAACAAAAGTTGATTTGTTATCTATTAAAGATGATGAAGCTGAAATTGAAGATCGATTTTATAAGGGGCTTGAATTTGGGACAGCTGGTCTTCGTGGGAAATTGGGTGCTGGTACCAACCGCATGAATAAATATATGGTAGGAAAAGCAGCACAAGCATTGGCTGAAACACTAAAAGATCATGGTGAAGAGGCTGTTAAAAGAGGTGTTGCAATCAGCTATGATGTTAGATACAAATCAAAAGAATTTGCTGAACTAACATGCTCTATTATGGCTGCACACGGAATCAAAACATATATTTACAATGGAATTCATCCCACACCAATGTGCTCATATGCGATTAGAAAATTGCACTGTAAGGCTGGCGTGATGGTGACAGCTAGTCATAATCCACAAGAATACAATGGCTATAAAGCATATTGGGAAGAAGGGTCACAAATTTTGGATGACATTGCAGGCCAAATTGCAGGTCACATGGATGAAATTGTCAACTTTGAAGACATCAAATCTATTCCTTTTGAAGAAGCTTTGGAAAGTGGTCTTGCAAATTATATTGATGCATCTGTCGAAGAAGATTACTACAAAGAAGTTCTTAACTTGACCATCAATGAAGATGTTGATAAATCTATCAAAGTTGGCTATACGCCTTTGAATGGTACAGGAAACATTCCGGTTAGAGAAATTTTAAAAAGAAGAGGTTTTGAAAATATCTATGTCGTGAAGGAACAAGAATTTCCTGATCCAGATTTTACAACAGTTGGTTATCCCAATCCAGAATTTCCAAAAGCATTTGCCTATTCTGAAAAACTTGGAAAAGAAAATGATTGTGATATTTTGATTGCCAATGATCCAGACTGCGATCGTGTTGCGCTGGAAGTAAGAAATGCAAACGGTGATTATGTCTTTTTAAATGGAAATAAGATTGGTGCTTTGCTTTCTTATTATATTTTCTCACAACGTTCTGCTCTCAATAATTTACCTGAAAATCCTGTCATGGTGAAATCTATTGTTACAGGTGATTTATCTAGAGCGATTGCGAAGAAATATGGTATTGAAACAGTAGAAACCCTGACTGGATTTAAAAATATTTGTGGCAAAGCCAACGAGTATGATCGTACTAAAGAAAAAACGTATGTTTTCGGTTACGAAGAAAGTATCGGTTTCTGTTATGGAACATTTGTTAGAGATAAAGATGCTGTCAGTGCTTCTATGATGATCGTGGAGATGGCTGCTTACTTTAAGAAACAGGGTAAGACTCTGTTAGATATTTTAAATGATATCTATGCAGAATTTGGTTTCTATAATGAAAGACAAGTTTCTCTTGAGTTAGAAGGTGTAGAAGGTCAAGAGAGAATCGCTCGCATGATGGAAGAATTTAGAGAACATCCTTTGACAACAGTTGGAGCAATGGAACTTGAAAAAGTGATTGACTTTAAAGATGGCTATCTTGATTTTCCAAAACAAAACTGCTTGAAATATTACTTTAAAGATGGTTCATGGTATGCACTCAGACCGTCAGGGACCGAACCTAAAATCAAACTATACATCTATTCAATTGGTAAAGACGAAAAGGAAAGTGTTAAAAAACTCGATCTCATCGAAAAGGCTTGCCGAGAAAAAATGGATAGCGTGAAATAAGTGCATAAAAAAACTTGAAGTTCTCTTTTGAGAACTTCAAGTTTTTTTGCGTTTTAAAGACTAGTCGAATGTTTTGGTTGTACTTTTTGTTCTGGATAGATATAGTTCATAGCATTGTTGATGGCTGTAGGAGCTTCCCCAAGACCAGTTGCAATCAAATCAATTTTACCATCATAGCTACAGCAATCTCCAGCAGCATAGATACCTGCGACAGAAGTTTCTTGTTTGCTATTCACAATAATCTTGTGACGATTGAGCTCTAGTCCCCATTTTTTTAAGTTTCCAACAGATGATTTGAAGCCATAATTGACAAAAAGTTGGTCAAGTGGCAATATTTCTGTCTTATCGCTTTTTACTTTAGTGATTTCAAGATGAGTAAGTTTGTTTCCTTCACCGATAAGCTTGCTTGGAATAAATGGTGTTTTAATCGTGACAGTAGAAGCTTTTAGTTCATTGACACTGTGCTCTAAAGCACGGAAATTATCCCTGCGGTGAATGATGCTGGTCGGTGCAATCTTATCAAAAGCCATTGCCCAATCAACAGCAGAATCACCACCTCCTAGAACCACAATGTTTTGTCCAGCGTATTGATTGATATTGGAAACGTGATAATGAATGTTTTCAAATTGTTCTACATTGTCCAAATCAAGTGAGCGAGGTTTAAAAGCTCCACCTCCCATGGCAATTAAAATTGCTCTTGAAATGTGTTTTCCTTTACTTGTCGTCAAGGAAAACAATCCATCATTTTTTTCAATATCTAATACTGTCTCATCAAGGTGAATGCTTGTTTCAAACGTTTTCAGTTGCTCAATTAAACGTTCAGTCAGTTCTTCACCAGTTAAATCAGTAAAACCAGGAACATCCAGAATTTTCTTTTCAGGATAGAGAATGGCGGGCTGTCCACCGAGCTGAGGAAGTGAATCAATCACATTCACCTTTGCTTGACGCATGTGTGCATAAAAAGCAGCAAAAAGTCCCACGGGACCTCCACCAATGATCGTAATATCAAAAATTTCAGACATGATTTCTCCTTAAAATGATAACGTATTTCTATTTTATCACAAAATGTAGGAAAACTATAAAGAATACGTGTTAGCAGGCATGAATTATGATACAATAGTTACAGATTATATTATTAATTAAGGAGAAATACATGCAAGCAGTTGCACATTTTATTGAAACATTTGTTCCAAATCACTATACGATTTTTTTAGATTTGAATCGGGAGCAAAAAACATTTACAGGTAAGGTAACTATTAGCGGAGAAGCAAAAGGTGAAAAAATCTCACTTCATCAGAAAGATTTAGTGATTCAATCTGTCGAAGTAGCTGGTCAATCACGCCCATTCTCTGTAGATAATGAAAATGAAGCAGTTTATATTGAGCTTGGTCATTCAGGAACTGTTGAAGTAACTCTCTCTTATACAGGTAAAATTACAGATAATATGACAGGAATTTATCCTTCTTACTATACTGTTGATGGAGTTAAAAAAGAAGTGCTTTCTACTCAGTTTGAAAGTCATTTTGCGCGTGAAGCTTTTCCAAGCGTAGATGAGCCAGAAGCAAAAGCAACTTTTGATCTTTCTTTGAAATTCGACCAAGTAGCAGGAGAAATAGCGCTTTCAAATATGCCGGAAATTGATGTAGAAAATCGGAAAGCAACGGGTATCTGGACATTTGCAACAACGCCTCGTATGTCTTCTTACCTCTTAGCATTTGCAGCTGGCGATTTGCAAGGTGTTACAGCTAAGACAAAGAATGGCACTTTGGTGGGTGTATACTCTACTAAAGCCCACCCTGCTTCAAACTTAGAGTTTGCCCTAGATATTGCAGTTCGCTCTATTGACTTTTATGAAGAATATTATGGGGTGAAGTATCCAATTCCTCAATCCTTACATGTAGCTTTACCAGATTTCTCTGCAGGTGCTATGGAAAATTGGGGCTTGGTCACTTATCGTGAGGTTTACCTCTTAGTAGACGAAAATTCAACTGTTACTAGTCGTCAGCAAGTAGCTCTTGTGATTGCTCACGAATTGGCGCACCAATGGTTTGGTAACTTGGTCACAATGAAATGGTGGGATGATCTTTGGCTCAATGAAAGCTTTGCTAACATGATGGAATATGTCTGTGTGAATGCCATTGAACCAACTTGGAACATCTTTGAGGATTTCCAAACAAGTGGCGTTCCTCTGGCTCTAAAACGGGATGCGACTGACGGTGTTCAATCTGTCCATGTGGAAGTAAAACATCCAGACGAAATCAATACCTTATTTGATCCTGCGATTGTTTACGCTAAAGGAAGTCGTCTCATGCACATGCTTCGTCGTTGGCTAGGAGATGAAGCTTTTGCAAAAGGCTTGAATGCTTATTTTGCAAAACATCAATATGGTAATACAATTGGTCGTGACTTATGGAATGCTCTTGGTGCAGCTTCAGGGCGTGACGTAGCAGCCTTTATGGATTCGTGGCTAGAACAACCAGGCTATCCTGTTTTGACAGCGATTGTGGAAAACGACACTCTCAAAATTTCTCAAAAACAATTCTTTATTGGTGAAAAAGAAGAAAAAGGTCGTCTATGGGTTGTACCATTGAATAGTAATTGGACAGGTATTCCAGATACTTTAGAAACCGAAATGCTTGAAATTCCAAATTATGCAGCTCTGGCAGCGCAAAATGAAGGAGCACTTCGCTTCAATACAGAAAATACGGCGCATTACATCACTGATTATCAAGGTGAATTATTGGATAATATTTTAGCAACTATTACGGACTTGGATAATACAAGTAAGTTGCAAGTGGTGCAAGAACGTCGCCTGTTGGCGGAAGCTGGTTCTGTTTCATTTGCAGACTTAATCCCAGTTATCGAAAAATTGACCAATGAAAGATCTTATCTTGTAGTATCTGCTGTAAAAGCTGTGCTAAATAGTTTGAAGATTTTTGTGGATGAAGGGACAGAAACAGAGGTAGCCTTTAAGAAGTTACTTATCAAACTGAATCAAGCTAACTTTGACCGACTTGGTTTTGAAGCTAAAGCAGGTGAAACAGATGAAGATGAATTGGTTCGTCAAATTGTTGTAGCGAATATGATTGCGGCTGATGATGAAAAAGCGAGTCAAAAAGCTAGCCAAATTTTTGAAGCTTATCACGATACTTTGGAAAAACTTCCTGCAGCCACTCGCTTGCAAATTTTGATTAACCAAATCAAACGCCATGAGACAAAAGAATTGACCGATAAATATTTAGCAAAATACATTACAACGGTTGACGGCAACTTCCAACGTCAATTGGCCTCGGCTCTTTCTTATACGAAGAACGAAACAACACTCACTCATCTTTTAGAAGAATGGAAAAATAAAGATATTGTAAAACCGCAGGATTTAGCAATGAGCTGGTATTTTACTTTCTTACAACATGATTTCACACAAGGAACTGTCTGGACTTGGGCGCGTGACAATTGGGATTGGATTAAGGCAGCTCTTGGTGGAGATATGAGTTTTGACAAATTTGTCATTTATCCAGCAAGTACCTTTAAGACGCATGAACGTTTAGCAGAATACAAAGCCTTCTTTGAACCACAATTATCTGATTTGGCAATTAGCCGTAATATTAGTATGGGAATCAAAGAAATTTCCGCTCGTATTGATTTGATTGACAAAGAAAAAGCAGCTGTTGAAGCAGCAATCAAAGCGACAGTATAATAGTATAAAAAAGGTTGAATGCGAATTTCAGCCTTTTCTTATTGTATTTCGATATTTTATTAAAAATGATAGTTTTTGAAAGAAAATGCTTGACTTTGAAATAAATTGGTGTATAATAAATCTGTAAACGATTGCAGGAAGGGGTGGAATTATCTTAAAATCAGAGCGAAAACAGGTAATTTTAGAGGAAATTAATCGTCATCAAGTTGTTTCACTAGATACTTTAGTTCGTCTATTAGATACGTCTGAATCGACAGTTCGTAGAGATTTAGATGAATTGGAGAGTGAAAGAAAACTGCGCCGAATTCACGGTGGTGCAGAAAATATTCATTTCCTTCAAGAGGAAGAAAGCAATCAAGAAAAATCTATCAAAAACGTTCAAGATAAATTACGAATTGCTCAAAAAGCAGCGGAATTGATTCAAGAACAAGATGTTATTTTTATTGATGCTGGAACGACAAATGAATTGTTAGTGAATGAACTTTCAAATAAACATATGACAGTTGTGACCAATTCTATTCACCATGCGACAAAATTAGTTGAGAAAAACATTCCAACAGTTATTATCGGAGGGGTGGTTAAAAGCTCAACAGACGCTAGTATCGGGGGGGTTGCTTTGAATCAAATTGGTCAGTTGAATTTCAACAAAGCCTTTATTGGTATGAATGGAATTGATGAAAATTTCTATACAACACCTGATATGGAAGAAGGAGCAGTCAAACGAGCGATTCTTGAAAACGCCAAGCAGACCTACATCTTAGCTGATGCTTCAAAAATCGGTCATTCCTCTTTCGTGAAAGTCGCCCCTATCAAACGTGCTAGCATTATTACGAGTGCATGTGCCAATGAGCAATTGGAAAAGATAAAAGAAAAAACGGAGGTTATTGAAGTATGATTTATACTGTTACGCTTAACCCTTCTATTGACTATATTGTCCGTTTGGATAAGGTCAATGTTGGAAGCGTGAATCGTATGGAAAGCGATGATAAATTTGCTGGTGGCAAAGGCATCAATGTCAGTCGTGTGCTCAAACGTTTGGGAATTGATAACACAGCGACTGGCTTTATAGGTGGTTTTACTGGAAAATTTATTACTGATACCTTGGAAAATGAAGCGATTGCGACTAATTTTGTTCAAGTGTTAGAGGATACGCGCATTAATGTGAAAATTAAAGCAGATGCTGAAACAGAAATCAATGGAACGGGTCCGACCGTCTTACCAGAGCAATTAGCAGAATTGAAAGAGATCCTTTCAGGACTGTCAGAACAAGATACAGTGGTGTTTGCAGGATCAAGTAACAAAAATCTGGGGAATGTCGTCTACAAAGAGTTAATTAGCTTAACGAGACAAACTGGCGCACAGGTCGTTTGCGATTTTGAAGGACAAACACTTATTGATTCACTGGCATTTCAGCCATTATTGGTCAAACCAAACAATCATGAACTGGGTGATATTTTCGGAGTGAAGCTGGAAAAGCTGGATGAGATTGAGAAATATGCTCGTGAAATTCTAGTCAAGGGAGCCCAACATGTCATTATTTCTATGGCAGGTGATGGAGCGCTTTTGGTAACAAAGGACGGAGCATATTTTGCAAAGCCAATCAAGGGAATCGTAAAAAATTCTGTCGGAGCTGGTGACTCCATGGTTGCAGGCTTTACTGGCGAATTTGTTCGTTCAGGAAATGCTGTTGAAGCCTTCAAATGGGGAGTAGCTTGCGGGACGGCAACGACTTTCTCTGATGACTTGGCAACAGCCGCTTTTATTAACGAAACATATGAAAAAGTAGAGGTAGAAAAAATATGAAAATTCAGGATTTACTGAGAAAAGATGTGATGTTGCTTGATTTACAAGCAACTGAAAAAACAGCTGCTATTGATGAAATGATTCGCAGTTTAGTTGACCACGGTTATGTGACAGATTTTGAAACATTCAAAGAAGGAATCTTGGCTCGTGAAGCTTTAACGTCAACAGGCTTGGGCGACGGGATTGCCATGCCACACAGTAAAAATGCGGCAGTCAAAGAAGCAACCGTTCTTTTTGCAAAATCAAACAAAGGTGTGGATTATGAAAGTTTAGACGGGCAACCGACAGATTTGTTCTTCATGATTGCTGCACCAGAAGGAGCGAACGATACTCACTTGGCTGCACTTGCAGAATTGTCCCAATACCTGATGAAAGATGGATTTGCAGACAAACTTCGTCAAGTAACTTCACCAGATGAAGTGATTGCATTATTTGACCAAACATCTGAAAAAGCAGCAGAACCTACAACGGTAGCACCGGCAAGCAAAGATGGTGATTTTCTTGTTGCAGTTACAGCATGTACAACAGGTATTGCACATACTTATATGGCTCAAGAAGCGCTTCAAAAGGTAGCCGCCGAAATGGGAGTTGGTATCAAAGTCGAAACCAATGGTGCCAGTGGTATCGGAAACAAACTGACAGCAGAAGATATTCAAAAAGCAAAAGCAGTTATTATTGCAGCTGATAAAGCTGTAGAAATGGATCGATTTGATGGGAAACCACTGATTAATCGTCCGGTTGCTGATGGTATTCGTAAAACAGAAGAATTGATTAACTTGGCATTGTCAGGAAAAGCAGAAGTATATCATGCAGCCAATAAAGCAGCTGCGTCCTCTTCAACAAATGCAGCAGGTGGATTCTACAAACACTTGATGAGTGGTGTTAGCCAAATGCTTCCATTCGTTATCGGCGGTGGTATCATGATTGCAGTGGCATTCTTGATTGACCAAGCAATGGGAGTGCCAAAAGATCAATTGGCAAATCTCGGTACTTATCATGAGTTGGCAGCTATGTTTAAGAATATTGGTGGCTTGGCCTTTGGCTTTATGCTTCCTGTTCTTGCTGGTTATATCGCTTATTCTATTGCGGAAAAGCCAGGTTTGGCACCAGGGTTTGTAGCAGGTAGCATGGCTTCGGCAGGTCTTGCTTTTGGAAAAATTCCATTTGCAGCAGGCGGGAAAGCAACCCTTGCTCTTGCTGGCGTCCCTTCTGGTTTCCTTGGAGCCCTAGTGGGTGGTTTCCTTGCAGGTTACGTTGTAAACTTTCTTAAAAAAGCCTTGAGTGGTCTTCCAAAATCACTAGAGGGCATCAAGTCCATTCTACTTTACCCGCTGTTGGGAATCTTGCTAACTGGCTTCTTGATGCTATTGGTGAATATTCCAATGGCAGCTATCAATACTGGATTGAATAGTTTCCTAGAAGGTTTATCTGGTAGTTCAGCTGTCCTTCTTGGACTCGTTGTAGGTGGTATGATGGCTATTGATATGGGTGGTCCTTTCAATAAGGCGGCCTATATCTTTGGTACAGGAACTCTTGCAGCAACTGTTTCAACAGGTGGTTCAGTTGTGATGGCAGCAGTTATGGCTGGTGGTATGGTTCCTCCTCTAGCAGTCTTTGTTGCAACGCTTTTATTCAAAGACAAATTCACCGAAGAAGAACGTAATTCAGGTTTGACAAACATTGTTATGGGGCTATCATTCATCACTGAAGGTGCCATTCCATTTGGTGCTGCTGACCCTGCTCGCGCTATTCCAAGCTTTATGGTTGGCTCTGCTTTAGCAGGTGCTCTTGTCGGCATGGCTGGTATTAAATTAATAGCACCACACGGAGGAATCTTCGTTATTGCACTTACTTCAAATGCTCTTCTCTATATCATCTTTATCTTGATTGGTGCAATTGTAAGTGGTGTATTATTCGGAGCACTTCGCAAACCATTGAATAAATAATGATGAGTTTCATCATTCTAGGAGTTGGAGAAAAATTCTCTGACTCTTTTTTAATTCTAAAAGAAACATTGGCAGAAGATGATTTTCACATTGATTAAAATAGTCAGGTGTTTGAAAATATGATATAATTTTACTAACGCATATTTTGAGGAGAAACGAAATGGAATTACAACGTGAAAAAGAATTTGTTAGTCAATATCATTATGATGCTCGTAATTTAGAATGGGAAAAAGAAAATGGAACTCCAGAAACAAAAGTGGACGTCAATTTTCAATTGTTAAATCAGGATCAGGAGGGGCAAGTGACCTCTATCGTTGTAATTGTGAGTTTTATGATTGTCTTTGATGCTTTTGTCATTAGTGGAACAATCTCGCAAGTCAATCATATTCTTGGGCGAATTGTGAACGAACCGAGTGAATTTGAGCAGGATGAGGTGGAGCAATTAGCTCAGCCAAGTTTGGCTGTATTAAATCGTTTGACCTATGAAGTAACAGAAATCGCCTTAGATTTACCAGGCATCAATTTGGAGTTTTAATGCATGAAATTAGCTGTAATTACTGATTCGTCAGCATATTTAAATAATAAAGTAGCCGAAAATGAGCATTTATTTGTCCTAGATATTCCCGTTAGTATAGACGGGGTTGAGTATATTGAAGGAAAAAATCTTTCTGCTAGTGAATTTTATCAAAAAATGGCAGCTTCTAGTGAATTGCCAAAGACGAGCCAACCGAGTATTGCTAGCTTAGTAAATATCCTTTCTTTAGTAGAAGGACAAGGTTATACTCATGTCATTGGTTTGTTTTTATCGAGTGGAATTTCTGGTTTTTATCAAAATATCCAGTATTTGAAAGATGAATTTCCAAGTTTAGAAATTGCTTTTCCGGATTCAAAAATCACAAGTGCGCCACTTGGAATGATGGTGGAGCATATTTTGAACTGGACTAAACAGGGATTATTGTTTGAACAAATTTTAAACAATCTTGAAGTTCAAATTAAGGGAATTGGTGCTTTCATCATGGTAGATGACTTAAATCACTTGGTGAAGGGTGGTCGTTTGTCTAACGGTGCTGCAATTCTTGGAAACTTGCTCAGTATCAAACCAATTCTTTACTTTAATGACGAGGGAGTCATTGAGGTTTATGAAAAAATTCGTACCGAGAAAAAAGCTACGAAACGTCTGGTTGAGATTGTCAGAGAACAGACTGCACAAGGAAATTACCAGGTGATGATTATTCATGGAAATGCACGGGAAAAAGCAGAACTTCTACATAAATTATTAGTAGAAGAGCGAATTACTGGAGAAATTCCCATTGCAACATTTGGCAGTGTGATTGGAACTCATTTGGGAGCAGGAAGTATTGCTCTTGCTTATATCCCGATTGTCTAAGGTGCAATTCGCCTATCCTAAAAGGCTTTATGGGAAATGCCTATAAGTTGGTGATAGAGCGTATTAAGAGCATGGCTTTGCTTCTGTGGTTAGAGTGATTGGGATGAAATTACAAAGTTCATCGAACCTTCACAGGCAAGATGGCTAGGAGATATGCTTGCTCCTAATTTTGCTAAGGGATAGATTTTCCTGATAGTGTGTTCAATTAAGTTTAAGTAGTAAATAATTTTCAAATGAGCCACATCATGATTAGAAAAATATGACGATTGGAATATTTATTATGAGATTAGAAAATCTGCCTTCTGAATTTCAGGAGGCTTTACCAGTATTAAAGAAGATCAAGAATGCCGGTTTTGAGGCGTATTTTGTCGGTGGGTCAGTCCGCGATGCTTTATTGAATCGACCGATTCATGATGTGGATATTGCGAGTTCCAGTTATCCAGAAGAAACCAAACGTATTTTTGAACGAACGATTGATGTTGGGATTGAGCACGGGACAGTTTTAGTATTAGAGGACAATCATGAATACGAAGTGACGACTTTTCGGACCGAGGATATTTATGTAGATTATCGTAGACCTAGTCATGTTACCTTTGTTCGTTCTCTAAAAGAAGATTTAAAGCGGCGCGATTTTACGATCAATGCGTTGGCTTTAGATGAAACAGGGAATGTGATTGATTTATTTGAAGGATTGAATGATCTAAAACATCAGATTTTACGTGCTGTAGGAACACCTTCGGAGCGTTTCACCGAAGATGCCTTGCGTATCATGCGAGGATTTCGTTTTCAGGCTACTCTGGGTTTTGCGTTAGACAAAGACACATTCAATGCCATGAAAATGTGTGCTCCGCTATTAGAAAAAATTTCTGTAGAGCGGACTTTTATTGAATTTGATAAATTACTGACAGCGTTTTATTGGCGTAAAGGTTTGAAAAGTCTGATTGCCAGTGGTGCAACGGATTATTTACCTGACATGCGTAGCAGCCAATCACAATTGGAAACGATGTTTGATGTTGAAGCAGATTTTAAATTTACGAGTTCAGAGCAAGCCTGGGCTGCTCTTCTAATGGTTCTTCAAGTAAAAAATGTTAAAAAATTCCTAAAGCATTGGAAAACTTCAAATGAATTTCAAAAACGCGTAGAGCAAATTGTTACGATTTATACCATTCGCCAAACGCATTTTCTGAATAAGGAAGAATGCTATCGTTTTGAACTGGACCTGATGATACAAGCAGAAGAAATTCGTCAAGCACAGGGATTAGCTGTTGATTTTGAAAAGATTTATCTTACTTATAATTCACTAACGATTCATGATAAACATGAGATTGTCGTCAATGGTGGCCTGTTAATCAAAAAGTTTGGTTTTAAGCCTGGACCTGCTTTAGGACAGCTCTTGACTGAGATTGAGATGGCTATTGTGAATGGCGTCTTGGACAACTGCCTTGAAGCTATTTTAGCTTTTGTAGAGGAGAGAAGATGAGTGACTTTATTGTTGAAAAGTTGACTAAAACGGTAGGAGATAAGACTGTTTTTAAAAATATTTCCTTTATTATTCATGGTTTGGATCGCATTGGCTTGATTGGGGTTAATGGAACTGGAAAAACAACTCTTTTGAACGTTCTGTCTGGAAAATCTGGATTTGACGGGGATGTCAATCCCTTTTCTGCTCATTCAGACTATAAAATCGGTTACTTAACACAAGATCCGCACTTTGATGGCGATAGGACAGTGCTTGATACGGCCTTGTCTAGTACTCTGCGAGAAATGCAGCTTATTCGTGAATATGAGCTACTACTATCTAACTATGATGAAAATAATCAGTCTCGTTTAGAGAAAGTAATGGCTGAAATGGATGCTCTTCAGGCCTGGGAAATCGAAAGTCAAGTTAAGACAGTTTTGTCTAAGCTGGGGTTGAACGATTTATCTGCTAAGGTTGGCGATTTGTCAGGAGGTTTGCGACGTCGAGTTCAATTAGCACAAGTTCTGTTAGGAGATGATGACTTATTGCTCCTTGATGAACCAACCAACCATTTGGATATTGCTAGTATCGAATGGCTGACGAATTTTTTGAAGAATTCCAAAAAGACAGTTCTTTTTATTACCCATGATCGTTATTTTTTAGATTCTGTTTCAACTCGAATTTTTGAGTTAGACAGTGGTAGTTTAGTTGAATATCAAGGAAATTATCAGGATTATGTCCGTTTGAAAGCGGAACAGGATGAGCGAGATGCTGCCCTTCTCCATAAAAAGCAGCAACTGTATAAGCAAGAGTTGTCCTGGATGCGCCGTCAGCCACAGGCCAGAGCAACCAAGCAGCAAGCACGAATCAATCGTTTCCATGACCTTAAGCAAGATTTAGCGGGTCAGGCAACTGACAGTAGTTTGGAAATGAATTTCGAAACCAGTCGTATTGGTAAGAAAGTGATTGAATTTAAAGATGTTGACTTTGCTTATGGTGACAAGAAGATTCTTTCTCGTTTTAACTTATTGATTCAAAATAAGGATCGGCTTGGAATTGTGGGTGATAACGGTGTTGGAAAATCGACCTTGCTCAATTTGATTGCTAGAAAATTAGTACCTCAGTCTGGTGAACTTGTCATTGGCGAGACAGTTCGTGTGGCTTATTTTTCACAGCAAATTGAAGGATTAGATGGGTCTAAACGCGTCATCAATTTCTTGCAAGAAGTGGCTGAAGAGGTTAAAATAGGCAATGGAACAACATCAATTGCGGAACTATTGGAGCAATTCCTCTTCCCGCGCTCTACTCATGGTACTTTGATTGAACAGCTTTCTGGTGGAGAGAAAAAGCGTCTTTATCTACTGAAACTTCTCTTGGAAAAACCTAATGTCTTGCTTCTTGATGAGCCAACCAATGATTTGGACATTGCAACTCTAACAGTACTGGAAAACTTTTTGCAGAGTTTTGCTGGACCAGTTATTACTGTTAGTCACGATCGGTATTTCCTTGATAAAGTAGCAGATAAGATTTTAGCTTTTGAAGAGGGAACTATCAGAGAGTACTTCGGTAATTATACGGATTATTTAGATGAAAAAGCTTTTCTGGCTGAGAGTTCTGCCATTTCCCAAAAGACTGGAAAGGAAAAGCCAGTGAAGGTGCGTGAGGAGAAGAAGCGCATGAGCTATTTTGAAAAGCAGGAGTGGGAGTCTATTGAGGGTGATATAGAGAAACTTGAAGAGGAAATTGCAATTATTGAGCGGAAAATGCTGGAATATGCTTCAGACTTCGGTCGACTCGCTGAACTCCAAAAAGAACTGGATGCCAAAAATGATTTCCTTTTGGAAAAATATGAACGCTATGAATACTTGAGTACATTAGTATAGAGTTAACAACTACATATATGTATTACGAGCATCTTTACATTTTTAAACAAGGTCTATTTACAAATCCTATAAAATTTGGTATAATACCAATTAATTAAATAAGAATCCGCAAGACTAGTAGCTTAGGGGAAGTTTGACAGGGAGAAGAACCAGAGACTGAGAGTTCTTTAGATGAAAACTAGGTAAATTCACTTGCAAAGGGATTTAGAATTAAGGTCTGGAAAACCAGATGAAAACGGATGGTACCGCGTGTCAACGCTCCGCTTATGGAGTCTGACAAGCGGTTTTTTATATTTGGAGGAATTATGTCAACCATTGAGGAACAATTAAATAAGCTTAGAGAAGAAACTCTGGCGTCGCTGAAAAAAATTTCAACTGAAAATGAAAAAGAAATGCAGAATCTGCGTGTTTCTGTCCTTGGAAAGAAAGGCTCTTTAACAGAAATTTTAAAAGGTATGAAAGATGTCTCTGCTGATATGCGTCCGATTATCGGGAAACATGTCAATGAAGCACGGGATGTATTGACTGCTGCTTTTGAAGAATCTGCAAAACTATTGGAAGAGCAAAAAGTTGCTAATCAGCTGGCTAGGGAGTCAGTAGATGTAACTCTTCCGGGTCGGAAAATTCTTGCTGGGAATCGTCATGTTCTTAGCCAGACAAGTGAAGAAATTGAAGATATTTTTATTGGGATGGGTTATCAAGTTGTAGATGGTTTTGAAGTCGAAACAGACTATTACAACTTTGAGCGGATGAATTTACCAAAAGACCACCCAGCGCGTGATATGCAGGATACTTTCTATATTACAGAAGAAATTTTACTGCGGACTCACACTAGTCCGGTTCAAGCTCGAGCGATGGATGCACATGATTTTTCTAAAGGACCTTTGAAGATGATTTCGCCAGGGCGTGTGTTCCGACGGGATACGGATGATGCAACGCATTCTCATCAATTTCATCAAATTGAAGGTTTAGTTGTCGGAAAAAATATTTCTATGGCAGATCTTCAAGGAACATTGGAGCTCATTGTGCAAAAAATGTTTGGTGAAGAGCGTCAGATCCGTCTGCGTCCATCTTACTTCCCATTCACAGAGCCTTCTGTTGAGGTGGATGTTTCCTGCTTCAAATGCGGTGGTCAAGGGTGCAATGTTTGCAAAAAGACTGGCTGGATTGAAATTATGGGAGCCGGAATGGTGCACCCTCGTGTTCTTGAAATGAGTGGCATTGATCCGGATGTTTATTCTGGTTTTGCCTTTGGCCTTGGGCAAGAACGTGTGGCTATGTTGCGCTACGGAATCAATGACATTCGCGGATTTTATCAAGGAGATGTTCGGTTCTCAGAACAATTTAAATAAATGTATGTTAATAAAAGTAAAAGAAGAACAGGTTGAAGTTCTAAGAGCACTAGAAGTGCAGACTTATCTAGAAACTTTTGGCCCTTACATCAAGGCAGAAGACATGCAAGATTATTTTGCGCATGAGCTCTCACTTGAGCGGATTCAGAAGGATTTGGCACTGGTAGAGTCAGAGACCTATTTTGCGTTAGATGAAACAGAGAAGATTGTTGGTTTTCTCAAATTTAACTGGGGGCAGGAACAGACTGAACCAGTAGAGTCAGACTATTCAATGAGGAATGCTTTTGAGGTGCATCGTATCTATGTTTTGAAACCGTATCAAGGACAAGGTTTTGGCAAGGAAATGTTTGAATTTGCCCTGCAGGAAGCTATGAAACGAAAATGTTCATGGGTGTGGCTAGGCGTTTGGGAAAAGAATTTTAAGGCCCAAAACTTTTACTTTAAATATGGTTTTGAGCGTTTTAGTGAGCATGAATATGTGACAGGTGAAACGGTTGACATTGATTGGCTCATACGGAAAAAATTAAAATAATTGAGAAAGCGTTGAGCACTGCTTTCGTGTTCTCAATAGCTCTGCGAATTAAAAGAAAGGAAATAAATATGAGGTGAAATTTTTGAGAAAAAGCAAAAAATTCTCAAAGATTTTGCTATACTCATATAGATGAATTATGCTAGTAAGTTATAAATGGTTAAAAGAACTAGTTGATGTAGATGTGCTAAGTGAAGAATTAGCTGAAAAAATGTCAACAACAGGAATAGAAGTAGAAGGGGTTAGTTCACCTGCTGAGGGATTGTCAAACATTGTCGTTGGTGAAGTGGTCAGCTGTGAAGATGTGCCTGAGACGCACTTGCATGTATGTCAAGTGAACGTGGGAGAAGAAGCACTTCGACAAATCGTTTGTGGCGCTCCAAATGTACGAGCAGGAATCAAGGTTATGGTAGCTCTTCCCGGAGCTCGTATTGCGGATAATTACAAGATTAAAAAAGGAAAAATCCGCGGTTTAGAATCTCTTGGAATGATTTGTTCTCTTGGAGAATTAGGTATTTCTGACTCGATTGTTCCAAAAGAATTTTCCGAAGGGATTCAAATTTTGCCAGAAGAAGCTGTCCCAGGGGATTCCGTGTTTCCTTATCTTGACTTGGATGATGAAATTATTGAGCTTTCTATTACGCCGAACCGTGCGGATGCTCTTTCAATGCGTGGGGTAGCATATGAGGTGGCAGCGATTTATGACAAATCAGTTCATTTTCAAGATTTTCCGTTACTAGAGACAGATAGGCAAGCAGCAGAACAACTATCTGTTGCTATTGAAACAGAAAAGGCGCCTTTTTATGCAGTGCGTATTTTAGAGAATGTTACCATTACTCCAAGTCCGCAGTGGCTTCAAAATCTACTTATGAATGAGGGAATTCGCCCAATCAATAATGTAGTAGATGTGACAAATTATATGTTGCTATATTTTGGTCAACCAATGCACGCCTTTGATTTAGATACTTTCGAAGATAATCAAATTGTCGTACGTGAAGCGCATGCAGGTGAAAAGTTAGTAACTCTTGATGATGAAGAGCGTGATTTAGAAACGAGTGATCTTGTTATTACTGTAGCAGATAAGCCTGTAGCATTGGCTGGTATTATGGGTGGAAGTGAAACGGAAATCTCCCCTAAATCAAGGCGTGTAGTGCTTGAGGCAGCAGTTTTTGATGGAACTTCCATTCGTCATACGAGTGGGCGTCTCAATCTTCGCTCAGAATCATCCTCTCGTTTTGAGAAAGGAATTAACCTAGCAACAGTAACAGAAGCCCTCAATGCAGCAGCTAGCATGATTGCAGATCTTACAGGAGCAAACGTACAAGCTGGCATCGTTTCAGCAGGTCAAGTAGACACATCGGATGTTGAAGTTGCTTCAACATTGGCAGATGTCAATCGTGTGCTTGGAACAGAATTGACTTATACTGATGTTGAAGATGTTTTTCGCCGTCTTGGTTTTGGTCTTACTGGTAATGCAGAGAAATTCACAGTGAGTGTACCACCTCGTCGTTGGGATATTCATATTGAAGCTGACCTTTATGAAGAAATTGCACGTATTTATGGTTATGACAGATTGCCGGCAACATTGCCTAAAGATGACGGAACTGCTGGCGAATTAACAGAAACCCAAAAACTTCGTCGCAAAGTTCGTACTGTTGCAGAAGGTGCTGGTCTGACGGAAGTCATCAGCTACGCCCTAACCACTCCTGAAAAAGCTATGCAATTTAGTATGAAGCCAAGTAACTTAACAGAATTGATGTGGCCGATGACAGTAGAACGCAGTGTTCTTCGGCAAAATATGGTAGCTGGTATTTTGGATACTGTTGCTTATAATATTGCACGAAAAAATAAAGATTTAGCGCTGTACGAAATCGGAAAAGTCTTCGAGCAAGCTGGAAATCCAACAGCAGAATTGCCAACTGAAATCAATAGCTTTGCCTTTGCTTTGACAGGTTTGGTAGCTGAAAAAGATTTTCAAACTTCTGCTGTACCAGTTGATTTCTTTTATGCAAAAGGAGTTCTGGAAGCACTGTTTGACCGCCTTGGACTGAAAGTAGAATACACAGTGACGCGAGCATTAGCCAGCATGCATCCGGGACGTACAGCAGCCATTTTGCTGGACGGACAAGTCATTGGCTTTGTTGGTCAAGTTCATCCAGTAACTGCTAAGGATTATAATATCCCAGAAACGTATGTAGCAGAAATCAACTTAACAGCTATTGAAAAAGCGATTCAACCAGCAAAACCATTTGTAGAAATTACTAAATTCCCAGCTGTAACACGTGATATTGCTTTGCTTCTTAAAGCAGAAATCAGCCACAAAGAGGTGGTTGCAGCTATTGAAGCTGCTCGTGTGAAGCGCTTGACAGATATTAAATTGTTTGATGTTTTCTCAGGCGAAAAACTTGGGCTTGGTATGAAGTCCATGGCCTACACTTTGACTTTCCAAAATCCAGAGGATACTTTGGAAGATGAAGAAGTGGCTCGCTATATGGAAAAAATCCAAAAATCCCTTGAAGAAACGATTGGTGCAGAAGTGCGGTAATACTAGAACTAGGAGTGAGACAGAACTAAAAATTTTAGTTCTTAGTCTCACTTCTATTTTTATCTTGTAAATCTTTCTTCTTCAAAAAATATGGTGTATAATAAGGGCAAAGTTTTTTATAAATAACTTGACATAGGAGAAAATAATGACAGTTTTTGCGAAACTTTGGAAAGCATTTTCCAATTTACCAGAAGTGACAGCGATTGCCTTAGGCGGATCTCGTAGCGGAGAAACTTATGATGAGACCTCGGACTATGATTTATATATTTACTGCACGAGCATTCCAGATGAAGACAGTCGGAAGTTGATTTTGACCCAATATTGTTCTTATATGGAAATAAGCAATCAATTTTGGGAATTGGAAGACGACTGTACCTTAAATAATGGCATTGATATTGATATTCTTTATCGGGACATTCGTGATTTTGCGCAAGATATTGAAAATGTTGTCGAAAAACATCAAGCAGGAAATGGCTACACTACCTGCTTTTGGCACAATTTAAAAACCTGCAAGATTCTGTATGATGCGGATGGAGAATTAGGTAAATTGCAAGAACGGTTTAACGTTCCTTTTCCTCCGAAATTAAAAGACAATATCATTTCACGAAATTTTAGTTTGTTAACTGGACATTTGCCGTCCTACGATACGCAGATTCTAAAAGCAGCAAAACGAAAAGACTTTGTTAGCGTTAATCATCGTGTTACAGCTTTTTTAGAATCCTATTTTGACATTATTTTTGCAGTTAATGAATTGACCCACCCCGGCGAAAAGAGAATGATGTCGTATGCAAAAGCTCATGCAAGCCTTCTTCCCAATCAATTTGAGAAATCTTTAAATGCCTTATTAATGAGCATCACTGCTAGTCCTGAAATTCTTGAAAAACAATTAAGAGAAATAATTGTAAATTTAGAGGGAATTTTATCATAAAATCGGCTGGAATTGAGTATAAAAAAAAACGGTTTAAGCCGTTTTTTGTATTTAGTAGATTTTTCTTGAAATCATTATAAAAAGCTCCTTTAGTAGTTTCTTCTGCAGAGAGAGTCAAAAATATTTTGGGCAGTCTTATTGTTTGGTTGTGGCTAGTCATGTTTTTCGGATTGCAGTTTTTTTCTCTCTGACTCATGAATTTTTCCTATTTCTTTAAAATTTTTTCCATGATTGTTTGTTGGGGCTTTAGATCTAAACGTTCATAAAAGCGCAAGGCAGCGACATTATCATTCCATACATCAAGGGTTAAGTTGTAACAGCCAATTTCTTGGGCAAATTCTTCTGCAAAATGGCAGAGCTGCTCACCAATTTTTTGACCACGAGCATTTTCATCAACGCAAAGGTCTTCAATAAAAAGCGTTTTGATAGGTGTTTGTGCGAGACTTTGTGGTTCTTTAATGATGCAAAAGAGATGACCTAAGATTTTTCCTTCTTCATTTTCAAAGACAAAGATTGGTGTATTTTCCTGAGACATCAGTGTTTTCAACTGTTCATCGTTGAATTTGCGGCCACTCTCTTTGAAAATATCTGGTCGGACTTTATGATGAACAAGCAAGACTTGCTCTAAAAGATGATTGAGTACTGGAATATCGCTTGGGATTGCTTTTCTAATAGGCATAGTGAACTCCTTTTGTGACCACCGGTCATTTTTATATAAAATATTGTATAAAAATGACCTGCTATGAGCGAGTTTTAAGACTGTTTGTACAATATTTATTTTATTAGCTTAAAGTAAGGATGGTTTTTTAAATTTTTAAAAATAGGAATAGTAACAAGACTAATTACGATAAGTTTTATGAGATCTGGTAGGATAAAAGGAATAATCCCAACAGTGATAGCTTTATCTAAGCTAAATCTTGCTAATAACATTAAACCAAGTACTCCGCCGATAAAAACCAAAGCATCTCCAAGTAGATTGGCTAAGAATATCGTCAAAAAGCTGCTATTTTTTGATGTTAGACTGGCAGTTACCAGAGCATAAAACAAATAAAACCAGAGATAACCTGCATTTGGGCCGACAAGTGCTTGTAATCCGCCGCTTCCGCCTGCAAAAACAGGGAGTCCAATAGCACCTAAAAGAAGATAAAGTGTAACTGCTAATAGGGCTTCTTTTCGATGAAAAATAGTGGCTATTAAGCCAACTGCCATATTTTGCAGAGCAAAAGGAACTGGACCGATAGGAATGGTAATCTGAGCAAGGACAGTTATCAAAGCTGCACCAATGGCTGGCAGGACAAGTGTAAATGATTTCCTCATTATTGTAACCCTTTGTTTTATAATATGGTAACCATTATAAAGTAAATACGAAAAATGTCAAGTAATAAATAAAAAGGTGAAAGCATAAACTGAATTCACCTTTTGTTAAAGTAGTTATTTTTTGCGGTATATTACTTTTCCTTTATTTTTGTTGCGAAAGTATAATATCAAAAATGCAATTAGTCCAAAGATATTTAAAAAGATAAGTAAGATAGTTACAAGAATTATTTTTACTTTTTTCATAGGAAAACCTCCTAAAATAGGTTTGATATGATCAGAACAAAGATTTACATCTTTATCGACTAAAAAATCAAAGAAAAAAGGGAGGCTGGGACAAAAGTTTTCAACTTCTGAAAGAGTTTCGTGATAAACAAATGACGCAGTAGCTGATTGGACTCTTTTTTCGCTGTTCAAGCTCGCAAGAGTTCCTAATCATCTTTGCGGGGGTGGGACTACGAACTTAAAATTTTTAATTTTGAGTTCTGTCCCACTCCCAGCGGGTAAAATGAAGGAATAAGTTATGGAATGAGAAGAAGTTATCGTGTAAACTAAAAGAGTCAGAAATGCAGCCAGCATTTCTGACTCTTGAGATAAGGTTGGAAAAATTCTAAGAGTAAGACATTTATGGGAATTGTTTCCACTCTCAGCGCATGGTAACAAATTCTTCTGATCCAGTAGGATGGATGGCAACGGTCGCATCAAAATCTGCTTTGGTCGCTCCCATTTTAATAGCAACTGCAAAGCCTTGAATCATTTCATCAACTCCGTAACCGATTCCGTGGAGACCAATGACTTTCTCATCTGTTCCTGTTGTAATCAGTTTGAACTTAGCTTGTTGTCTGTGTTGGGTGACAGCTGAATACATGGAAGTGAAACCAGAGGTATAAATGTGAAGGTTTTCTGCTCCATATTGTTGAATGGCTTGTTCTTCAGTCAAGCCAACTGTCCCAATTGCTGGGTGAGAGAAGACAACAGTTGGAATGTTAGAATAATCCATTTTAGCTTCAGATTTTCCATTAAATAAGCGCTCTGCTAAGGTACGTCCTGCCTTGATAGCAACAGGGGTTAATTCTTTTTCTCCTGTAACATCTCCTAGGGCATAAATACCTGATGTTGCTGTATTTTGAAATTCATCAACTGAGATAAAGCCACGAGTATCAAGGGTAACACCAGCAGCTTCTAAATTTAATCCTTCGGTGTTGGCAGTCCGCCCTGTTGCCCAGATGACGTGTTGGGCGACGTGGCTCGTTCCGTCCTCAAAAGTGATGCGAAGCAAATCGTTTTCAACTTTTTCAAGCTTTTTTGGTATTTTGTGGGTGTGTAGAGTAGGACCTGATTTCTTCATTTCTTCTACAAGGCCTTCTATGATATAAGCATCAAAATTACGGAGAGGACGTTCTCGACGGACAAAGAGATCTGTTTTTACGCCTAAAGCATGCAGAAGTCCGGCTAATTCGACTGCAATATAGCCTGCACCAAGAATGGCAACAGACTGCGGGAGTTCTTCCCACGCGAAAACATCGTCAGAAGTTTCACCTAATTCTGCTCCGGGGATTGCTGGAATATGAGGATGAGCACCAGTTGCGATAACAATATGTTTAGCTTGAATGATCTCGCCATTTACTTCAACTGTATGGCGGTCTATGAATTTGGCACGACCTTCAATCACCTCAACTCCATTCCGAGTGAAACTATTATGGTAAGAATGGCGTGCACGGTCAATATATGCTTCGCGATTCTTTCGAAGTGTCCTAAAATCAAATTGCTGATTATCTGAAGTAAATCCATAATCTGGTCCATAGTCTTGAATAGCTTCGGCAATTTGTGCACCATACCACATGATTTTTTTGGGAACGCAACCGACGTTGACACAGGTGCCTCCTAATTTCTTTTCTTCAATAACGGCAGCTTTTGCACCATGTTCTCCAGCACGGTTCATGGTTGCTATTCCTCCGCTACCGCCACCAATGGCGATGATGTCAAATGTTCTCATACGAGTCTCCTTTTTATCTGTAGTATGAAATTATTGTAACGTTTTTAGAAAATGATTGCAAAAATCTGCTACAAAAATTGATAGAAGATTTGACTATTTAATTGTATTATTGTATTATATATTTAATACAAAAAGAATAAAGAATAGAAGATAGATGAATGATAAAAGAGTAAAGAAATTGTTTGTAAATGTTTTCTTATTTCTAATTGTGTATGTTATAATATAAAAAATAATGGACGATTTTCATCAGGAGGAGAAAGAGATGAAAAAATTGAAAAAATGGCAGTTGTTTAGCCTAATTGGTGTAACTACGGTTGTTATTTTAGGAGCGATAGGTACGATTCTCTTGTTCAATGGTAATAATGTCGCTGATAAAGAGAAAACGATCCAAGTGCAAAAAGTGAGGGAAGGATCAGTTGCTTCGTCTGTCTTATTGTCAGGAAATATTGCAGCTACTAATGAGCAGTACGTCTATTATGATAGTACCAAAGGTGATTTGGATAGTGTTCTTGTAAATGTTGGAGATAAAGTAACAGCTGGTCAAGCTTTGGTACAATACAAGAGTGTGGAAGCACAAGCTGCTTACGATACTGCTGTTCGTGCGTTAAATAAAATAGATCGCCAAATTTATGATTTAAAAACGTATGGAACAACTATTGAAACGACAGGTGATGCAGCTACAGATGATAAAACAACTGCGTCTGCACAACGGTCTGTTGATTCCCAACTAAAGGATTTGCAAGACAATCGTGCAGATGCAGAAGCTAATGTCAATAAAGCACAAGCCCAGCTAAATGCGACGACTGTAACGAGTGCAAATGATGGAACCGTAGTAGAAGTAAATCGCGATGTTTCTAAGTCTACAACAGGAGCAAATCAAACACTTGTTCATATTGTTAATAACGGCAACCTTCAAGTAAAAGGGGAGCTATCAGAGTACAATTTAGCAAATCTTTCCGTTGGACAGGAAGTGACGATTACGTCCAAGATTTATCCAGACAAGAAATGGACTGGAAAAATCAGCTATATCTCCAATTATCCGAAAGACAACCAAAATACAGCAGCAGCTAACGCAGGGAATGCGAGCTCAGGAGCAAAATATCCATATACAGTTGATATTACAAGTGAAATTGGTGATTTGAAGCAAGGTTTCTCCATTAATATTGAAGTAAAAAATAAGACAAGAGGTATTCTTGTGCCAGTCAGCAGTATCGTTTCTGAAAGCAATAAGAGCTATATTTGGACAATAGAAAAAGGAACTGCGAAAAAAGTTCAAGTGACACTTGGAAATGCAGATGCTAAACATCAAGAAATCTCATCTGGTTTGACAAAAGATAGTAAAGTTATCACCAATCCGACAGATAGCTTGAAAGATGGTCAAGAGGTGAAATCATATGAAGAAACTCATTGATTTAAAAAATGTGAATAAAAGTTATCGCAATGGAGATCAAGAACTTCAGGTCTTGAAAGATATTCATTTGGCTGTTGAAGAAGGTGAGTTTGTTGCAATTATGGGGCCTTCTGGTTCAGGTAAGTCAACGCTAATGAATATCATTGGTATGCTCGATAGACCAACGAGTGGAGAGTATTATTTAGAAGGAGAAGAAGTCGCCAAACTAGGTGAAAAGAAGTTAGCAAAAGTCCGCAATCAGCAGATTGGCTTTGTGTTTCAACAATTCTTCTTGTTGTCAAAATTAAATGCTCTTCAAAATGTAGAACTTCCTTTGATTTATGCCGGAATTTCTCAATCCAAACGAAAAGCTTTAGCGGAGCAATATCTTAAAAAAGTTGAGCTAGAAGCGCGTATGCACCATTTACCGTCAGAACTTTCTGGCGGTCAAAAACAGCGGGTAGCCATTGCGCGTGCCCTAGTTAATCATCCTTCTATTATCTTAGCAGATGAACCAACTGGTGCTTTGGATACTAAGACAGGTGAGCAAATTATGGAATTGCTGACGGAGCTAAACCGTGAAGGGAAAACGATTATCATGGTCACTCATGAACCAGAAATTGCAGCCTTTGCAAAGCGCCAAATTGTCATTCGTGATGGTGTCATTTCGTCGGATACTAAGAAAGGAGAAGCATGATGCAGAATTGGAAATTTGCAATTAACTCCATTATGGGGCATAAAATGCGTTCTTTCTTAACGATGTTGGGCATTATTATTGGTGTTATGTCTGTCATGGTGATTGTGGCTCTAGGAAGTGGTATGTCAAAAGCTTTCACAGATGTCTTAGGTGGCGCTCAGCAAGATGTCTCCATATTTTATTCACATAAAAGAAGTAAAAATGGAGATGGGGTTATAAGTTATCAAGAAATGCGTGAAGATGCTGACAGTGGAAATAGCGATGAGACGGTTTCGACTGAAGTAGAGCCCGAAATCAAAGAAGCTTGGGTCAAACAAGCAGTGAATGAGATTAGCGGGATTGATAACTATTATGTCACAAATAACACAACTGCTACGGTAAATTATGGTAAGAAAAAAGCGGATAAGATTCCTATAATAGGTATTAATTCAACTTATTTTACAGTAAAGAAATTTCAAATCGTTGCAGGTCGGATTCTGACAGCAAATGATTATCAAACATTTGCAAGAGTTGTTTTGATAGATACAAAATTGGCTGATATTCTTTTTGGAGGTGCAGACAAAGCACTCAATCAGATTGTTCAGCTAGAAAATAATAACTACCGTGTAATTGGTGTTTATAAAGATCCAAATGAAACACGAAATCGTTTAGCCAATATGAACAACGGAAATTTGCTAATGGCTAACACCCAGTTGGCGGTGGAATACAATGCTGCCGAGATTATGAATGTCGTGGTGCACGTCAAAAAATTAGATAATGTATTGAAAGATGGAAGTGCAGCAGCGCGTTTGATGACAAAGTTGTCTGGCGTGAAAGAAGGCGAGTACCAAATGTTGGACCAAGCTGGTCAATTGGCTTCTATTCAAAGCCAGATTGCTATCGTACAAATAGTTTTTGGTGCAATTGCAGGAATCGCCCTCCTGGTTGGCGGTATCGGTGTGATGAATATCATGCTTGTATCGGTGACAGAACGCACCCGCGAAATCGGTCTTCGAAAAGCGCTTGGAGCAACTCGTGGAAATATCTTGATGCAATTTGTCATTGAGTCAATGGTGTTGACCGCAATCGGTGGTCTGATTGGGCTTGCTTTAGCAGCTCTTATCGTAGCCTCTATTGGTCATAACTTAGATTCATTTTTCGGAGCTCCTCCTACTATTACAACAGTATCTGCTGTTGGAAGTGTCTTTTTTTCAGCGACTATCGGGATTATTTTCGGGATTTTGCCAGCTAATAAGGCGTCCAAATTGGATCCGATTGAATCCTTACGTTATGAATAAACGGATAATCTTCACAGTGTAAGAAAGAATGTTTTATAAAAAACTCCAACAACTACTCATCTTTTAGTGAGTTACTTGTTGGAGTTTTTATGGTATATAAGCTAGTTTAGTGTGATACACGTTTACGAGCTGCTTTTTTGCGATTTTCTTCGATAAAAGCTGCCTTCTTTTCTTCAGGTTCAATCACTTTTTTCTTAAATGTATAAACTGCACCTGCAACAGCAGCAACAGTACCAGCAACCCCAGTAACAACCCCTTTAACAAATCCTTTAGCCATTAGATTTCTCCTTTTTTGAACTTTATTTATGTTATAATATATAGTAACGAAAAATTAAATTTTTTTCAAGGGAAAAGATGAAAACAAAGGTAATTGTGATTATAGGCCCTACAGCAGTAGGAAAGACAGCTCTTAGTGTAGAAATTGCAAAACGTTTTAATGGTGAGATTATTAGCGGTGATAGTCAGCAAGTCTATAAAAAACTGGATATAGGAACGGCTAAAATCACTCCAGAAGAGCAAGAGGGGATTCCTCATTATTTGATAGATGTGCGAGAAGTGAGTGAAGCTTATTCAGCTTTTGATTTTGTAAAGGAGGCAGAAACTGCTATTAAAACGATTGTAGCAAAAGGGAAAATACCTATCATTGTGGGAGGAACAGGACTTTATATTCAAAGTCTACTGGAAGGTTATCATTTGGGTGGTTCAGCTTCTCGTGAGGATATTTTAGCCTATCGATCAGAGTTAGATACTTTAACAGATGAGGAATTGTTTAGCACAATAGCAAAGCTAGGATTGACTATTCCCCAGATTAACCGTAGGAGAGCTATGCGAACATTAGAAATTGCTCATTTGGGGAAGGACCTTGAAAACAAACAGTCTGATTATGATGCCCTGCTAATTTGTCTAGATGATGGCCGAGAAGTTCTCTATGAGCGTATCAATCAGCGAGTGGATCGAATGCTGAAGGCTGGGCTTTTAGAAGAGGCAAAGTGGCTTTATGATTATTATCCGCATGTTCAAGCTAGTAAGGGAATTGGCTACAAGGAACTTTTCCCTTACTTTGCTGGGGAGATGACCTTGGAGGAAGCTACAGATAAAATAAAGCAACATACTCGTCGCTTTGCTAAACGCCAGCTAACTTGGTTTCGCAACCGTATGAATACAGCCTTTTATCAGGTTTCAAAACCGAAGGACAAAGAGCGGATGATGCAGGATATAAAGGAATTTATGAATGATTGAAACAGAAAAACAGCAGGAACGAGTCATCCTTATCGGAGTAGAATTGCAGGGAATAGATAATTTCTCCCTGTCTATGGAAGAATTAGCCAGTCTAGCCAGAACTGCTGGTGCTCAAGTGGTGTCCTCTTACATTCAGAAACGAGAAAAGTATGATAGCAAGACTTTTATTGGTGCTGGAAAATTAGAAGAAATAAAACACATGGTAGAGGCAGATGAGATCTCCACCGTAATTGTCAACAATCGTTTGACACCTCGTCAGAATATCAATTTGGAAGAGATTCTAGGGGTCAAGGTTATTGATCGTATGCAGTTAATTTTGGATATTTTTGCTATGCGGGCTAGGAGTCATGAAGGGAAGCTTCAAGTGCATTTGGCTCAGCTCAAGTACTTATTGCCGCGACTGGTTGGACAGGGTATTATGCTTAGCCGTCAGGCTGGGGGAATTGGTTCTCGTGGTCCCGGTGAAAGTCAGTTAGAACTCAATCGTCGTAGTGTTCGTAATCAGATTCATGATATTGAGCGACAACTCAAAATTGTAGAAAAAAATCGGGCAACTGTGCGGGAAAAACGTTTGGATTCTAGTGTTTTTAAAATCGGTCTGATTGGTTATACTAATGCTGGGAAGTCCACTATTATGAATGCCTTGACGAACAAGAATCAATATGAGGCAGACGAGCTTTTTGCCACTTTAGATGCGACAACTAAAGGTGCTAATCTGACGGGGAGGCTGAATGTAACATTAACGGATACGGTTGGTTTTATTCAGGATTTGCCGACTGAGTTAATATCTAGCTTCAAATCAACCTTAGAAGAGAGCAAAAATGTGGATCTTTTGGTTCATGTGATTGATGCCAGTGATCCGAATCATGAGGAACATGAAAAAACGGTCTTGGCAATTATGAAAGACTTGGATATGCTAGATATTCCTCGCTTGACTCTTTATAATAAAGCTGACAAAGCAGGAAATTTTCTTCCAACTTTAACTCCCTGTGTCTTGATTTCGGCAAAGATGGAAAATAGCAGAGCAGTCTTACAAGAAGCTCTGTTGGATAAGATGCGAGAATTATTTGTTCCTTTTTGTATCAAGGTTGGCTCTAGCAAGGCCTATAAGTTGTATGAATTAGAAAGTCTAGCAATTATCGATAAGAGAGAGTATGTGGAAGAAAGTGAAATGATTTCTGGCTATATAGCAGAAAAAAATAAATGGAGACTAGAAGAATTTTATGACTGATTATATCAATTTAGCGCTTAAATACGGTGGCTTTACGAGTTTAGATCGTATTTATCTAGAAAAAGTTTTGGATAAGCTGTCCAATTCGCAAAAGTTGACTTTTATCACACCGCCACCTAGTGTAATCAATGCGTATTTTTCTGAACTCTACCAAAAAAAGAGTCCAGAGGCAGCAACGGATTATTTTTTAGAATTGAGTAAGGAATTATCACTTTTTAACAGCTCTCCTAATTTTGAGGAGGAAAAGCCTTTTATCCGACTGAATCTTTCAGGTAAATCTTATGGTTTTTGTTTTGAAAACGAAGATGGAATTGGATTAATTTTTCCAGAAATTCCAGAGGTGATTGAACCGGATCTACTCTTTGAAATTGCTCAGCTTTTCCCTCATTATCTAGTTTATGAAGATGGAAAAGTTATTCGAATGATACCGGCTGCTCCTGAAAAAATTGTGCAAAAGCAGGCGCTTTCGGCTCTAACTGACTGCTATGAATTGGCGGATGGAAGGATAAAACTGGAAGGCTATAATCAGGAAGAGTTAAGTCAGCTGGCTCAAACCTATTCCGGTCAGCTTTATTATCGTTCTCAGAATCGCTCTGCGATGATTTATATTAATAAAAAATAGAAAGAAAAAGATGCAACTACAATTTTTAGGTACAGGAGCTGGTCAGCCTTCTAAGGCTCGTAATGTTTCTAGTCTGGTTTTGAAACTATTGGATGAAATCAATGAAATTTGGATGTTTGATTGTGGTGAAGGAACCCAGAATCGCATTTTAGAGACGACGATTCGTCCCAGAAAGATTAGAAAGATTTTTATCACTCATTTGCATGGGGATCATATTTTTGGTCTACCGGGTTTTTTGTCCACTCGATCATTTCAAGCTAATGAAGAGCAAACAGATATTGAAATATATGGACCGGTCGGTATTAAAAGTTTTGTCATGACGAGTCTTCGTGTGTCAGGGTCGCGCCTGCCTTATCGGATTCATTTTCATGAATTTGACGAAAAACACTTAGGGAAAATTTTAGAAACTGATAAATTTACAGTTTATGCAGAGAAACTAGATCATAGCATTTTTTGTGTGGGTTACCGCATTATGCAGAAAGATTTGGAAGGTACATTGGATGCTGAGAAGCTGAAAGCTGCTGGTCTTCCTTTTGGGCCTCTCTTTGGTAAGGTAAAAAATGGGGAAGACGTAGTGTTAGCAGACGGAACGAAAATTATAGCAGCAGATTATATTTCAGCTCCGCGACCTGGCAAGATCATTACTATTCTGGGAGATACACGTAAAACGCATGCCAGTGTGCGGCTTGCTGTCAATGCAGACGTCTTGGTACATGAGTCCACTTATGGCAAAGGAGATGAGAAAATCGCTCGCAATCACGGCCACTCTACCAATCTACAAGCAGCAGAAGTCGCTAAAGAGGCTGGTGTTAAGCGTCTCCTACTCAACCATATCAGCGCGCGTTTTCTATCAAAGGATATTGGTCAAATGCGTAGAGATGCCAGTTCTGTTTTTGAAAATGTTCACTTGGTCAAGGATTTAGAGGAAGTAGAGATATAAATCTAAATAGAAGAGCAAAATGAAAGGAACGCATGAAAATACTATTTGTAAGACATGGGAAAGATTCTGCTCAACATAGAGGTGGCTGGAGTCAGCTTGATCTTCTTCCTGAGGGAAAAAGGGAAGCAGAAGAGTTGGCGGATTACTTAGTCTGATACAAAGAAGCCTATCACCTTACGAAAATTATTACGAGTGATTTAAAAAGAGCCGAGACTACAGCGGAGATTTTGGCAAGAAAACTTCAGTTGCCAGTAGAAAAAGAAAGTACCTTACGAGAAACGAATAATGGTGATTTAGCAGGAATGTTAAATAGTGATGCTGATCAAAAATTTCCTCATCTCTATTTTAGAAGTCTTGCAATGGACGAGCATTATCCAAATGGAGAAAGCCCGATAGAATTTTATCAACGGATAAAGACATGGTTTCAATTGTTTTTGCAAGAGAATAACGACTCAGCTGAGACACAAATTGTGGTTACACATGGTGGAGTGATAAACATTATCTATCATTTGGTGAACAAGAGAGAGTGGACAAACAAGAGTCGGCTTTTTCTTGTGAAACATTGCAGCATTAGTTTATTGAATACAGAAACGCTTGTTTTTGAGATTGAAAACCAAACGGATTTTTTGAAAGAAAAGTAAGGAGAACACATGCGAACAATCGTTATCACAGGAGCCAGTGGCGGTGTGGCTCAGGAAATGGTGAAGCTGTTGCCAAATGATCAGTTGATTTTAGTAGGACGCAGTCGGGAAAAATTAGTAAAGCTTTATTCAAATCATGCACATTGCGAATTCGTTGAGTTAGATATTACGAATGACCAATCTTTAGAAACCTTTACTAAAGAACTATACAGTAAGTATGCACAGGTAGATGTTCTCGTTAACAATGCTGGTTATGGGATTTTTGAAGAATTTGACAAGATTAGCAACGAGGACATTCATGCCATGTTTGAAGTTAATACCTTTGCTCTTATGAATCTATCTCGTATCTTTGGGGAGAGAATGAAGCAAGTGGGACGTGGGCATATTGTCAATATTGTTAGTACAGCTGGGTTGATTGCTAGTGCTAAATCTAGTCTATACTCTGCTACTAAGTTTGCTGGAATTGGTTTTTCCAATGCTTTGCGTTTAGAGTTGATGCCTTACAATGTTTATGTGACGACGGTTAATCCAGGACCGATTAAGACGGCTTTCTTTGACAAAGCTGACCCCGATGGTAGTTATGTTAAGGCGGTTGATAAATACATTTTGGAAGCAGATACTGTTGCTAAGCAGATTGTGAACAATTTTGGGAAAAAGAAGCGAGAGTTGATCATGCCTTTCACACTGAAGGCGGCTCACAAGCTCTATACGCTTTTTCCTAACTTTGGTGACAGACTAGCTAGTAAAATGTTCAATTATAAGTAGGAGACGTTTATGGACGTGGCAGCTTACAAGGAATTTTTAAATCAACCATGGGGGAAGCTTTATTATGAGATTCTATTTGCTCAGTTGGCACATATAAAAAATAAAAAGGTATTAGATTTTGGGAGTGGTTTTGGTTTGGTGGCGGATTTTTTGGCACAAAACAATCAGGTAATAGCTATAGAACCAAATGACGAGATGATTGCAGAACGTCAGCAGAATTTCCGTTATCAGCAACTACAAGGCAGTCTAGAAATGTTGAAAGATATTCCAAATGCTCATTTTGATCTCATTGTCTGCCATAATGTTCTGGAGTATGTGGATACTCCAGCTCTTTATCTAGCTGAATTTAGCAGATTGTTGAAAAAAGGTGGACAAATTTCGCTCGTTAAGCACAATGAAGTGGGGCGAATTATGCAGACAGTAGTGTTTGCAAATGATACGAATTTAGCGTTAGATTTATTATCAGGGCAGTCTTATCAATCGCATACAATGGGACAAGCAACCTATTATGATTTAGCAGACTTATTACAAAAGGTCACGTCTGAATTGACTGTTCAGAATTATCAAGGAATTCGAATTTTTTATGGCTTGCAAGACAATGCAGTTAAAACAGCAGTTGCTTGGCGGGAAAAGATGTTGAAGATAGAGCTTGCAGTTTGCCAACAGTCTCCTTATCGTGATATTGCTGCTTTTCAACATATTTGGCTGCAAAAAGGATTCAAGACTGATTCATTATGTTGAAAATAAACAAATAACTGTTGAGGAATTGCTTCTGCTTTATCAATCTGTTGGTTGGAGTAACTATACGGATTATCCAGAGCGACTAGAGCAGGCCTTTCAAAATTCTCTTTACACTGTGGCAGCGTATGACAATGACTGTCTTGTCGGTCTTCTTAGAGTAGTAGGAGATGGAGCTTCTGTTCTTTTTATCCAAGACCTACTGGTTCTACAAAATTATCAGAGGCAAGGCATCGGACGTAAACTCTTACAGACTACTTTGGAAGAATGCTCAGATGTTTATCAGATTGAGTTAGTGACAGATCGATCTGATAAGACGCTATCTTTTTATTAAGGCCTCAGATTTCGAAAACTGTCTGATTCAAATTGTACAGGTTTGATTTATGTAGGATAGCCTAAAATGCTATATGTATAAAATTAGAAGTTCAGGCTAGTGAAAGCTAGTCTTTTCGTGTTATAATAAAAGTTATATTGTAAAAGAAAGATGATTTCATGATTACATCAAAATATGATTGGCAGATTGCCACAAATTTTTCAGATGAGGACTTTATTAAAAAAGCTAAAAAACTGGGCTTGGAGACTTCGGTAGCTAATCTAGTCTACCAGAGAGGTATCCAGACAGAAGAAGCATTGCGAGACTTTCTAGAGCCTAGTTTGGACCAGCTGTATGATCCTTATGAATTGCATGATATGGATAAGGCAGTGACGCGCATTCGTCAAGCGATTGAAAATGATGAACAAATCTTGATTTATGGAGATTACGATGCGGATGGAATGACTTCAGCTTCCATTGTTAAAGAAGCGTTAGAGCAACTTGGAGCAGAGTGTCAGGTCTATTTGCCCAATCGATTTACAGATGGTTATGGTCCTAACGCGAGCGTTTATAAGTATTTTATTGATAATCAGGGTATTTCCCTCTTCATTACAGTGGATAATGGAGTTGCAGGATTGGAAGCTATTGAACTAGCTCAGTCCATGGGAGTGGATGTCATCGTAACAGATCACCATTCTATGCCGGAAATACTTCCTGATGCTTATGCAATTGTTCACCCGGAACATCCAGAAGCTGATTATCCTTTTAAGCACTTAGCTGGCTGCGGCGTGGCTTTTAAGCTAGCAACTGCCCTTTTAGAGGAAGTTCAAGTAGAGTTGCTGGATTTAGTCGCTATTGGGACTATCGCAGATATGGTCAGCCTAACAGGTGAAAATCGCATTTTGGTCAAATATGGCTTGTCTGTTTTGAAAAACACCCAGCGCATCGGTTTGCAGGAACTTTTCAAAATAGCAGGTATACAGTCTGACGAGCTGAACGAAGAAACAGTCGGTTTTCAAATAGCCCCTAGACTCAATGCTCTAGGTCGATTGGATGATCCCAATCCTGCTATTGAACTTCTGACCGGCTTTGATGAAGAAGAAGCGCGTGACATTGCCCTGATGATTAATCAGAAAAATGACGAACGCAAGGAGATGGTGCAGCATATCTATGATGAAGCTAAGTTTATGATTGATCCTAAGAAGCCTGTTCAGGTTCTAGCTGGCAAGGGTTGGAATCCAGGTGTTTTGGGAATTGTAGCAGGGCGACTTTTAGAAGAGTTACATCAGCCGATCATTGTGCTGAATATTGAAAATGGTTTAGCCAAAGGTAGTGCTCGCAGCATTGAAGCAGTTGATATTTTTGAAGCTCTAGATCCTCACCGAGAGTTATTTGTAGCTTTTGGTGGGCATGCAGGGGCAGCTGGCATGACCCTTGACGTCAGTCGATTAGAAGAACTCAGTCAGGTTTTGGAGGCTTATATTGAAGATAATCAAGTTGATTTGTCAACTAAGAATGAACTCTTTTTGGATGAAGAATTAGCTTTGCCAGATCTGACATTAGAGACCCTCAAAAACTTTGAAAAGTTAGCTCCTTTCGGCATGGACAATAAAAAGCCTATTTTCTATTTGAAAGATTTTAAGGTTGAAAATGTCCGCACTATGGGGATGGGGAATGCGCACCTTAAGCTGAAAATTTCTCAGGCTAGCGCAGTTCTTGAAGTAGTGGCTTTTGGTCTAGGTGAGCTTGCGACAGAATTTTCCCAAACTAAAAACTTAGAGCTAGCAGTCACTCTGTCGGTCAACAAGTGGAATGGTCAGACTAGCCTCCAGCTTATGCTGATGGATGCAAGGGTCGATGGAATTCAGCTTTTTAATATTCGAGGTAAAAATGCTCGGTTGCCTGAAAATGTTCCTGTTTTACGTTTTTCAGGAGAAATTCCTGATTTGAAAAAGAGCAGAGCAGTTGTAGTGTATGACTTACCTGAGCACCTAAATCAGCTCAAAGCAATTATTCAACAGGGCAATTTTGAAGCAATTTACTTTAAAAATGAGATTGTTCATCCCTATTATTTGACAGGTTTCGGAACAAGAGAGCAGTTTGCTAAACTCTATAAAACGATTTATCAGTTTCCAGAGTTTGATATACGCTACAAATTGAAAGAACTAGCCGCTTATCTAAAAATTGATCCCATCCTACTCATTAAGATGATTCAAATTTTTGAAGAGTTAGGCTTTGTGACGATTCAAGATGGGGTTATGCAGGTAAATAAAAACGCAGAAAAAAAAGCTATTGAAAGTAGCCATATTTATCAGGAGCTTAAAATAACTGTCAAGGAGCAGGAACTCATGGCTCTAGGAACGGTACAGGAAATTTATGATTATCTGATAGAAAAAGATGAATGTTCAAACTAGAAGTTAGATGAACCATTTATTTTGAGGAGTTAGCCTTTGTAGTCAAGCTATGAAATGGGCTATGAAGCTTTGAGTAATGAAAAAGTCATGAGTAAGATGAACTCATGACTTTATTTTTTGTGAGTATTGCTATTAGATGGTATTATCTACTGTAAATTTACTTTATGTTTGAGGATATAATAAGTTCCAGCATAGTAGATCAGACCTAAAAGAAGAGATACGACTATCTCACCAAAACTACCTAAAGTATTAAGTGATGGGAAAGCCGAAACGCTCAAATTAGCGACGATAAGCAGAGAAAAATGAATTCCAAAATAAGTTAGAAAGGCTATTGCAGTGCGGTGATCTTGGAAGAGTTGACCGATAGAGATAGAAAGATAAATCAATAGGATATTTGGGATAAGGACTACAAGATAGTATACAAATGATTTCAGGGCTTCACTAGTCATTTCCCAAAAGTGTTTACCAAGTAATCGAACAACTGTTTCAATTTCAGATTGTGTATGAAAAGCAGTTCCCACAATAAGGGCAATGATGAAAAAACTAAGAAATAATGCAATGGTACTAAGAATCGTCCATATAATAGCGCCAAGTAATTTTGAAAGGATAATTTGGTGTTCATTAACTGGTAAGGTGAGCGTTAGGTATCCTTCTCTTTCATAAACACTATTTTTAAAACGACGAATAATCAGAAAGAGTGTTGAAATTGCAAGTGCCACAAGGAGACCTGAGAAAATCAGCATTGTAAAACCGAAGAAAGTACTTGTCATACTCCCTGCTTCATTAGTAGAAGACTGCAAACGGTCGAAAAAGTTCCTTCCATTTGCAAAATGTCTTAGCCAAAGTCCAATACTAATAGATAGAAAGAGTACGATTCCATATAATCCTAAATACCACTTATTTACATTTTTAAATTCATATTTTAATAAATTCCAAAACATAGTTAATCTCCTTCATTTATCTTAAGCTTTAAATTCTTGTCGGAAGAGTTGGTCAATGGATCCACCAGACTCATAACGAATATCATCTACATTGCCTTGCCGAACGACCTTGCCATTATCAATAAAGATAATTTCATCTAAGATTGGTTCAATATCTGAAATCAAATGTGTTGAAATGAGAACAGAAGCACTAGGTGAATAATTGTTGATAATCGTTTGTAAAATGTAGTCTCGTGCTGCTGGATCAACTCCTCCAATTGGTTCATCAAGAACATAAAGTTTGGCTTGGCGGCTCATGACCAAAATCAACTGAACTTTTTCTTTGTTTCCTTTGGATAATTTTTTGAATGCTAGATTTTCGTCAATGTGAAGATCTTGTAACAATGCTTGAGCACGCTCCATCTCAAAATCTGCATAGAAAGATTGGAAGTACTGCAAAGCATCTTTGACTTTCATTTTTTCATTCAGGTAGGTCGTATCTGGTAAATAAGATACGATTTTTTTGGTTTCTGGTGACGGTTGAAGCCCATTGATGAGAACTTTCCCATCATTTGGCTGGAGCAAACCATTGATAAGTTTAATTATAGTTGTCTTTCCAGAGCCATTTGGACCGAGCAAGCCGATAATTTTTCCAGCTTCGATTTCAAAATTGATGTGTTCTAAAGCAGGTGTGCTGCCGTAGGATTTTGAGACATTTTCAAATGCAAGTAAAACCATTTCCTAAACTCCTTTTATATAATCTTCAACAATTGTTGGTAATTCTTCTTTCTGATAACCAAAATGAATCATACCATTTACAAATTTCTCCACTTCCTCCTTAGAAAGTTTTTGTCTAGTTTTTAAAATCAAGTCATGATTATCAGTGACAAAACGTCCTGCTGTGCGTTGAGAATAGACAAAACCATCTTTTTCCAAGTCAGATAAAGCTCGTTGGATAGTATTTGGATTTACACCGGCTTCTGCAGCTAATTCTCTAACGGCAGGTAATTTCTCACCAGCTTGTAGCTGGTTGGAGATGATTTGCAATTTAATCTTATCCATAATCTGTAAATAAATGGGAAGATTGTTATCAAAAGTCCAACTCATGATTTCTCCTTTTTGTATTTTTGTACTAATTAAATAATACAATATTTTTGAAAAAATAGCAAGTTTTTAGAAAAAATTCTGTATTTTTTCTTCAGCAAGCAAAATAGAAATTTAGTATAATAGAAAAGAGAAGAAACAAAGGAGAATGCCGTGGTTGCTCAATTAGATACGAAAACTGTTTATACATTTATGGATAGTTTGATTTCTATAAAGAAATATGTGAAAACAGCTAAAGCATTAGGATATCAAACTCTAGGGATGATGGATATTGACAATCTCTATGGAGCTTATCATTTCATGGAAATTGCGACTGCGCAAAAAATTCAGCCGATTTTAGGTATAGAAATGACCTTGGATTATGCAGGGGGTCCTCTTAATCTCCGTTTTCTAGCTCTTGATAGTCAAGGGTATCGCAATTTAATGAAACTTTCTACATTAAAAATGATAGGAAAGAGCAAGTGGGAAGAGTTGCAGCATTTATTGGAAGGGATAGCGATTATTGTTCCTGTATTTGATGGAATTCGAGACTTGGATTTGGGAAAAGATTTTTATATAGGCGTATTTCCAGATACTCCTCAACAAGATTTCATGCATAAAACTGTACCCTTGCATACGGTTCGTTACTTTGATACTGGAGATTTAGAAACATTGCAGATGCTACGGGCCATTCGGGAAAACAGTAGTTTGCGAGAAGTTGGACATTTGCCAAGCAATGAGTATTTATTATCGTCTAAGCAGTTTACACAGGCTTTTCAGAAAAATTTTCCAGAGAGTCTGGATAACCTGGAGCAGTTAGTCGCAGGTGTACATTATGAAATTAATACAGAGTTAAAATTACCGCGTTTTAATCCAGAACGACCGGCAGTAGAAGAGCTACGAGAACGAGCTGAGGCTGGATTAAAAGCAAAAAAATTATGGACAGAAGCGTATCAAGAACGCTTGAATCAAGAATTGGCTATCATTCATCAAATGGGTTTCGATGATTATTTTTTGATTGTCTGGGATTTGCTGCGCTTTGGTCGCAGTCAGGGTTATTATATGGGCATGGGTCGTGGATCTGCAGTTGGAAGCCTAGTTGCCTATGCTCTTGAAATTACAGGGATTGATCCTGTTGAGAAAAATCTAATTTTTGAGCGATTTTTAAATCTGGAACGTTATACTATGCCTGATATTGATATTGATATTCCCGATGTCTATCGTCCAGAATTTATCCGCTATGTCCGCGATCGTTACGGGACGATGCATACAGCGCAAATCGTGACCTATTCTACTTTTGGGGCTAAGCAAGCAATTCGTGACGTTTTTAAACGCTACGGGGTGCCAGAATATGAATTGACCAACATTACTCGTAAAATCAGTTTTCGTGACACATTGACTTCAGCTTATGAAAAAAATATGTCTTTTCGTCAGATTATTAACAGTAAACTGGAGTATCAAAAAGCTTTTGAAATTGCGAAAAAAATTGAAGGAAATCCACGTCAGACCTCGATTCATGCGGCAGGTGTGGTGATGAGTGATAATGATCTGACAGAACACATTCCACTTAAATATGGGGAAGATATGTACATCACGCAATATGATGCACATGGGGTTGAAAGCAATGGCCTGCTCAAAATGGACTTTCTTGGCTTGCGCAACCTGACCTTTGTTCAACGAATGAAAGAAGCAGTTTTGGAGAAGTACGGTGTTGCTATTAACATTGCAAAGATTGATCTGGAGGATACTATAACCTTGCAGCTTTTTGCAGCGGGCAGAACTAAAGGTATTTTTCAATTTGAGCAAGCGGGAGCTATTAACCTTTTGAAGCGTGTTCAGCCTGTGCAATTCGAAGAAATCGTCGCCACTACATCACTCAACCGTCCGGGAGCTAGTGATTATATTGATAATTTTGTAAAAAGAAAGCACGGACAAGAAAAGATAGAGATGCTGGACTCAAGTTTGGAAGATATTTTGGCTCCAACTTACGGTATTATGCTGTATCAAGAGCAGGTAATGCAGGTTGCTCAGCGTTTTGCTGGTTTTAGCTTAGGCAAAGCCGATATTTTGCGGAGAGCTATGGGAAAAAAAGATGCTATTGAAATGCATCGAATGGAAGCAGAATTTGTTACAGGAGCACTTGATCTTGGACATTCTGAAATCAAAGCAAAAGAAGTGTTTGCGGTTATGGAAAAGTTTGTAGGTTACGGATTTAATCGCAGCCACGCTTATGCATACTCCGCCCTTGCTTTTCAGTTGGCATATTTCAAAGCGCACTATCCTGATATTTTCTTTGATATTATGCTGAATTATTCAAGCAGTGATTACATCACAGATGCGTTAGAGTTCGACTTTCAAATCGCTTCTTTAAATATCAATAACATTCCTTATCGAGATAAATTCCAAGACAAGCAGATATATTTAGGCTTGAAAAACATTAAAGGATTGCCACGCGATGTTGCTTATTGGATTATTGAAAATCGTCCGTTTTCAAATGTAGAAGACTTCGTTTTGAAATTACCAACACAATATCATAAGGTTCAGTTACTAACTCCCTTAGTACAAATCGGCTTATTTGATGTATTTGAAAAAAATCGTCAAAAAATCCTGCAAAATCTTCCCAATTTGTTTGTCTTTGCAGATGAATTAGGTAGTCTTTTTGCAGATACAAATTATAGTTGGACAGAAGCGGAGAATTATACAGAAGCAGAGAAATTTGAGCTAGAAAAGGAAATTATCGGTGTTGGTTTGAGCGAGCATCCTTTGGTAAAGCTTGCAAAAGCTGCTACTCAATCCTTTACTCCTATTCAAGAGTTAGTTGAAAACACTCATGCGACGATTTTAGTAGAAATTTTGTCTATTCGTGTCATTCGTACCAAAACGGGTGAAAATATGGCGTTCTTACAAGTAAGTGATACTAAAAGAAAAATGGAAGTGACAGTGTTTCCAGATACCTTTAAACAGTTCGGCAAAGGTTTGCATGAAAAAGGTTTCTATTATCTGACTGGTCGGATTCAAAAACGAGAGAATCGTTTGCAGATGATTTTAAATCATTTGCAGGAAGCTAACACAGAACGTTTTTGGATACAAGTAGAAAATCATGAAAGTGATGCAGAAATATCCGCTATTTTACAGCAATTTCGAGGAGACATTCCAGTCGTTATCCGTTATGAAAATGAAAGAAAGACAGTGGCAATTCCTCAATATCGTGTTCAAAAATCAGATAAATTACAAGAAGAATTGAAAAAAATAACCATGAAAACGATTTATCAATAAAAAATTAGGAAAAAAGAAGAATTTTGATTTTGATTGTGGTATAATCAAGGGTGAATGTAAAAAGAAAAAGGAGCACAAACGAATGAAACGTATTGCTGTTTTAACTAGTGGTGGAGACGCCCCTGGTATGAATGCTGCTATCCGTGCAGTTGTTCGTAAAGCAATTTCAGAAGGAATGGAAGTTTACGGTATCTATGACGGTTATGCCGGCATGGTTGCTGGTGAAATTTATCCGCTTGATGCCGCATCAGTTGGAGATATTATTTCACGTGGTGGTACTTTCCTTCACTCAGCTCGTTATCCAGAATTTGCCCAATTAGAAGGACAATTAAAAGGAATTGAGCAACTTAAAAAACATGGTATTGAAGGAGTTGTGGTTATCGGTGGAGACGGTTCTTATCATGGCGCTATGCGATTGACAGAACATGGCTTCCCAGCTGTCGGACTTCCTGGCACGATTGACAATGATATCGTTGGTACAGATTTTACAATCGGTTTTGACACAGCTGTTACAACTGCGATGGATGCCATTGATAAGATTCGCGATACCTCATCTAGTCACCGTCGTACTTTTGTTGTTGAAGTAATGGGACGTAACGCTGGAGACATCGCTCTCTGGGCTGGTATTGCGACAGGTGCTGATGAAATTATCGTTCCTGAAGAAGACTTCAAAATCGAAGATATCGTTGCAAGTATTAAACGTGGCTATGAAGAAGGTAAGAAACATAATATTATTGTTCTTGCAGAGGGTGTTATGTCGGCCGATGAATTTGGTAAGAAGTTGAAAGAAGCTGGTGATGTGAGCGATCTTCGTGTGACGGAACTTGGACATATTCAACGTGGTGGTTCCCCAACTGCTCGTGACCGTGTTCTTGCTTCTCGTATGGGTGCTCATGCCGTTACCCTTCTTAAGAAGGGTATTGGTGGTGTTGCGGTTGGTATTCGTAATGAACAAATGGTTGAAAATCCAATCCTTGGTACAGCAGAAGAGGGTGCTTTATTTAGTTTAACAGAAGACGGTAAGATTATTGTTAATAATCCACATAAAGCTGATCTTGATCTTGCTAAATTAAACCGTAGCATTTCAATGTAATTTTAATTTGTTATTCTGGTCATAAAGACCATTTAAATAAAAAGGAGTGTTCATATATCATGAATAAACGTGTAAAAATCGTTGCAACTTTAGGTCCTGCGGTAGAAATCCGTGGTGGTAAAAGATTTGGTGAAGATGGCTATTGGAGCGAAAAATTAGATGTTGAAGCATCGGCTCAAAATATTGCAAAATTAATCCAAGCTGGTGCAAATACATTCCGTTTCAACTTCTCGCATGGTGATCATGCAGAACAAGGTGATCGTATGGCTACTGTGCACCGTGCAGAAGAAATTGCTGGTCAAAAAGTTGGTTATCTTCTTGATACAAAAGGACCTGAAATTCGTACAGAATTATTTGAAGGTGACGCTAAAGAATACTCTTACAAAACGGGTGAACAAATCCGTGTTGCAACGAAACAAGGTATCAAATCAACTCGCGAAGTTATTGCTTTGAACGTAGCAGGTGCACTTGACATCTTTGATGACGTTGAAGTTGGGAAACAAGTTCTTGTTGATGATGGTAAACTTGGTCTGCGCGTTATTGCAAAAGATCCTGCTACACGTGAATTTGAAGTAGAGGTTGAAAATGATGGAATTATCGCAAAACAAAAAGGTGTGAATATTCCAAATACAAAAATTCCTTTCCCAGCGCTTGCTGAACGCGACAATGATGATATTCGTTTCGGTTTGGAACAAGGAATCAACTTTATCGCTATTTCATTCGTACGTACTGCAAAAGATGTTAATGAAGTTCGCGCAATCTGTGAAGAAACTGGTAATGGACATGTGAAACTGTTCGCTAAAATCGAAAACCAACAAGGTATCGAAAACTTGGATGAAATCCTTGAAGTAGCGGACGGTATCATGATTGCTCGTGGTGACATGGGTATCGAAGTACCATTTGAAATGGTTCCAGTTTACCAAAAAATGATTATCACAAAAGTCAATGCTGCAGGTAAAATTGCGATCACAGCAACAAACATGCTTGAAACAATGACTGAAAAGCCACGTGCGACTCGTTCAGAAGTATCAGACGTATTTAACGCTGTTATTGACGGAACAGATGCAACAATGCTTTCAGGCGAATCTGCAAATGGTAAATACCCACTTGAATCTGTAACAACAATGGCTACAATTGATAAAAACGCTCAAACTCTATTGAACGAGTATGGACGCTTGTCATCAGTTGATTACGCACGTAGTTCTAAAACAGAAGTTGTGGCATCAGCTGTTAAAGATGCTACAAACTCAATGGACATCAAATTGGTCGTAACAATGACTGAATCAGGAAATACAGCTCGTTTGATTTCTAAATATCGTCCAGATGCTGACATCTTGGCAATTACATTTGATGAATTGACACAACGTTCATTGATGTTGAACTGGGGTGTTATTCCAGTAGTAACTGAAAAACCTGCATCTACTGATGATATGTTTGAAGTTGCTGAAAAAGTTGCTCTTGAAAGTGGTCTTGTGGAATCTGGCGACAATATTGTGATTGTAGCTGGTGTTCCGGTCGGAACTGGTGGAACAAACACTATGCGTATCCGCACAGTTCGTTAATTTGTATTACTAAAAGAAAAGAAGCTTATCAATCAACGTTTTTCTAGCTTGATTGGTAGGTTTTTTAGTTGCAGATAAAAATAGGAATAGCAATTTACTTTTTCCGCCTTTGTTTATTTTCTGAAAACATGATATAATAAATAAAAGAAGAGGAGAGAGAATGGTAAAGAGAGATTTAATTAGGAACATTATTATTTTATCCGTCATTGTAATAATTATCGCTTGTTTGCGAATTTTTATTTTTACACCATATGGCATTACCGCAAAAGATGCGAATCATTTTTTGAAAGACAGAGATATTGTTATTGCCAATAAGAACAAAAAAATCAAAAGAGATGATTTTGTATTGTATGAGGTGGATGGAAAAGAATATGTCGGACGTGTCGTTGGTTTAGGAAATGACTCTGTCGTTTATATGGATGATGTACTGTACTTAAATAATAAAATTAAGTCAGAAGATTATTTAATGAAAGATAAGGAAAAATATTTAGCGAAGGCTACTAATACAGGCTATTTCACTCATGACTTTACTATTCAGACATTAACCAAATCAAATACAAATATAATTCCAGCAAAATCTTATTTGATCTTAAATGATAATCGACAAAATATGGAAGATAGTCGGAAATTTGGTTTGATTGCAGAGAAACAAATTAAGGGAGTTATCTCTTTTAGAGTGCTTCCCTTGGATCAATTTGGTTTTATTAAAATGAAGTAGCATTAAGTGTTAAAAAGCGAAACTGAAAATTTATGTTTCAGTTTCGCTTTTTCGTGTTTCCTGATGAAAAACATTTTGCCATGTTTCGTGACGACGCCAAAGGCTGGTATGGATAATTCCATCTTCTTCATAACAAATTAATTTTGTTTTTTGACTGATAGAAGTTAAATGGAAATTTTTAATAGGAGATTGCTTTCCTTTTTCGATTTGAAATTCTTTTTTGTTCATTTGGTAGCCATCTTGGGAAATGTAAACAAATTCAGGAGCTAGTAAGTCCTCTAATTGGCTTCCCTGCTCGACTAATTGTTCTCTCATAAATAATTTTCGATAAACATTGTCCAAAATTTCATCCTCTGGGATAGGTGCGGGCTCAATGTGGATGTCAATATCAAAAACTCCAAATCGATCTTTGAGCATAAATTCAACTTGATCGGCAATTTCATGACTTTCATAGACAGATAAGTCGGGATTCATTTCTAAAATGAGGTCAAGATAGATGTTACTACCATAAGTACGACCTCTTTGAGATTTAACACGGGAAATTTTAGGGATTTCTAAAATGGCTTCTTTGTATTCTTTTAAAAGATTTTCATCAAAACCGTCTGATAGACTAAAAGAGGATTCCATAAAAATTTCGTAAGCCGTTTTAAGAATGAAAAAGGTGATAATGATGGCAACAAGTTTATCCACGATCGGGAAATTTAAGGCACTTGCGATGATTGCAATCGTTGTACCAAGAGAAGTGATAGCATCAGATAAATTATCTTTGGCAGCAGCATCAAGAGCTTTAGAATGTGCTTTTTTTGCTAAGGATTTATTATAAAAGTAAACACCAGTCATAATCAAAGCGGAGACCATTCCAACTAACGCACCCAAAGGATCAATGATTGTTTCTTGGCGAGAGATAATTTTTTGAACGGTATCAATCAGAACATCAAAGCCAACAAAAAACATGATAAGGGAGGTGACAAGACTAGCCAAGTCTTCAATTTTCCAGTGGCCAAATTTATGATCCGTGTCAGCCGGTTTGCGTGCCATACGAAGCCCTATTAAAACGGCAATATTAGCCACAATATCTGAAACATTGTTAAAACCATCGGCTGTCAAACTGGAGGATTGTAAGGTAGAGCCAGCAATAATTTTAGCAATTGATAAGATGATGTAGGTTACAATAGCTAAAATAGCACCGCGCTCTGCGAGTTTAAGATTTTTTGCTGGATTATTCATGAGTTTTCCTTTCAGAAAGTTTATTATAACGCTTTTTACGTGATTTTTCAAACTTTTATAGGACGAAATGTGTGAAGACTTCTCTTTCTAGTTTAGCTTATGAGTTATTTTTGTTATAATAGAACCATTGACTTTGAAAGAGGAAAAAAGATGAATCCCTTATTAACAGGTATGAATAACCGTCAAATGGAGGCAGTTCAAACAACGGAAGGTCCTTTGCTGATTATGGCAGGAGCTGGGTCTGGAAAAACACGTGTTTTAACCCACCGTATTGCCTATTTGATTGATGAAAAGTTAGTCAATCCTTGGAATATCTTGGCGATCACCTTTACGAATAAGGCTGCTCGAGAAATGAAGGAGCGGGCATTTTCCTTAAATCCCGCAACAGAAGATTGTTTAATTGCGACTTTTCACTCGATGTGCGTGCGGATTTTGCGTAGGGAAGCTGACCATATCGGCTATAACCGCAATTTTACGATTGTCGATCCTAGTGAGCAGCGAACACTGATGAAGCGGATTCTCAAAAATCTCAATCTCGATCCTAAGAAGTGGAATGAGCGCGCCATTCTGGGCATCATTTCCAATGCCAAGAACGACCTGATTGATGAGGTGGCCTATGAGAATATGGCTGGTGATATGTATACAGAAATTGTGGCTAAGTGCTATACAGCTTATCAAAAGGAACTGCGCCAGTCAGAGGCTATGGACTTTGATGATTTGATCATGCTGACCCTGCGGCTTTTTGACCAAAATCCTGACGTCCTGACCTATTACCAGCAACGTTACCAGTACATCCATGTAGACGAGTATCAAGATACCAACCATGCCCAGTACCAGCTGGTCAAGCTCTTGGCTTCTCGTTTTAAGAATATCTGTGTGGTTGGAGATGCCGACCAGTCTATCTATGGCTGGCGGGGAGCCGATATGCAGAATATCCTGGATTTTGAGAAGGATTATCCGGAGGCCAAGGTGGTCCTGCTGGAAGAAAATTACCGCTCGACCAAAACCATTCTGCAGGCTGCCAATGATGTTATCAAAAATAATCGTAACCGCCGTCCCAAAAATCTTTGGACTCAGAATGAAGATGGCGAAGAAATTGTCTACTATCGAGCTAATGACGAGCAGGATGAAGCTCTCTTTGTTGCTCGGACCATTGTTCAGCTGACCCGAGAAGGCTACAGTCATAAGGATTTTGCAGTTCTTTACCGGACCAATGCTCAATCACGGACAGTGGAAGAAGCCCTCCTTAAGGCCAATATTCCTTATACCATGGTGGGGGGCACCAAATTCTATAGCCGTAAGGAAATACGGGATGTCATTAGCTATCTAAATCTCATTGCCAACCCTAGTGATAACATCAGCTATGAGCGGGTGGTGAATGAGCCCAAGCGTGGTGTTGGTCCGGGAACAGTAGAGAAGATTCGGAATTTTGCAGCCAGTCAAAATGTGTCTCTTTTAGAAGCCTCCTCACAGATTATGCTTTCACTTGTCAAAGGGAAAGCTGCTCAGTCAGTTTTTGACTTTGCCAATCTCATTTTGAATCTTCGTGAGCGACTAGATGAGTTGACGGTGACAGAATTGGTGGAAATAGTTCTTGAAAAGACGGGTTATACTGAACAATTAGTAGCTCAAGGGACGCTGGAAAGTCAGGCTCGAATTGAAAATATTGAAGAATTCTTATCGGTTACCAAAAATTTTGATGAACGTTCTGAAAATGATACAGAAGAAACGGGGCTTGATAAGTTAAGCCATTTCCTTAATGATCTGGCTTTGGTTGCGGACACAGATGACGTTGGCACTCAGGAAAGCTCAGAAGTGACACTTATGACGCTACATGCTGCCAAGGGGTTAGAATTTCCAGTGGTTTTCATTATCGGTATGGAAGAAAATGTCTTCCCACTTAGTCGGGCAACTGAAGAGGAAGACGAATTAGAGGAAGAGCGCCGATTAGCCTATGTTGGAATTACTCGTGCTGAAAAAGTCTTGTTTCTGATCAATGCTAACTCGCGTTTGCTGTATGGGAAAACTAATTATAATCGACCAACTCGTTTTCTCAATGAAATTAGTTCGGATTTATTGAACTACCAAGGGTTAGCTCGACCGGTCAATACGTCTTTTAAAGCCTCCTATGTAAATGGAAAAACTATCCAGTTTGGTCAAGGAATGAGTCTCGCGCAAGCATTACAAGAACGAAAACGACAAGCAGCACCAAGTAGTATTGCCTCAAGTCAGTTGCCGTTCGGTAAGAATGTGGAAGCGACTCAGCCAGATCTTGATTGGGCTATCGGTGACATTGCGCATCATAAAAAATGGGGAGACGGAACTGTATTGGAAGTATCAGGTAGCGGTAGTAGCCAAGAATTGAAAATCAATTTTCCGGAGATTGGATTAAAGAAACTTCTGGCCAGTATTGCCCCTATTGAGAAGAAGTCATGAGTAACATTTTGATTGAACTTAGATAGACAAATTTAGCTTTCATGGGTTTAGGAAAAACCAAAAAAGGCGATAGAACTGGTTCAGAAAGATATATCGTTCTAGTTATTACTACAAGGTAGTTGAACCAGTTTTAGAAACAGATCTAGAGATGAAAGTGAAAAATATTTTTTGGAAAACAAGGCTCGATTTGGAGCTAGAAAAATCAAACAGGTGCTTAAAGCCGAAAGATTTCAGCTATCACGTCGTCGAATCCGCCGAATCATGAAACGATTAAACCTCGTTTGTGTGTCTCAAAAAATGACCTTTAAGCCTTAAGCCCCATTTAAATATGAGGCTTTTTTCTGCAATGAAAAAAGCCCTCTGATCTCTACAGTTGATTTACTTACTACAGAAATGATAGAGGCGAAGTTTACTGTTTTTCATTTGTATCTAAGAATGATATAATGAAATGTAGAAATTTCTTGAATGAGGTGTCTTATGAACGAAATCAAATGTCCCAACTGTGGGGAAGTCTTTACAGTCAATGAAAGTCAGTACAGCGAGCTTCTGGCTCAGGTGCGAACGGCGGAGTTTGACAAAGAGATCCATGTTCGAATTGAGCAGGCGTTAGCTCTGGAAAAACAAAAGGCACAGAATGAGCAACAGCAAACATTAAGCCAGAAAGAATCTGAAATCCAAGAACTCAAGGCGACTATTTCCAATTTTGAATCACAAAAAGAACTGATAAAAAAGGATACAGAGCGGGCGCTGTCTGAAAAACTCATTAATAAAGACAAGGAGTTGCTGGACTTGCAGTCGCAACTGGATCGTATGAAGTTGGAACACCAAAATGAATTACAGGCTTCGCTGACAACCATTGAAAAAGAACGTGACCAGATTCAAAACCAGCTTTTGTTGCAAGAGAAAGAAAATGAATTATCTCTTGCATCTATTAAACAAAATTACGAAGCTCAGCTAAAGGCAGCCAATGAACAGGTGGAATTTTACAAGAACTTTAAAGCACAACAATCTACTAAAGCCATTGGAGAGAGTTTAGAACACTACGCTGAAAGCGAATTTAACAAAGTTCGCAGTTTTGCTTTTCCTAATGCTTACTTTGAGAAGGATAATAAAATTTCTGAACGAGGATCCAAAGGGGATTTCATTTTCCGTGAGTGTGATGAAAACGGAGTAGAAATCATTTCTATTATGTTTGAAATGAAAAATGAAGCGGACGGTACGGAGAAGAAGCATAAAAACGCTGATTTTTACAAAGAATTGGATAAGGACCGCAGGGAAAAGAAATGTGAGTATGCTGTTTTGGTAAGCATGCTAGAATCAGACAACGACTATTTCAATACCGGTATTGTCGATGTTAGCCATGAATATGAGAAGATGTACGTGGTGCGGCCACAATTTTTCATTCAGTTGATTGGACTTTTGCGCAATGCTGCGCTCAATTCTCTCAAATACAAGCAGGAGCTGGCTCTGGTTCGCGAGCAGAATATTGACATTACCCACTTTGAAGACGATTTAGAAACCTTTAAAGTAGCCTTTGCTAAAAATTATAATTCAGCTTCTAAGAATTTTAACAAGGCGATTGAAGAAATTGACAAGGCTATTAAGCGAATGGAAGCAGTCAAACAAGCACTTCAGACGTCAGACAATCAGCTGCGCTTAGCTAACAACAAACTGGACGATGTCTCAGTCAAAAAACTGACCCGCAAAAATCCAACCATGAAAGCCAAGTTTGAAGCCTTGAAGGAAGACTAGAAGGATCCTATGCAGATACGTAAAGCAACCATAAAAGATGCTGAAGCCTTACTGTCTCTATACGAAGACTTGGGCTATCCAACGACCGCATCTAATCTGGCTCGGTGTTTAGAAATAATTCTCTCTCAGCCGCATTATAGCTATCTTTTAGCTGAAAGAAACGGAGAAATTTTAGGTTTCTTAGGTTATGCAAAGCTCTTCTTTTTTGAAGTAGCTGGTTCTTACTATCGTATTTTGGCTTTGTCTGTTGCAAAAGAGGTAAGGCGACAGGGAATTGCTAATAAGCTCATCAATAAGTTGAAAAAACAAGCGGTAAAAGAAGGAATTAAGGTACTGGCTCTAAACAGTGGATTAACTGCTGAACGAAATGCTGCACATCGGTTTTATCAGGCAGTTGGATTTGAAAAAGTGACTGCCGGCTTTGCTTTGTATTTAAAAAGTCAACACAAATAAATCATGAGAAAAATAGTAGAGGAAACAAAGTAATGTCTACAGCAAAAGGGCGGATCTTATATTTTAGCGAAAAAAGTATGGATTATATAACTTTTGGAAAGGGCAAGGAGACTCTCATTATGATACCCGGTTTGGGAGATGGACTAAACACAGTCAAGGGAATGGCACAGAGTTTATCTTTTGTTTATAGACATCTAAGAAAAAGTGTCAAGTATATGTATTCAGTCGTATCAATGAGTTACCCAAAAAATATTCTACAAAAGATATGGCTGCAGATATAGCGGAAGCTATGAATGCTTTAAGCATTGAATCGGCTTTTGTATTGGGGGGTCACAAGGTGGAATGATTGCTCAGCATTTAACCTTAGACTTTCCAGAAAAGGTGAAAAAATTGGTGTTAGCAGTGATGGCAGACCAATCCACTAGTTTACTTGAAAAACGAGTTAAATTGCTTATTGCTAGCGAGAGAAGGAATTATACAGAATCGATGTTGGATATAGCTCGCGTTTCTTATACAAGCAAGAGCTATTCCTACCTTCGCTATCTTTATTAGTTTTGAGCCAGTTTGGGAAAATAAAAGATCAACATCGTTTGTCAGTACAAGCGCAGTCTTGTTTAGAACATCGCTCGAATTTGTTAGAGAGTACAATATGTCCAACACTTATTATTGATGCAGCTGATGATCAAGTTATCGGACTGGATACCTCGTGTGAGCTGGAGCAAACCATTCCAAAGAGTCGCTTGGAAATTTTAGAAGACTGTGGACATGCTCTTTATGAGAAAAATAAGGAATTTAATCAATTGTTGCTAGGATTTTTAGCAGAATAAAGGAATCAAATGGACGGAATTATCAATTTAAAAAAGGAAGCGGGGATGACCTCGCACGATGCGGTTTTTAAGCTGCGCAAGATTTTACAAACTAAGAAAATCGGTCACGGAGGAACATTGGATCCAGATGTGGTGGGGGTTTTGCCTATTGCAGTCGGGAAAGCCACGCGATTGATAGAATTTATGCAGGACGAAGGTAAAATCTATGAAGGAGAAGTCACTTTAGGTTTTTCAACAACAACTGAAGATGCGAGCGGTGAGGTGCTTGCAAAGACTCCTGTATTGGCTCCCTTGGATGCAAAATTGGTAGATGAGGCTATCGCTAGTTTGACAGGTCTCATTACTCAGATTCCTCCCATGTACTCGGCTGTCAAGGTGAATGGACGAAAACTCTACGAGTATGCTCGAACTGGAGAAGCAGTAGAGAAACCGAAGCGACAAGTGACAATTTACAGCTTTGAGCGGACTACCCCCATTTCTTATGAAAATCAGACAGCCCGATTTAACTTTCGAGTTAGATGTAGCAAAGGCACTTATATCCGCACGTTGGCAGTTGATTTGGGAGTAAAATTGGGATATGCTTCTCACATGTCTCAATTGACTCGGACTTCTGCAGCTGGTATGCTTTTGGAGGAAGCCTTGACCTTGGATGAAATAGCAGAGCAGGTAACAGTAGGGGATTTCTCCTTTCTCCAACCACTCGAATTGGGTATAGGGGATTTGGTTAAGATAGACCTTACAAAAGAACAGGCAGAGGATGTGCGATTTGGTCGATTTATTGATGTAAATTCAAATGAAACTCAAGTAGCTGGATTTTTTCAAGGGAAATTGCTTGCTATTCTAGAAAAGCGTAACAAAGAATATAAACCTAGAAAAGTATTTCTTTAACATTTTGTGATAAAATAGATAAGTGATGAAAACGATTAGAATTAAAAATGAGCAAAACATTCAACAAATTGAACATACAGTATTAGTGCTAGGATATTTTGACGGATTACATAAAGGTCATCAAGCACTGTTTGCTGAGGCGAGAAAGATTGCAGCAGCAAAGGATTTGAAAATTGCAGTGCTGACTTTCCCAGAATCTCCCAAATTAGCCTTTGTACGGTATCAGCCTTCGCTAATGCTTCATTTGACAAGCCCAGAAGAGCGCTTACAACAATTAGAAAATCTTGGCGTAGATTATCTTTATTTGGTTGATTTCACTAGTCAGTTTGCTCGCAATACGGCTGAACAATTTTTTACAAAATACATCTCGCGTTTGAAAGCAAAAACAGTCATTGCAGGTTTTGATTATCATTTTGGTTCTGATCGACGCAGTGCGGAAGATTTGGAGAAACTGTTTGAAGGACAAGTTATCATAGTTCCTTCTGTAAATTTCAATGGAGTAAAAATTAGCTCAACTCGCATTCGAGAGACGGTACTGGCAGGAAATGTCGCAGAGAGCAATCAATTGCTGGGCTATTCGCTATCCACTAGTGGAATTGTTGTTCATGGCAATGCAAGAGGGCGAACGATTGGCTATCCAACAGCAAATCTTGCTCCGCTGGATCGAGTTATTTTACCAGCAGATGGTGTCTATGTGGTCGATGTAGAGCATGACGGACAGATGTATCGCGGAATGGCTAGCGTCGGGAAAAATGTCACTTTTGAAGGTGATGAACTTCGTTTTGAAGCCAATATTTTTGATTTTTCACAAGATATTTATGGTGATACTATTCGTATTTTTTGGTTGGATAAAATTCGAGATATGGTTAAATTCGATAATGTGGACGAACTAGTCAAGCAATTGCAAGCCGATAAGGAAATCGCAAGATATTGGTCTCCTAAAAATGAAAACCACTAAATCATGTATTAAGCTTCTTGTTTTTCCTAAAAAAATAGGAGAAAATTTGTAAAAATGCCTAGTAATCTTACATAAAATTTAGTATAATGATAACAGTTACAAATAATAAGAAGAGAAATGCATGGTTACACTATTTTTATCACCGAGTTGTACAAGTTGTCGCAAGGCGCGTGCATGGCTATCCAATCATGAAGTTCCTTTTGAGGAGCACAATATCATGACGAGTCCTTTATCTGCTCCAGAATTACAACATATCCTTTCTCTGACAGAGAATGGAACAGATGACATCATTTCAACTCGTTCAAAAATTTTTCAAAAATTAAATTTAGATGTTGAGAATTTATCAATTTCTGAATTACTTCGTTTAATCGAAGAAAATCCAAGTCTTTTGCGTCGCCCGATTATTTTAGAAGGTAAACGAATGCAAATTGGATTTAACGAAGATGAAATCCGTGCGTTTTTACCTCGCGGATATAGAAAACAGGAATTGCGCGATGCAACTCTAAGAGCTGAGATTGAATAATATGAATAAAAACTATCGTTACCCACTAGACATGTCGTGGAGCACTGAAGAGCTTGCTTCAGTGCTTTCTTTTTTGAATGATGTAGAGCGGGCTTATGAAGAAAAAATAACAGCAGAAGAAATACTATCATCTTACAAACTCTTCAAAAAAATTGTTCCAAGCAAAGCTGAAGAAAAGCGGATTGGACGTGAATTTGAAATAGCAAGTGGCTATTCCTTATATCGAGCTGTTCAAGCTGCAAAACAAAAGGAGAAAGGAATGTTTTCTCTTGGAAAAGAAATTTAATTTTGCTAAACAAATTGTTCTGAATGTAGCTTCTTACATCAAAGAGCATTTGGATGATCAATTAGAAATCGAAACCAAATCCAGTCCGTCTGATTTGGTAACTCAAATGGACAAGGAAGTTCAGGATAATTTAGTAACCTGGATTTTAGAAGCTTATCCTACGGATCACATTTTAGCTGAGGAAAATGGACTGCGTCATTCTATTTCGGATGGCAATGTTTGGGTCATTGATCCTATTGATGGTACAAATAATTTTGTCGCACAAAAAGCTGATTTTGCTGTTGTATTGGCTTATTTTGAAAATGGGATTGGTCAATTTGGCGTCATTTATGATGTGATAGGAGACAAGTTGTACCATGGTGGTGGTCAATTTGATGTCTATTGCAATGAGCAGAAATTGCCTTCTTACCAAGATCGTCCCTTGAATCAATTTTTAATGGCATCAAATGCTGGTATTTTTGAGCGCAATGATTGGGGAATTGCTGATTTGGCGAAAGAAACCTTAGGAGTTCGAGTGTATGGAAGTGCTGCAATCAGCTTTAGTAAGGTTTTGTCAGGTCAACTTTTGACTTATATTTCCTATATTTGCCCTTGGGATTATGCTGCAGCTTCCATTATGGGAGATAAATTAGGATATACGACAGTGACATTTGATGGTAAGCAGCCTGATTTTGAAAGTCATCAGGGGATTATGATGATTCCAATGATGAAATTAGACGAAATTAAAAAATACATATATCGAAAGCGAGAGGATTAGATGCATTTTCCAAAAGGATTTAAAGAAAAATACTACAATCTTTTGGGAGAGGAGGCTCCCTCTTTTTTTCTAACTTTTGATGAGGAGCCGGTTTCCGCTTTTCGAGTAAATCCACTAAAAGAACATCAAAAACATTTTCTAAATCCTATCTCCAACACGAACTGGGGTTATTATGGCAAGATTTCTGGAAAATCAATAGAGCATGTCACAGGCTTGGTGTATTCTCAAGAACCTGCTGCGCAAATGGTTGCTCAAATTGCAGCACCGCGTCAGGATATGAAAGTGCTTGATTTGGCTGCAGCGCCGGGTGGGAAATCCACTCATTTGTTGTCATACTTGAATAATACAGGTGTGCTTGTTTCCAATGAAATCAATTCAAAGCGTTCAAAGGTTTTAGTAGAAAATATTGAGCGTTTTGGAGCGAGAAATGTAGTGGTGACTAATGAATCTGCTGATAGGTTAAGGCAAGTTTTTCAAGGTTATTTTGATTTGATTGTCTTAGATGCACCTTGCTCTGGTGAAGGAATGTTTAGAAAGCAGCCGGAAGCAATGGAATATTGGAGTGAATCTTATCCGACTCAGTGTGCGCAGGTTCAGCGTGAGATATTGGAAAATACGGTAAAAATGTTGGCGACGAATGGCGAACTCATTTATTCCACTTGTACTTGGTCACCAGAGGAAAACGAACAAATAGTGGATTGGTTGTTAGAAAATTATCCGCTTGAATTAGTCGAAATTCCTAAAATCAATGGGATGATTGCAGGTATTAACTTTCCAGAAACTGCACGTATGTATCCTCACCGTTTCAAAGGTGAAGGTCAATTTGTTGCAAAATTTCGCCTTTGTAGTAAGCAGTCAGCAAAAAAATTAAAAGTAAAAAAGAGCCATCTGACATCTGAGCAGAAGATGTTGTGGCAAGAGTTTCAAAGAGAACATCTAGCTATAGATCTGACTGGAGAATTACAGACTTTCGGTGATCATTTGTATCTGTTACCACTAGGGCTGCCAGATATGTCGAAATTAAAAATTGCTAGAAATGGCTTATATCTGGGAGTCTTTAAGAAAAAACGTTTTGAACCAAGTTTTGCTTTGGGCCTTGCTTTAAAATCAAACGAGGTGAAGCGAGTAATTGAAATTGATGAGGAGCAATTTAAAAAATATGTTGCTGGTGAAATAGTAAATCTCGATCAAAAATATGGAAATGGTTGGTACCAGATAATCGTTCAAGGCAATGGTCTAGGATTTGCAAAAGTAACTGGAAATATTCTGAAAAATTATTTTCCAAAAGGCCTCAGATTTCAATAAAAAATCTTTCCAAAATCATCTATATATGTTATAGTGAGATGAGATGCAAAGAAGTTAGAAAAACCATAGATCAACAAGCGTTTTCATATCTTAAAAGGAGATTATTTTGGTAAAGCATAAAAAAATACTTTTGTTTATTACTCTTATGTTTTGTAGTATCAGTTTGTCAGCTTGTGCTTCCTGGATTAACCGTGGTGAATCAATAACAGCTGTAGGCTCAACTGCTTTGCAGCCTTTGATTGAAGCAGTTGTAGACAAATATACTGAAGAAAACCCGAAAAAAATTGTCAATGTGCAAGGTGGTGGATCAGGTACAGGATTATCACAAGTTCAATCAGGTGCAGTAGATATTGGAAATAGTGATTTGTTTGCAGAAGAAAAAGACGGAATCAAGGCTAAAACTTTGGTGGATCACCAAGTTGCTGTAGCGGGTACTGCGATTATTGCAAATAAAGGAATTAAGGTAAATAATTTATCAACAGATCAACTACGCAAAATTTTTACTGGTGAATATACGAACTGGAAACAAGTTGGCGGGCAGGATTTGGAAATTACAATTATCAATCGTGCGGTCGGTTCTGGTAGCCGTGCTGTTTTTGATAGTATTATTATGAAGGGCAAGGAAGCCAAGCAGGCGCAGGAGCAAGATTCTAACGGAATGGTCAAAACGATTGTGTCGCAGACTCCAGGTGCTATTTCTTACTTAGCTTTTTCTTATGTTGATACGAGTGTAAAAAGTTTAAATTTGAATGGCTATAAGCCCACAAAGAAAAATGTAACACTTAATAATTGGCCACTTTGGTCTTACGAACATATGTACACTAAGGGAGAACCCAATAAACTTGCTAAGAAATTTCTGGATTATATAATGACAGCAGAAGTACAAAATAATATTGTGGGAAAAATGGGCTATATTCCTATCAATGATATGAAAGTGACTCGTAGTCTTGATGGAACAATTAGCTCAAAGTAACAGAAAAGAGTATAGAATAACATGAACGAAGTAGCAAAAAAAATGCTGACAAAGTCAAAGAATTCTCGTTTGGAATCTTTTGGAAAAACCATTACCTTTCTTTGTATGAGTTTAATTGTCTTTGTCGTTGCAATGATTTTATTGTTTGTAGCAGAGAAAGGTCTTTCGACCTTCTTTGTTAATAAAGTAAATATCTTCAGTTTTCTTTTCGGAGCAACATGGAATCCATCTGGTAAGGAGTTTGGCGCTCTACCGATGATTCTTGGCTCTTTCCTCGTAACTCTTCTATCAGCGTTATTGGCGACACCATTTGCAATTGGAGCGGCTGTTTTTATGACGGAGGTTTCTCCTAAAGGTTCAAAAATTCTCCAACCGGCTATTGAACTTTTAGTCGGAATTCCATCGGTTGTATACGGTTTTATTGGCTTACAGGTTGTCGTTCCCTTTGTTCGTAGTATGTTTGGCGGGACAGGTTTTGGAATTTTATCGGGGATTTTTGTTCTCTTTGTCATGATTTTACCGACGGTGACTTTTATGACAACAGATAGTTTACGGGCTGTACCGCGCCATTATCGAGAAGCCAGTATGGCGATGGGAGCTACTCGCTGGCAAACTATTTGGCGCGTGACGTTAAAAGCAGCTCGATCCGGTATTTTTACAGCTATTGTCTTTGGAATGGCTCGTGCTTTTGGTGAGGCGCTGGCGATTCAAATGGTTGTAGGAAATTCAGCCGTTATTCCAACCTCTTTGACGACACCTGCTGCAACTTTGACTTCTATCTTAACAATGGGAATTGGCAATACTGTTATGGGAACTGTTAATAACAATGTCCTTTGGTCACTCGCTCTGGTTTTACTTTTGATGAGCTTAGCTTTCAATACTGTGATTAAGTTGATTACAAAGGAAAGAGGTAAGAAGAACTATGCACGCTAAAAAAATAGATAAATTGGCTACAGGTGTCCTCTATACCATTGCAGGAATCATTGTGAGCATTCTTGCCTCTTTAATTCTTTACATTCTAGTAAGAGGATTACCTCATGTCTCTTGGAAATTCTTGACTGGACAATCGTCTTCCTATCAAGCGGGTGGAGGAATTGGAATTCAGCTTTATAATTCGTTATTTCTGTTAGTTATTACTTTAATTATTTCCATTCCGTTATCAATGGGAGCAGGAATTTACTTATCTGAATATGCGAAGAAAGGGCTGGTAACAGATTTTGTCAGAACTTGTATTGAAATTTTATCATCTTTGCCTTCCGTTGTTGTCGGTCTCTTTGGATATTTGATTTTTGTTATTCAATTCCAATATGGTTTTTCAATCATTTCTGGTGCTCTGGCTTTAACTGTATTTAATTTGCCACAAATGACACGTAGTGTAGAAGATAGCTTACAGCATGTGCATCATACACAGCGTGAAGCGGGACTTGCTCTTGGCATTTCTCGTTGGGAAACGATTATTCATGTTGTAGTTCCAGAAGCATTACCAAGTATTGTGACAGGAGTTGTATTAGCTTCTGGACGAATTTTTGGTGAAGCAGCTGCACTTATCTATACAGCAGGTCAATCCGCCCCAGCCCTTGACTGGTCAAATTGGAATATTTTCAGTGTGACTAGCCCAATTTCTGTTTTCCGTCAGGCTGAAACTTTGGCTGTTCACATTTGGAAAGTCAATAGTGAAGGAACGATTCCTGATGCAGTAGAAGTGTCAGCTGGATCAGCAGCAGTACTTCTTATCTTTATTTTAATCTTTAACCTTGGAGCCCGTAAGCTCGGAAGTTACCTGCATAAGAAATTAACATCTGCCTAAAAGGAGAAGAAATGACAGAATATAACTGGAACGAAAAACATATTGTTACTTTTCCTGAGGAAGAGGTTGTTTTATCAACGAAGGATTTGCATGTTTACTATGGCAAAAACGAATCCATTAAAGGGGTTGATATGCAGTTCAAGAAAAATAAGATTACAGCTCTTATCGGGCCTTCAGGTTCTGGTAAGTCAACCTATCTTCGCAGCTTGAATCGGATGAATGATACGATTGACATTGCTAAGGTCACTGGTGAAATCTGGTATGAAGGTATTGACATTAATCGCCCAGATATCAATGTCTATGAAATGCGGAAGCATATCGGAATGGTCTTTCAAAGACCAAATCCTTTTGCCAAATCTGTTTACCGCAACATCACCTTTGCGCATGAACGTGCCGGTGTTAAGGATAAGAAAATCTTAGATGAAATTGTAGAAACATCTCTAAAACAAGCAGCTCTGTGGGAACAAGTAAAGGATGACCTTCATAAATCTGCTTTGATGTTATCAGGCGGTCAGCAGCAACGTCTCTGCATTGCCAGAGCCATTTCCGTGAAGCCAGAAATACTTCTAATGGATGAACCTGCTTCTGCACTCGATCCAATCGCAACAGCGCAGTTAGAAGAAACGATGTTAGAGTTGAAGAAGAACTATACGATTATCATCGTGACCCACAGCATGCAGCAAGCAGCGCGTGCGAGCGATTATACTGGTTTCTTCTATCTTGGTGATTTAATCGAATATGATGAAACAGCCAATATTTTCCAAAATGCTAAGTTACAGTCTACGAATGACTATGTTTCTGGTCATTTTGGCTAAGAAAATTGCTGCTTAATTAGAATTTATTAAAGGATTATCAAAATGACAGAACCTATTTTACAAATCAAGGACTTGTCGGTTTATTATAACAAAAAGAAAGCTCTTAATAGTGTATCGTTGGATGTATTGCCTCATGAGATTACAGCTTTGATTGGTCCTTCTGGGTCGGGAAAATCAACCCTCTTAAAAGCAATTAATCGCATGGGTGATTTAAATCCCGAGGTGACAACGACAGGTACTGTAATTTACAATGGACATAATATTTATAGTCCGAGGACAGATACGGTAGAGCTTCGAAAAGAAATTGGAATGGTTTTTCAACAGCCCAATCCATTTCCAATGACGATTTATGAAAATGTTGTCTATGGTCTGCGAATCAATGGTGTTAGAGACAAAGAGGTGTTAGACGAAGTTGTTGAATCTTCACTCAAGAGTGCATCTATTTGGGATGAGGTGAAAGATCGTTTATATGATTCAGCCATTGGCTTGTCAGGTGGTCAGCAGCAACGTGTCTGTGTGGCGCGTGTCTTGGCAACGAGTCCAAAAATTATTCTTTTAGATGAGCCGACATCAGCACTTGATCCCGTTTCTGCCGGAAAAATTGAAGAAACACTGCATGGACTGAAAGATAAATATACGATGTTACTGGTGACGCGTTCGATGCAGCAAGCTAGCCGTATTTCAGACAAGACAGCGTTCTTCCTGGGTGGAGATTTAATTGAATTTAATACTACAAAAGAAATGTTTCTCAGTCCAATTCATAAAGAAACAGAAGATTACATTACAGGAAAATTTGGCTAGAAAGATGGATGCTACTTTTTGTTAGTTCAGCCAATCACGAGGATTATTGATCCTCTTTATATCTGACGAAAGGAAATTTTATGCTTAGAGTACAATTTGAAGAAGATTTAGCAAAACTTCATAACCAATTTTACGCGATGGGAAATGAAGTGTTATCACAGATTAACCGCACAGTTCGTGCATTTGTGACCCACGATCGTGAATTGGCAAAAGAGGTTATTGAAGAAGACGCAGAGGTCAATGAATATGAAGTAAAGTTGGAGAAAAAGTCTTTAGAAATCATTGCTTTGCAGCAGCCTGTTTCACAAGATTTACGAACCGTTATTACAGTTTTGAAGGCAAGTAGTGATGTGGAAAGAATGGGGGATCATGCCGTTTCCATTGCACAAGCGACGATCCGTATGAAAGGAGAAGTTCGCATCCAATCTGTTGAAGAAGAAATCAGCAAGATGGGGCGTGATGTTAAGAACTTTGTGGAAGCGGCACTTGAACTTTATCTTAATGGTGATGTGGATAAGGCTTATGAAGTTGCAGCTATGGATGAGAAAATTAATCAGTATTTTGATGATATTCGAGATCTAGCAACGCAAGAAATTAAGGCAAATCCAGATTTGATTGTTACAGGCCGTGATTATTTCCAAGTTATTTCATATCTGGAACGTATTGGTGATTATGCTAAAAATATCTGCGAATGGGTTGTTTACTTTGAAACAGGTAAAATCGTTGAAATGTAAATACTAACTGAAAAAATTTGAGAATAATTTCTCAGATTTTTTATTTTCTTCTTCCTTTTCCGAATAAGGATATGAGGAGGTTTTTTATGTATAGTATTTCATTTCAGGAAGATTCTTTATTGCCAAGAGAACGTTTGGTAGCAGAAGGTGCAGAACAATTGAGCAATCAAGAATTGTTATCCATTCTTATCCGAACTGGCAATAAAAAAGAAACTGTTTTTCAAGTTTCCCAACGAATTTTATCAACAATTTCTAGTTTAAATGATTTGCGTAATATGACACTACAAGAATTACAATCAATTTCTGGAATTGGACGTATCAAAGCTATTGAATTGCAAGCCATGATTGAGTTGGGACAGCGAATTAGTAAAGCAGAATTGATTATGCAAGAGCAAATTTTAAGTAGTCAAAAGTTAGCGAAAAAAATGCAACAGGAATTGGGGCATAAAAAACAGGAACATCTTGTTGCTTTATATCTAGACACTCAAAATAAAATCATTCATCAACAGACTATTTTTATCGGCAGTGTGTCACGTAGCATTGCAGAGCCGCGAGAAATTCTGCATTATGCCGTGAGGCATATGGCGACATCCATTATTTTGGTACACAATCATCCTTCAGGAGCTGTATTACCAAGCAGAAACGACGATGAAGTGACCAAACATGTAAAAGAAGCGTGTGAGCTAATGGGCTTCATCTTACTGGATCATCTCATCGTCGCTGAGAAAGATTATTATAGCTATCGAGAAGAAACGGAATTGATTTAGAGTTTATTGACAACATAGTCAAAGAGTAACCGATCTTTAGGACGTGTTTCAAATAAGAATTCTGGATGCCATTGAACTCCCAGATAAGCGATTTCATCAGTTGTAGTAATGGCTTCAATGGTATTATCTTTTGGATCATGGGCGATGACTTCGACATTTTCTGCTAAATCTTTAATACTTTGATGATGGAAAGAATTTATATGAGATACTTCACCATAAATCTTTTCCAAAACAGAATCAGGTTTGGTAACTAACTTTTGAGTAGTATACTCTGCAGAACTGTCTTGCCAATGATGTTCAATATCTTGATAAAGAGTTCCGCCCATTGCGACATTAAACAACTGTGTACCGCGGCAAACAGTAAAAATTGGTTTTTGCTGTTGGACCGCTTCATGGATTAAGGATAATTCAAACACATCACGCTCCAAATGATAATCATCACTATCAATCATTTTTTCTTCACCATAGAATTGTGGTGATACATTTTGTCCACCTGTTAGGATAAGTTTATCAATCATCTTGATGTAATGCTGAGCCATGTCTGCATCTCCAATTGGCAATATGACAGGAATTCCACCAACTTCTTTTACGCCTTCCACAAATCCTTTAGCAGCATAGCTCATGATGGCAAATTCGTCTTCAGGGTTGGGTCTTTCATTTCCAGTAATTCCGATAAGGGGTTTCTTCATAAATAAATATCTGCTCTTTCTAATTATTTAATACCCTTTTTTCATAAAGTAGAGGAGTGTTTGCAGCTCACTTGTCAAGTCAACATATTGAACAACAACATCTTTTGGAACGGTTAAGTGAACGGGTGAGAAACTGAGAATACCTTTTACGCCAGCTTCTACAAGGATAGTTGCCACTTCTTGAGCTCTTGTACTTGGAACCGTCAAAATAGCGGTCTTTACATCTACATCTTTTAGTTTATCATTTACTTGTGAAATGCCATAAATAGGAATCCCGTCATTTGTAATCGTTCCAACTTCAGGATGATCATCGGTGTCAAATGCCATAACAATCTTCATTTTATTACGTTCATGGAAGCGGTAGTGGAGTAATGCGTGTCCCATATTACCGATACCGACTAACATCACATTGGTAATAGAATGATCATGAAGTAAATCAGCAAAAAAATTCATGAGTTTTTTTACATCATAACCATACCCACGACGACCTAATTCACCAAAGTAAGAAAAATCACGACGAACAGTTGCAGAATCAATCCCGATAGCATCTGCGATTTGTTTTGAATTGGCTTTTTCAATTTTTTCAGAATTAAATCGTTTAAAAATCCGATAATAAAGAGAGAGCCTTTTAGCAGTTGCGCGTGGAATGGTTGTATTTCTTTCAGATTTCACAAAATCACATCCTTTCAAAGACTATTTTATAGAAAGTTTGTGAAAAAATCAACTTATTTGATGGAAATAGAAAAGGAGTAGGAGAAAAACCAAAACTTTCGATTTGTCACCCTACTCTATTTTTTATCTTTTTACAGTTCTAAAATGAACTGTTGAGCTATAGCTATTTACTTAATGTTCTTGTTTGGTGAAAATACCACGTTCAACCAAACTATCCATTAGAAAATAAAATTTTTCTTGAATGATCTGATTGGTTTCTGATTTGAAAATGTTAACCAAGCGAAGACCAGATTTGTCTGTAATATTGATTTTCACACCTGAAAGCTCTTTGTTGATAATGATTTTTAACAAAAAACCATCACCACTATTTGGAACACTTTCTAATAAACGTGTTAATTCATAATTTCCAACTTTTGTTTCAGAAAAAGTGTTATCACGCAAAGTAAATTTTTTTACGTTTTCTCCAAGAGAGTAGCTATATGGGCAATCTTTTAAGTGAATAGTGGTCTGAAAAGCCATCTATTTATCCTCCTAAAATTTCTTTTAATATTGTGGTAAATTGGTGAACTTCTTCTGAAGTATTTTGTTCTGAAAAGCTAATGCGGATAGATTCCTTTAATCGCTCTGAATCACTACCATAAAAAGCTTCAAGAACGTGACTTGGTTCAACTGTACCTGCTGTACAAGCAGATCCGGTTGAAATAGAAATTCCTGCCAAGTCTAAACGCATTAGTAATAAGTCATTAGCCTGTTTAGGAAAGCCAAGATTTATTACATAGGGAAGTGTATGAGAATCATTATTGACATAGTAGTCTATTCCGTCCAGTTCAGCGAGAAGCTGTTTTTTTAAGCTTTCCACATGACTTATATTTTCTGGATAGCCCTTAAGATTTTCTTTTAAAGCTGCAATCATTCCAGCGATAGCTGCTAAATTTTCAGTACCTGCACGTCTTTTATCTTCTTGATCTCCGCCATGTAAAAATTTATCAAATTTCATCTGATTGGCATACAAGAAACCAATGCCTTTAGGACCATGAAATTTATGAGCTGATGCACTCATAAAATCAATTCCTAGTTCTTCGGGATACACAGGTAATTTGCCCATAATTTGTACTGCATCCACATGATAAGCAGCGGGATGATGTTTCAAAACTTCAGCAATTTCTTTGATTGGAAGCAGGTAGCCAGTTTCATTGTTGGCATACATAGTGGAGACAAGTATAGTATCCTCTCTAAGAGCTTCTTTTATCTGCTGAGCTGTGATTTCTCCATTTTGGGGTTGGATATAAGTCGCTTCAAAGCCAAACTTATCTACCAGATATTCAATAGTTGCAAGCACAGAATGATGTTCGATAGCAGTGGTGATAATGTGCTTTCCTTGATCTTGATGGGCTAAGGCATACCCTTTTATGGCTGTATTGTTACTTTCTGTCCCACCTGATGTAAAGATGATATGTTGACTTTTAGTATGAAGTAGGTCAGCAAGTTCTTGTCGTTCTTTGCGAAGAATTTTGTTAGCAGCTCTGCCGTGGTTATGGATACTAGATGGATTACCAAAGGTATTTTCCATAACCTGTGTCATAGCAGTCATAGCAGTCTTTGACATGGGTGTTGTTGCTGCATTATCGAAATAAATCAAGATTTCTCCTTATTTCTTTTTATTATAGGCAAATAGAGGACTAACGGGTTTTCTTTTATGGATACGAACGATTGCGTCTCCAATTAGCTCGCTTGCAGTGATGTATTGAACATTTTTCGGAGTTTTTTCTTTCGTTGCAACTGAGTCAGTAACCAGGATTTCTTTGATAGGAGAGTTATCTAACTTTTCAGCGGCTCCCTCAACAAATAAACCATGACTAGAAACTGCATAAATTTCTGTTGCACCTTCGCGTTCAACAATTTTTGAGGCTTCAGCAAATGTACGACCAGTATTTAAAATATCATCAATAAGGATAGCTTTTTTCCCAGCTACATCTCCGATAATATAGCCTTCGTTACGGTGGGTATCGTCTTGAGCGTAGTCGATAATTGCAATCGGAGCATCTAAATGCTCTGCTAAGCTTCTAGCACGTTTAACACCAGAATTTTTTGGACTAACCACAACAACATCTTCACCAGACAAGCCTTTTTCACAGTAATGTTTGGCAAAGAGAGGGACAGTGTAAAGGTTATCAACAGGGATATCAAAGAAACCTTGAACTTGAACGGCATGCAAATCAAGGGTTAGAACACGATCAACTCCTGCTTTTACCAACATATTTGCTACCAGTTTTGCCGTAATTGGTTCACGAGGAGCAGCAGTGCGATCCTGGCGCGCATAGCCAAAATATGGCATCACGACATTGACAGAGTTAGCGCTAGCGCGATTGCAGGCATCCACCATGATGAGAAGTTCCATCAAATGATTATTGACAGGGAAACTCGTTGACTGAATGATAAATACATCAAAACCACGTACACTTTCTTCGATGTTAACTTGAATTTCACCATCTGAAAATTGACGTGAGGATAGTTTTCCAAGAGATACGCCAGCAGCTTGAGCAATTTTTTCGGCGATATCGTGATTGGAATTTAGTGCAAACAACTTCATCTGTGCTTTATCCGTCAGTATATCCATCATAACTTATATAAGACTCCTTTTGATTTCTACACTCCATTTTATCAAAAAATAAGCAAAATTTCAGCTTTTTATTCATAAGTTTTGAGCAAATCTTGCAACTTTAGGTTTTGCATATTTATAATGGATATGATGAGCTTGTAAAAAGTAATTGAATTGTTCTTTTCCAATTTCAGCATCTGTCACTTCCAGCTCTAATTCATAGTCTGTTTTGTCAAAATAATGATTTTCATCAAGTGCCATCAAGCCAATAGTAGTTTCTTTTTCATAGCGAATAGTTGTCAAGCTCCCTAGAATCTTTAATTTCTCGAGGTTGATAGCAGCCTGAGTCAGCAGGGTGCGTATTTTTCCTTCAGGTAGCACACATGTATTGATGAAAGTGTGAGACTCTTCTAAAGTGAGAAATTGATTGTATTCCATATTACCGACCTGCTGCGGAATTTTCAAAGTTAATTCGGCACGAGTTTCAAAAGTACGAATCCGAAGTGCCATTTTTGCATCTCGAATTGAAAAGTCGGCTGTGTCAATATAGTAGTTTATCTGCATGGTAGCTTTTATCTTTGAAAACAGTGGTAACAGCTGTTGGTACTCATTTTTTGTCAGAAGCGTTTTGTATTCAATTTCCAAATGATTCATTTTCCAATCCTTTTCTTTTGTTTGAAAGCGATTTATGTTATAATAAGTATTGTGTTTATTTTATAAAAAATTAAGTAAAATGACAAGGTGAGTGTATGCAATTAGAGTGGGAAGAGTTTCTGGATCCTTATATTCAAGCGGTTGGTGAATTAAAGATCAAACTGCGTGGGATTCGTAAACAGTATCGAAAACAAAAAAAGCATTCTCCGATTGAGTTTGTGACAGGTCGTGTAAAACCGATAGAAAGCATCAAAGAAAAAATGGCTTTGCGCGGGATTAAAGAGGAAAATCTAGCGCAAGATATGCAAGATATAGCAGGTTTGCGGGTCATGGTTCAATTTGTGGATGATGTGGAAGAAGTTTTGGATGTTTTGCGAAAGCGGCATGATATGCGGATTGTTCAAGAGCGAGACTATATTAAAAACCGTAAGGCTAGTGGATATCGAAGTTATCATGTCATTGTTGAATACCCAGTTGATACCATTGATGGCAACAAAACAGTTTTGGCAGAGATTCAAATCCGCACTTTGTCCATGAACTTTTGGGCAACAATTGAACATTCGCTGAATTATAAATATAAGGGTGAATTTCCAGATGAAATTAAGAAACGTCTGGAGATTACCGCAAAAATCGCCTATCAATTGGACGAAGAAATGGGGAAAATTCGTGATGATATTCAAGAAGCGCAAGCTTTATTTGACCCAATCAGTCGCAAATTGAATGACGGCGTAGGAAATAGTGACGATACAGATGAAGAATATAGATAAAAGAATAGGAATTATCAGTAATCGCAGACGGCAAAGCCAAGAAATTTGTCGCCAATTAAAACAAAAATTAAAGCAAAATCATTTTATTTTGAATGATAATAATCCTGACATTGTCATTTCAATCGGTGGCGACGGGATGCTTTTATCAGCTTTTCATAAGTATGAAGAGCAGTTGGATAAAGTTCGTTTTGTCGGTGTCCATACGGGACATTTGGGCTTTTATACGGATTATCGAGATTTTGAATTGGACAAATTAATTAATAACTTAAAATTAGATACTGGTGCGAAAGTGTCCTATCCGATTTTAAATGTTAAAATTTTCCATGGAAATAATGAAATTTGTATAAAGCGTGCATTAAACGAAGCGACAATCAAGCGTTCTGGACGAACAATGGTCGCCGATGTTATTATCAATCAAGTCCATTTTGAGCGCTTTCGTGGTGATGGTATTTCCGTATCAACTCCGACAGGAAGTACAGCTTACAATAAATCGTTAGGCGGAGCTGTTCTGCATCCAACGATTGAAGCTCTTCAGATTGCAGAAGTTGCAAGTTTAAACAATCGTGTATTTCGAACCTTAGGCTCCTCAATTATCGTTCCTAAGAAAGATAAAATTGAAATCGTGCCGACTTGGAATGACCGACATGCGATTTCGATTGACAATCAGAATTTTATGATAAACAATATTTCTAAAATTGAATTTCAAATTGATCAACATAAGATTAACTTTCTTGCTACACCGAGTCATACGAGTTTCTGGAATCGTGTAAAAGATGCTTTTATTGGCGAGGTGGAGGAATGAGGTTTGAATTTACTGCAGATGAACATGTTAAAGTTAAGACCTTTTTAAAAAAGCACGAAATTTCCAAAAGTTTGCTCGCAAAAATTAAGTTTTCTGGTGGAGATATTCACGTAAATGGTAAGAAGCAAAATGCCATTTATTTGTTAGATATTGGCGATAAAGTTGCCATCGATATTCCAGCTGAAGAAAGTTTTAGCAGTCTACGAGCAGTAGAAAGGGAATTAGAAATTGTCTATGAAGATGAACATTTTCTAATTTTGAATAAGCCATCTGGTATAGCAAGCATTCCTAGTGTGAATCATTCTAATACAATGGCAAATTTTGTAAAAGCTTATTACATTTCTAATCATTATGAAAATCAACAGATTCATATTGTGACACGTTTGGATAAAGATACAAGTGGTCTGATGCTGTTTGCAAAACATGGTTATGCTCATGCAAGACTGGACAAGCAGTTGCAAAAGAAAATCATTGAGAAACATTATTATGCTTTGGTCAAGGGTTCTGAACCGTTAAAGCCAGAAGGAGACATTGTTGCTCCCATCGCGCGAGAAGATAGCAGTATTATTACACGCTGTGTAGCGAAAAATGGGAAATATGCTCATACGAGCTATAAGGTTCTAGCGCAATATGGTGATGTTTATCTTGTCGATATTCATCTTCACACAGGACGGACACACCAGATTAGGGTACATTTTTCTTATATTGGCTTTCCGTTATTAGGAGATGATTTGTATGGTGGCAGCTTGACAGATGGCATGACACGACAAGCTCTTCATTGCCATTCATTGCGTTTTTACAATCCATTTCATGAGGAAGTTGTGAATAAATCGAGTCCTCTTCCGGAAGATTTCCAAGCAGTGATTCAAAAATTAAGCAATAAAAAGGAGTAAAACATGAAAATTTTTGAAACGATTCGTGAAGCACTTCAAGACAAAGAAGTAAAAATTGTCCTACCAGAAGGTGAAGAACCACGTATTCTTCAAGCGACAAAACGTTTGGTAAATGAAACAAGTATTACACCTGTTTTGTTAGGAAATCCTGAAAAAATTCGGATTTATCTTGAGATTGAAAGTGTGACAGATGGTTATGAGGTTATTGATCCTCAAAATTGTTCTTGCTTTGAAGAAATGGTGGCAGCTTTCGTTGAACGCCGTAAAGGAAAAATCACAGAAGACGAAGCTCGGAAACTCTTGAAAGAGGATGTCAATTATTTTGGTGTCATGCTCGTTTATCTTGGAAAAGTACAAGGGATGGTTTCTGGTGCAGTTCATTCTACTGCAAGCACAGTTCGCCCAGCCCTTCAAATTATTAAAACCCTTCCTTGGGTTTCTCGTACATCTGGTGCTTTTCTCATGGTTCGTGACGATGAACGTTATGTTTTCAGTGATTGTGCCATCAATATTGATCCAGACGCTAAAACATTAGCAGAAATTGCCATTAACTCAGCATTAACTGCACAAATCTTTGGTATTGATCCGAAAGTAGCGATGCTTAGTTATTCAACTAAAGGATCTGGATTTGGTGAAAAGGTTGATAAAGTCGTTGAAGCCACAAAACTAGCGCAGGAAATGCGACCTGACCTTGCCATTGATGGAGAATTACAATTTGACGCAGCTTTTGTACCTAAAACAGCAGAATTAAAGGCTCCTGGCAGCAATGTAGCTGGACAAGCGACTGTTTTCGTCTTTCCTAGTATCGAAGCTGGAAATATCAGCTATAAAATGGCAGAGCGTCTCGGCGGTTTTTCAGCAGTTGGTCCTATTTTGCAAGGGTTGAATCATCCAGTAAATGATCTTTCACGAGGATGTAATGCTGACGATGTTTATAAATTGACGTTAATTACTGCCAGCCAAGTAGTCGGTCATTATTAGAAGAATGACAAAGAATCCAGAGTTCACTTTCTGGGTTCTTGTTTTATTTTATGATATACTAAATTCATGTTAGATTTGAAGAAATACGGAATTGAAATGTGGGAGGATGAAAAAATTACATCCTTTCGCCAAAAGTTACTAACGTGGTATGATGAAAATAAACGTGATTTGCCTTGGCGGAGAAGTAATAATCCTTATCATATCTGGATTTCAGAAATTATGCTTCAGCAAACACGGGTAGACACGGTCATTCCTTACTATGAGCGCTTTTTGGATTGGTTTCCGACAGTCCAAGATTTGGCAATCGCACCAGAAGAACGCTTATTAAAAGCATGGGAGGGACTAGGATATTATTCGCGAGTGCGCAATATGCAAGAGGCGGCTCAGCAGATTGTGGCAGAGTTTGAGGGTGAGTTTCCTCACACTTACGAAGGAATTTTCAGCCTTAAAGGGATTGGTCCTTATACAGCAGGCGCTATCGCTAGTATTGCTTTTGGATTGCCAGAGCCAGCTGTTGATGGGAATGTGATGCGAGTTTTGAGTCGTTTGTTTGAGGTGAATTTAGACATCGGTATTCCAGCCAATCGGAAAGTTTTTCAAACTATGATGGAAATGTTGATTGATCCCGAAAGGCCAGGAGATTTTAACCAAGCTCTGATGGATTTGGGTTCAGATATTGAAGCGCCGGTGAATCCTCGACCAGAAGATAGCCCTGTAAAGGAATTTAGTGCTGCTTTCTTACATGGAACCATGGAGAAGTACCCTATCAAAGCTCCTAAGAAAAAACCAGTTCCAGTTTATCTGTATGGTTTGATTATCCAAGATGCTCAGGGACAGTTTCTTTTGGAAAAAAATGAGACTAGCGTCCTTTTGGCCGGATTTTGGCATTTTCCTTTAATTGAAGTAGGTGAATTTCCTGATGATGAACAGTTATCGCTTTTTGAAATAGCTGAAAATCAAGTTTCATTTGACTTATCTCCCAAAGAAAGCTTTGAACAGGATTATGATGTAGTAGTGGATTGGCAGTCAGTACACTTCCCACAGATTCAGCATGTATTTAGTCATCGCAAGTGGCAGATCCGTTTACTTTATGGTCAGGTAGTAAATGCTACAGAAATGCCTAAACAGGAACAAGTTTTATGGTTGCATCCTGATGAATTTGACAACTATCCATTTGCTAAACCTCAGCAAAAGATGTGGCAAACTTTTCAAAAAGGAAAATTAAAAGGAAATTAAATATTAAGAGACAGGGACGATATGATCCCTGCCTCGTTTGGTGATAGTAAAAAGTTACTGCTTAGTTAGTTTATAATATACTTTGAAGCTGGAAATTTTAATTCCAGCTTCATTTTTATAAGTTAGCGAATATCTTGATTTCGTCAGCTGTCATAGAAGAGTCACAACGGACAGTCACATGACCATTCTCTGTGTGTAAAAATCCTGGCACAGTTGGGATTCCATATTCGGAACGGAAAGCTTGGAGTTCTTCCAGTTCACTAGGTTCCTCACTATTGATAAAGAAAATGTGTGCTTGGGTTTCAGCGACAACACTAGCTAGCGTAGTGGCAAATTTACGACAGTAAGGACATGTTTTTCGACCAATGAAAAATGTAGCTGTTTCCTTGTTTGCAATAGCTTTTCGAGCACGATTAACAGTAGTCATTTCTAAAACTTTGATATCTTGTGCAAATTTTTTCATAAAATAACCTCATTTCTTTTGCTCATTCCAGTATGCCATAAATATAAAAATAATGCAGAGATTTGAAATGAAAAGTAAAATATTGAAAGATGAATGAGACAAAGCAACAGCCTACTAGACTGTTGGAAGTTGTAAATAGAGAAAAGATTATTTTCTTTGGAATTATATACCTGTTTACACAATCACAAAGTTTAGTTGTAAAATTTACAAAAATCTTATTTTAAAATACTCCATATTGTGATTGGTGTAAACTACTATATAGTTCCCTTATTTTTTATTAGTCATTCTTTTTAAGTTTGAAAAGCAAATGGCATTTGTGGCTTGCAAAGCAGATTCAAAGCACTGTTCTTTATTATAAAAGCAGTCGAGTCTGAGACATGATCGTCCCAGACTCGAAATTTGAAGATTATAGAAGTGAGATTCCGAAACCAAAGGCTTCAGTTTTTCTGCTTATTGTACAAAGTCGTTGATTTCTGCTTCAATTGTATCAATTTTTGCTTGAGCGTCTTGGCTGGAATTCCCAACAACGGCAATATAGAATTTGATTTTTGGTTCTGTTCCTGAAGGACGTACAGCAATCCATGAACCATCAGTAAGCGTATATTTTAATACATCACTAGGGGGTGTTGTAAGGGCAGTGACTGTTCCATCAGTAGTAGTGGCAGTCTGAGCTTTGAAATCTTCTGTGACGGCAACAGCAGTAGCGTTGAATTCTTTTGGTGCATTGTCACGGAACTTGCTCATAATAGCTTTGATTTGTTCCGCGCCATCAACACCAGATAGAGTAACTGAAATAGTCTTTTCAGCATAATAACCATATTCTTTGTAGATTTCTTCGATTCCGTCTGCAAGAGTCAAGCCACGAGAGCGGTAGTAGGCAGCTAATTCTGCAATAACTAATACAGCTTGGATAGCATCTTTGTCGCGCACAAATGGTTTAATCAAGTAACCAAAGCTTTCTTCAAAGCCCATCATGTAAGTGTGATTGTGTCTTTCTTCAAATTCTTGAATCTTTTCGGCGATAAATTTGAAACCAGTTAAGACATTGAACATAGTTGCGCCGTAGCTTTCAGCAATCTTGGTCACAAGATCGGTAGACACAATGGATTTGCAAAGTGCTGCATTTTCAGGAAGTGTTCCAGCAATCTTGTGCGCTTCCAGGATATACTTAGCCATAATTGCACCGATTTGATTTCCTGAAAGATTGCGGTAACTACAGTCTTTTTGGAGAACTTCAACCCCTACACGGTCAGCATCTGGGTCTGTTGCGACAAGGACATCCGCACCAACTTTACGTCCCAATTCTTCAGCAAGAGCGAAAGCAGCTTGGTTTTCTGGATTTGGTGATTTGACAGTGGAGAAGTCTGGATCTGGCACGCATTGAGCTTCAACAACCTGAACAGAATCAAAACCAGCTTGGGCAAATGCTCGACGCGCTAACATTTCACCTGTACCGTGAAGCGGAGTGTAGACGATTTTCATGTCTTTTCCATATTCATCAATCAATTGTTGATTGATATTCACGTCTTTTACTTCTTTAAGGTATTCAGTATCAACGTTTTCACCGATGATTTCAATCAATCCAGATGCTTTTTCGGCTTCAACATCAGCAACTTCAATGGCAAATGGATTTTCGATTGCACGAATATAATCTGTCAAGGCATCAGCATCATGCGGTGGCATTTGCCCCCCATCTTCACCATAAACTTTATAACCATTAAATGGAGCAGGATTGTGGCTAGCAGTAATCATAATTCCAGCAAAAGTTCCTAAATGGCGAACCGCAAATGACAGTTCTGGTGTTGGACGGAGACTTTCAAATACATAAGATTTAATGCCATGTTTTGCTAAAACAGCAGCAGATTCAAAGGCGAATTCTGGAGAGAAGTGACGAGAGTCATAAGCGATAGCGACACCGCGTTTTTTGAAATCTTCACCTTTTTCATCAATCAAACGTGCTAAACCTTCAGTTGCCTGACGAACGACATAAATATTGATACGATTCGTACCAGCGCCTATCAGACCACGCATACCAGCAGTACCAAATTCAAGATTGGTATAAAAAGCATCTTCTTTTGTCTTTTCGTCCATTGAATCCAATTCTTTACGAAGGTAGTCTGGAAGTTCTGCAAAATCAAGCCATTTTTTGAAATTTTCTTGGTAAGTCATTACGAAATCTCCTTTTTAAAATAGGGAAGCTTATGAAAAATCAGTGAAAACAGGAAATGTCGTTGCCTATTTAATAAAGGAAGGAGCACATCCATTTTTCTCAATTTTTCAGCTTTCTGCATTATTTAACCGTTTTCATTATAGCATTTTTTCATAAAAAAATCACGTTTTCACGTGACTATTTTCTAACTTTTTCAAGTGCTGGGATAATGGTAACCGTCAAAACCGCAGAAATAATCATTTCAGCAATAGAATTGGTTGAAATGACAGAGGCAAGCAGCAACTGAATGTTTCCGTTATACACTTTGGAGAATAGTAGGAAAATCCCTCCTAAAACAAATATGGTATTTGTCAATGAACCAACTGTTCCTGCTAATATAAGTCCAGTCTTATTTTTAAAATATTTATAAACAAAATAAGGTGTGACTCCGATTAAAATTCGCGGAACGAGAGCAATGATAAGCGAATAAATATTCCCATTAGGAACAAATGGACTAAATAGATGACTTGTTGGCAAGAGGACAATTGTATTTGTAACTAGACTAATAATTCCCATTAAAGCACCTAAAAGTGCACCAACTTTTGGTCCATAAAGGATACTAGCAATAATAACAGGAATATGAACAATCGTTGGTTTAATCGGGACGGGAAATAGGTTGAATATCACCGAACTCAATAGATGAATGACGAGCATAATAGCAAAAAAGATAGCAATTTGAGCAATATTAGATTGTTTTTTCATAAATCATTTCCTTTACTTTTTTTATAATCGTTTCTACAGAAGCAAGGGCGCCGATTCCGTGGTCACCACAAGCTAGGACAGTTTCTTTAGGCTGAATAATTTGCCAGCCGTATTTTTCTAGTTTAGATAGATTTTCTTGTGTGATTGGATTTTCATACATTTTTTTATTCATAGCAGGAGATAGCACTTTTTTGACTGTTATAGGCAAAGCGAGAGCAGTGCTTGTTATCATATTGTCTGCAAAGCCACTGGCTAATTTAGCGATGGTATTGGCAGAAGCGGGTGCCACTAAGAAGAGATCTGTTTGCTTAGCGATTTCAATGTGATTGACCTTGTTTGGCGCAGGCTCTTTCATGACATCTGAGTGAACTAGATTTTTTGACAAAACTTGCAAAGTCAAAGGTGTAATAAATTCAGTTGCAGCTTGTGTCATCAGTACCGTAACTGCAAAGTCTTCTTTAGTCAATTGACTAGTCAAGTCAGCAGCTTTATAGGCGGCAATACTTCCCGTGACAGCTAATGTGATATGTTTCATAGATTGTCCTTTGCATGAATATGTGTAAGCAATAGTTGAGCAATTTCTTCTTTAGTGGTTGCTTCTATTACAGAATCTTGTTTAACTAAGTAAGCATGATGTTGATGATTGGAAATATGATCCAAGTCATTTGCCACAATTATTTCAGCTTGATTTTTTACAAGGCTGGCACGAGCAACTGCCAATAATTTTTCCTTAGAAACTTCAACCAAGAGTTTAAAACCGATTAGACGGATATTGGGATTCCATTTTTTTACTTGGCTGATAATTTTCGGCGTTTGTTTGAGGAAGAGAACTTGATAATCATCTTGTGATGAAATCTTCCCTTGGACGTTTGTTTTGTTCAAAAACTCTGTTAAATCCTGCGAAGCAGTGATTTGGTCAAATCCTGCCATATAAATAGGAGTATAGTCAGAAACGGCCATTGAATGAATTAAAACATCATGAGTTTTGACCAAAGGCTGCATTGTTTCCAGCAAATCTTGTACATTTTTAATAATTTGAATGGTTAAGTTCGGATGAGAAGCGGGTTTGATAGCACTCTGTGTAGTGACTAAGGTGACCTTATCGCCTCGTGCCAAAAAACTTTCCGCAATAAGTGCACCGAGTTTTCCTGTCGAGTGATTTGTAATAGAACGAACTTGATCAATTTTCTCGCTCGTTCCGCCAGAAGTAATCAATAGTTTCATAATTAAATTTTACACAAAAAAAGTTAATTCGTAAATAAAAAAGACTTTTCCGAACGTTTTTGAGAAGTTTAGCTTTAAAAGAATTTGTTTTCTTTATTTTTTGGTATAATAATCTTATAAAAACTGGAGGATTCCTAATGAAAACGGATATAGAAATTGCTCAGAGTGTTGACTTGCAGCCCATTGCTGATGTGGTGGAAAAAGTTGGAATTGATTATGATGATTTAGAACTTTATGGCAAACACAAAGCTAAATTGTCTTTTGATAAGATTCAGAAATTGCAAAAGAGTCCAGTTGGTAAGTTGATTTTGGTAACAGCGATTAATCCGACATCTGCCGGAGAAGGGAAATCGACAATTACCATTGGTTTAGCAGATGCTCTTAACAAAATCGGAAAGAAAACCATGATTGCGATTCGAGAACCGTCTCTTGGGCCAGTTATGGGAATTAAAGGCGGAGCTGCTGGAGGGGGTTATGCACAGGTTCTACCAATGGAGGACATCAACCTGCATTTTACAGGAGATATGCATGCGATTACTACCGCTAACAATGCTCTTTCTGCTCTGATTGACAATCATCTTCATCAAGGAAATGATTTAGGAATTGACCAACGGCGTATCATTTGGAAGCGCGTGGTAGATTTGAACGACCGTGCTTTGCGGCACGTTACTGTCGGTCTGGGGAGCCCAGTTAATGGAATTCCACGGGAAGATGGTTTTGATATTACGGTTGCATCTGAAATAATGGCTATTCTCTGCTTATCGACAAGTATTGAAGACTTGAAAGAACGTTTAGCTAGTATCGTTATTGGTTATCGTCATGATCGGACGCCGGTTTATGTTCGAGATTTGGAAGTAGAGGGAGCTCTTGCTCTTATTTTGAAAGATGCTATAAAGCCGAATCTAGTACAGACTATTTATGGAACTCCTGCATTTGTTCACGGCGGACCGTTTGCCAATATCGCCCATGGCTGTAATTCTGTTCTGGCGACAACAACAGCTCTGCATTTGGCGGACTACACAGTGACTGAAGCTGGTTTTGGCGCGGATCTAGGGGCTGAGAAATTCCTAGATATCAAGACACCAAACTTACCAACTTCACCGGATGCTGTCGTTATCGTAGCAACACTCCGTGCCCTTAAGATGAACGGAGGTGTAGCCAAGGATGCCTTGACCGAAGAAAATGTAGAAGCAGTGCGGGCTGGATTTGCCAACCTCAAACGTCATGTGGAAAATATCCGTAAATTTGGCATTCCAGCTGTTGTAGCAATCAATGAGTTTGTTTCTGATACAGAAGCTGAAATTGCTGAGCTGAAAGTACTTTGTGCTCAAATTGATGTACCTGTGGAATTAGCTAGTGTCTGGGCAGATGGTGCTGACGGTGGATTGGCTCTTGCGGAAGTTGTGGTCAAAACGATTGAAACGAAACCCGCCAAATACACTCGACTCTATGATAATAATCTGACAGTTGAAGAAAAAATCGAAACAATTGTTAAAGAAATTTATCGCGGAACAAAAGTTAATTTTGAAAAGAAAGCAAAAGCTCAAATTTCTCAAATTGTCAAGAACGGCTGGGATAAGCTGCCAATTTGTATGGCCAAGACCCAGTACAGTTTTTCAGATAATCCAAATCTTCTGGGAGCGCCAGAAAACTTTGAAATCACTATCCGCGAAGTAGTTCCAAAATTGGGTGCAGGTTTTATTGTCGCCCTAACTGGTGATGTTATGACGATGCCCGGATTGCCAAAACGACCTGCAGCACTCAACATGGACGTAGCAGCAGATGGTACAGCGATTGGACTGTTTTAAATAACAAGGTTCGCAAGAGCCTTTTATTTTTGAATTTGGTAAACTATGTATAGTTGTATAGGCTTAAATAAAAAGGTTGGAAGGAAAGATTCGTTAGGCTGAACATTAGATTAGCTCATAAATCTGATGTTGCATCCCTTGTAGCGCTCTACGCTCCTTATGTAGAAAATACTGCTATTACATTTGAATGCCAGATTCCCAGCGCCGAAGAATTTACCGATCATATTGAAAAGACTTTGAAAAAATATCCTTATCTAGTGGCAGAGGAAAATGGGGAAATTTTCGGTTATGCATATGTTTCGACTTATGATAATCTAGAGGCCTACAATTGGGCAGCTGAATTGTCAGTTTATGTAGCTAGTGAGAGTCGTTCGTGATCGTAGGGGAGGTAGCTCTCTCTATGATGAATTGGAACTGCTTATTGAACAGCAAGGCATTGTCCATTTTCTAGCTTGTATTGCCCTGCTGAATGATGCCAGTATTTCTTTACATAAAAAACGTGGTTACCAGCAAGTGGATCATTTTCCCAAAATTGGTTACAAATTTGGTCAATGGCACGATAACAACGTGGTTGCAGAAGAGTTTGGGTAAACCAGCAGAACCGATTAAATTATTTAAAGATATGGGGCTTGAAAATGAATAGTGATATGAAAGCAGAAGATATTTTTCAAGATTTAAAAGAAGTAGCTAACAGTGATGATGCGATTCACATGAAGGTGTATATGAAAAATCAGTTTGAATTTTTAGGAGTAAAGACACCTATTAGGCGGCAAATTTCTAAAATATTTTTTAAGAAAAGTCACAAGTCTACGATAGATTGGAAATTTATCAATCAGGCTTGGGAAAATCCCTATCGTGAAATGCAATATGTGGTGCTGGATTATTTACAACTAAAACAAACATCTTTAGCCTCAAACGATTTAACAAAGGTAAAGAAATTGGCACAAATAAAGCCTTGGTGGGACACGATTGACTTTTTGAGCCGTTCGGTAGGTTATATTTGTTTACATTATCCTGAGACAAAGAAAATAGTATTGGATTGGAGTACGGATGAGGACATTTGGTTGCGCCGATTGGCTATCGAACACCAATTACTTCAAAAAGAGCAAACGGATGTTCTGCTGCTGGAGCAAATCCTGATTAATAATCTTAATCAGACCGAGTTTTTCATCAATAAGGCCATTGGCTGGGCGCTACGTGATTATTCAAAGACTAACCCTGATTGGGTGCGGGATTTTATCCAAACGCATAAAGAAGGTCTGACATCTCTCAGTATCAGGGAAGGAAGTAAGTACTTGTAAAGGTATATAAAGTTTCGATTTATTGATGAATGCTTTTGATAATAGTAAAACGCCCTAAATTATGTTTAGAGCGTTGCGTAATGTTAAATATTCTTTTGTTCTAAATGATGGATACGATTATATCTAGTATAATGGACGATAATAATGGTTAAAATAGCAGTGACTGTCCAGATAGCATATTGATGAATGAAGCGTGTGAGAACTCCAGTGAAAATAGCTCCTCCGATAAAACTGGCAACAATCATAGAGTAATTAACAGCCTGTCTTTGAATAATATGTCTACGCTCTTTAAAACGAATATACTCGTACCAAGCAGTGACCATTTTCCGATAATTTCCTGAGGTCATCATAATCATGTAGGGGTGAGACTCGACTTTTGAGCCTGTATAAGTTAACATGACCATTCCTGTAGAGGTTGCAAATAATATCACCCAGATAAAATAATGAGAGTGAAAGAACGGAAAGAGGAAAGTGATGAGAGTTAACGGTAAGATTCCCCAAGTACGCCAATGTGAACTTTGAGCCTGTTCTTTAAGTAGAATACCAAGGATAAAACCAAAAGTAAAGAAGACAAGTGAAAGAATGCGATAAGCCGTCTTTACGGTTGGACCATCCCAGTCGGCTACAATTAAAAGAATATTCCCTGTTTGGGTTGCGATTAGCGTACTAAATTGCATATGCGAGAAAACATCAAGGCAGCCACCTACAGCACCAAGTAAGAGAGCCATTATTCTCGTGTCCTGAGGCATAAGGACAGGCTGTTTTGTTGTATCCATAACTTTTTATCCTTCTAAAATTATTTTACTCTTTTAAAATGTTAATTTCAAACGTGGAAGGAGTTGAGAATGTAATAGTTTTTCTTGACATAATTTGATAAGTATAGTAAGATTGGTTCATGCGATGAGTCGATAGGTGGCGCAAGCCACATATTGAGCATGGGAGGTCATATACGCAGGAGCGGACCTTGATGAGTTGTGTGAACCTGCTCATCACACATAAGTGCCCTTAATCCCTACTTTTTTAGTAGGGATTTTTTGTAAGTCTTTTCAATTCTTTAGAAAAGTAGTATAATACAAGCAATACACAAATTTTTTGAAAATTCAGAGAGGTATGTGATGGGATACACAGTTGCTGTGGTGGGAGCTACAGGTGCCGTTGGAGCTCAAATGATTAAAATGTTGGAAGAATCAAGTCTTCCAATTGAAAAAGTACGCTATTTGGCTTCAGTACGTTCAGCGGGGAAGAAACTATCCTTTAAAGATCAAGAAGTGGTGATTGAAGAAACAACCGAGGAAGCTTTTTCTGGTGTTGATATTGCTCTCTTTTCAGCAGGTGGTTCAATCTCTGCTAAATACGCTCCTTATGCAGTAAGAGCAGGTGCAGTTGTAGTAGATAACACCTCTTATTTTCGGCAAAATCCTGATGTTCCATTAGTAGTTCCAGAAGTGAATGCGCATGCACTTAATAATCATAAGGGAATTATTGCTTGTCCAAATTGTTCAACAATCCAAATGATGATTGCGCTTGAGCCAGTTCGCCAGAAATGGGGGGTGGAGCGCATTATCGTATCTACCTATCAGGCTGTGTCTGGAGCTGGTATGGGAGCTATTCTAGAAACGCAACGGGAACTACGTGAAGTTTTAAACGATGGTATAATGCCAAAAGATTTGAAAGCAGAAATTCTTCCGGCAGGTGCTGACAAAAAGCACTATCCGATTGCCTTTAACGCTCTTCCTCAAATTGATGTCTTTACGGACAATGACTACACCTACGAAGAGATGAAGATGACCAATGAAACCAAAAAAATCATGGAAGATCCAACAATTGCAGTTTCTGCAACTTGTGTACGTATTCCAGTTCTTTCAGCGCACTCAGAGTCTGTCTATATCGAGACAAAAGAAGTAGCGCCTATCGCAGAAGTCAAGGCAGCTATCGCAGACTTCCCAGGAGCAGTATTAGAGGACGATGTTAGCCGTCAAATTTACCCTCAGGCTGTCAATGCTGTCGGAAAACGCGAGACATTCGTTGGACGGATTCGCAAAGATCTGGATACTGAAAAAGGTATCCATATGTGGGTGGTTTCAGACAACCTGCTTAAAGGTGCTGCTTGGAACTCTGTTCAAATTGCTGAAACCCTGCATGAGCGTGGCTTAGTGCGTCCGACAGCAGAAGTTGTTTTTAAGATGAAATGAAGTATGAGATAGCATTTATATCATTGTATTTTGCAAGCTAGTTGGATGAGGACAAACTAAAAAGGCTGCTCAGATTCAACGTCAGTTATTACCCAAAATAGAAGCTCTCTTTTCCGTAACAAACCTAGCGTCACTTAAAACTGTGCTAAATTATCAGGGCTTTGCAGTCGGCTCACTCCGCCTCCCACTGGTTGCTTGTACAGAGCAAGAAAAAGCCGTTATTCTTTCATTTTTTGAAGATTGAAGGAAGCATTTTAGGCTTGTAAAATGTTGGGAACATTTACGATGAACTAGTGAATTTTTTATTACGGAGGACTTTAGCATTTAAATCTGCAAGAAGAAATGTTTGAAAAGACAAGGCTAGGCTGAATGGAAACACTGATATTACAAGATTGTCATATTTTTTGTTATGACAAGATAAGGGTGGGATATTTAGTACAATAAAAATGGATAAATTGAAAGTTGATGAGAAGTTGGAACATATGAAGAAAAGAAAATTAAGAATCAGTTCCATTGAAATTATAGCGATTTTAGGATTGTTAATTTGGCTACTCACAATATTTTTAAGAAAATATTATTCAATTAATTCAGTTGTTCCTATATGTTATGTGAAGGAGCATGGATTGCAACAGCTATGCTAAAACAACCTTTTAGTCCAACATTCAGTGCAAATAAAGTCTCAACTATTGAATTTTCTAAAAAGACACTTATGTATATATGTATAGTGGTTGTACTGAGGTCTTTTATTAATGAGTTATTACCATTGATTAATACTAGTGTAGTATTTGACGTATACGATGTGCCTGCTACTGTACTAGCGGAAATCATAGCTTTTAGCATACTTGTCATTCTAAAAGAAAAGACTTTAATAGATTACCGTTGATTTTGGGAAGATTAAAAAACCAGTGTCGAACTGAACAAGGAATAAAAACACATTAGACGGTAGAATGAAACATTCTATCGTCTTTTCGTATTAGTTCTTACCATTTTCTCTTTTTCCGACAATTTAATAAATCTACGAATCAAAAAGGATAGCTTTTCACTCCAATTATAAAAAATGATCAAAAAGTCTTGTAATTTTTTCTTATGTTACCATTGTTAATAGTTAGAAAAAATTGTCAATTAGTGCAGTAAAAGCTTAGCCTTTGATGTTTTTAGACAATAGTTTCATTTTTTAATAGCTTTTTTGATTTACAATAAAACATGTGAAATTTCTTTCTTCCACGCAAACCTATAAATTCCGTACAAATTTGATGGGGGATAAATTTTCCTATCGTTTATACTATAGGCAAGGAGGTAGGAAGATGAATTTATACTTTGGTGATATTCCGATTTGTTATTCTCATTCGACGGCTATGGCCTTACAGGCTGCGGGCTATGATTTTCGCTCGGACTATCTAGAAGCGATCATGGTCATGGGTAATGGATCTACCCTTGTGAAAAAAGATGACAGACATCCTTTGGTTTTCTTTGATAATGGCATGCCAGATGAGTCCATTAGTCATTGTTTACAAATTCTTGGATTTGACTATGAGGAGTTTTTCTGTGATTCTTCAGAGCCAGTCAATGTGATAGAACTAAAAGAAAAACTCAAGACATATCTAGACCATGGCTCTGTTATTGTAGGTCCTTTGGATATGGGATATCTGACTTATAATCTCAATTATAACCATCTACAAGGTGTGGATCATTTTGTTTCAGTTTATGACATGGATGAGGATTGGATTTATTTCCATGATCCGGCAGGCTATCCTTGTGTGAAAATGGATTTTCGTGATTTTTGTAAAGCGTGGAAAGCAGAAGCGATTGACTATAAAAGAGGAGCTTATTCCATGTGGGGAAATTTGTAAAGAAATAAGCTTCCAACAAGTCAGGAGATTTATCACAGTGTCTCTGTTATCATGAAACAACGATATGAAAATGGTGAGGTTGGTATAATTGAGGACTATGCTAAAACTATTCGAGCAAACGGCTTAAATGCGGAACAAAAACAACTTCATCAATTTTTTTCATTTCGTTTGGCAGCAGTTAGAAGTCTTTACTTGAGTCAATTTTTGAAAGATTATGATCCTGTCAGAGCAGACTTGAAGGAAAAAATTGCTATGCTTTTTAGCCAAGCCTATCTGGACAGCAGGCAGGAAGCCTATAATTTTTTAGCAGATACCCTGATGGAGATTGCCCAATTGGATGGACAGTTTAGGGATTTGTGCCTTCAATGTATCAAGGGATAAAACTCTGAAAGATTATTGTACTAAAGGTAAAGAAGTTAGAGATTTTGGTATCTTTACATAGGATAAAAAAATGAATAGAGGTAAAATATGCAGATAATTCAATTTTTTAATGAAACAATTAACTACATTGAAAGTGTGCTGGATAGCGAAATAGATGAAGATAAAATTACCCATTTATCCACTTATTCTTATCCTATGTTTAGCAGACTCTTTTCTATATTAACAGATACAACATTGTCAGAGTATATTAGAAGTCGAAGGTTGACAGAAGCGGCTGTTTTACTGAGAGATACCAATATTAAAGTTATTGATATAGCGATGAAGTATGGATATGAATCATCTGATTCATTTGGGACTGCATTCAAAAAATTTCATGGATTTACACCTTCAGAGGTAAGAAATGGAAAACCATTCAAAATAGTTTCACGAGTGCAGCTAGCACTAAGTGTAAGAGGAGGAAGAAGTATGAACATCACAATTCAAAAGAAAAATTCATTTACAGTTGCAGGTAGGAATGAACAAAATATCAATTCATCATTATGTCCGAGTGTTTGGAATAAACTATATGGAGAATATCGTCATGATGAATTAGCAAGATTGGGAGAAGGTCAAAGTGTCGGTGTTTGTTACAATGTAGAACAACCAAGTACTATTAATTACATAGCAGGGTACATAGTTACAGATGTAGATAAAGCAAAAAGTATGGGTTTAGATGTTTTGAAAGTTGAAGAAGCAGAATATGCCATTGTAGAGTTAACAGGAAGTGTTCCGGAATGTATTCATAATGGTTGGAAATATGCAATGGAAGTATTTTTCCCAGAACATGGTTATGTCCATTCAGGAAAACCTGACTTTGAATATTATTATGAAGGGGATATGGATAGTAAAGACTACAAAATGGAACTTTGGATTCCAATTGTAAAAGCATAATAAACATAAGATAGTTAGAGCAGATCTTTATGGTCTGCTTTTTTTATTTTTCCAATAATTTAATAAATCTGCTAACTAAAAAGAATAGATTTTCGTTCTAGTTATAAAAATTATTAAAAACTCTTGCAATCTTTTTTTTCTTATGTTACAATCATTAATGGTTTGAAAAAACTGCCTAAGACAGTAGGGGAGCTTGACTCATAAAAATCCTACCGAGGACAAAACGGATCATGTAAAAGAAACGTATTGTACTTTCGTGTCTAGGTTTGGGCGCGTTTTTCTTTTGGAAAATCCCCAAGCAAAATAATTACGGAGGTGAAACACTAAATGAGTGAAGCAAGTATTGCAAAAAAAGCGGAACTAGTTGATGTAGTTGCTGAAAAAATGAAAGCAGCTGCAAGTATCGTTGTTGTTGATGCTCGTGGTCTTACAGTTGAACAAGACACAGTTCTTCGTCGTAATCTTCGTGGAAGCGAAGTTGAGTATAAAGTTATCAAAAACTCAATTTTACGTCGTGCAGCTGAAAAAGCTGGACTTGAAGGCCTTGCTGATGCTTTTGTTGGACCATCTGCTGTTGCATTTTCAAATGAAGATGTTGTAGCACCAGCAAAAATCATCAATGATTTTACTAAAGAAGCTGATGCACTTGAAATTAAAGGTGGAGCTATTGAAGGTGCTGTTGCATCTAAAGAAGAAATTGTTGCTCTTGCAACTCTTCCAAACCGCGAAGGACTTCTATCTATGCTACTATCTGTACTTCAAGCGCCAGTTCGCAACGTTGCTCTCGCAGTCAAAGCTGTTGCAGACAACAAAGAAGAAGCGGCTTAATGTTAAGTTGCGCGTAGCCTATGCTACAAACTAATAATAAAATAACGAAAATATATTTGGAGGAAATAACAATGGCATTGAACATTGAAAATATTATTGCTGAAATTAAAGAAGCTTCAATCCTTGAATTGAACGATCTTGTAAAAGCTATCGAAGAAGAATTTGGTGTAACTGCAGCTGCTCCTGTAGCTGTAGCTGCTGCTGGCGCTGGTGAAGCTGCTGCTGCAAAAGATTCATTTGACGTGGAATTGACTGCAGCAGGCGACAAGAAAGTTGGCGTTATCAAAGCTGTTCGTGAAATCACAGGTCTTGGTCTTAAAGAAGCTAAAGAACTTGTTGATGGAGCACCAACTGTTGTTAAAGAAGGTGTTGCAACTGCAGAAGCTGAAGAAATCAAAACGAAATTGGAAGAAGCTGGAGCTTCAGTTACTCTTAAATAAGAAGCACATAGCAATTTGAGAGCGGAATCCCGATTTACCAGTCTTTTAGAGCTCATAGCGATTTGAAGAAACTGATAAATTGATTCGGTTTCCTGCCAAAAATCCTGCCAAAAAAATCTTTGGCAGGATTTTTGTTTTTTGAAGAATGATTTATCTCAAGCGAGAACCATAAAAATAGTTCTCGCTTTTTTTATTTTCAGGAGGAAACGATGCAAAAGAAAGAACAATCATCACGATAAATTGTGATGTGTCATCTCATACTTGTTATGGGAATTAATGTTGATGAAGCAAATCAGCTAGTTGCTGAAATGGAACAGGCAGGTCTGATCTAATTTGAACAATCAGGAAATTTAGGTGTTTTAATGTTGGAGGGATAATTATGAAACGCATTACCGCAAATCAATACCAAACGTCCGAGCGTTATTATAAGCTCCCTAAACTCTTATTTGAGAGTGAGCGCTATAAGGATATGAAGTTGGAAGTTAAGGTGGCCTACGCTGTCTTAAAAGACCGATTGGAATTGTCTCTGAGTAAGGGCTGGATTGATGAGGATGGGGCTATCTATTTGATTTATTCTAACTCTAAATTGATGGCTTTGCTTGGTTGTTCTAAGTCCAAGCTCTTGTCTATAAAGAAGACATTGAGAGAATATGGTCTCATTGATGAAGTTCAACAGTCTTCCAGTGAAAAAGGTCGCCTGGCCAATAAGATTTATTTAGGGGAATTGGAACATGACATGACCCTAGTGTTAAATTCAGCCGGGGGTGGTGTTCAAAAAACACCAGGGGAGTCTCAAAATCATCCGGGGCCAGTCTTAAATTCAGCCCCTAGTGAGACTGAAGAGAGTGAGACTCATATTAGTGAAACTGAAAAGAGTGATTTAATCGCTGAGGACGAGGAGGAGAAAGAGAGGCAAGAAGAACAAGAGAAAGAAGTTTTACATCGCAAAGTGGACAAAGCGATACTTTATGATAAGGATTACATTTGGAACTTGGTCCACAGTCAGCTTAGGAAGGAGAAATTATCCCAAACAAGTGCTGATTTTGCCATGAGACATTTTGAAGAGAGGTATCGCTATGCCTTAGACCATATGCGATTTGCTCAAACATCAAAAATGGTGGCAGAGTATGTCTTTAATGGCATACTCGCAGAATGGAATAAAGAACTTCGCAAACAAGAAATGGGAAAAAGCAGTTAAGGCAAGAAGCAAGAAAATGAAATGGATGCAAGACGGGACTTTACAAAGAAAGTAAGGTCTCTTTTAATTTTAGAAAGCGAGGACGAATGAAGTTTTTAGATTTATTTGCTGGAATTGGTGGCTTTCGATTAGGACTAGAGAGTCAGGGACATGAGTGTCTTGGTTTTTGTGAGATTGATAAGTTTGCTCGGAAATCTTACAAAGCCATATTTGAGACAGAAGGAGAGGTAGAATTTCATGACATTAGACAAATCACAGACCAAGACTTTAGACAATTTAGAGGACAAGTGGACATCATCTGTGGGGGATTCCCTTGTCAGGTATTTTCACTCGCAGGCAGACGATTGGGATTTGAGGATACTCGAGGTACTCTCTTCTTTGAACTTGCTTGAGCGACCCAACAGATCCAACCACGTTTTCTATTTTTGGAAAACGTCAAGGGCTTACTCAGTCACGACAAGGGAGAGACATTTCGAACAATCCTCTCCACGCTGGATGAGCTGGGGTATGATGTCGAATGGCTGGTGCTTAACAGTAAAGATTTCCAAGTGCCGCAAAACCGAGAACGGATCTTTCTTATCGGACATTCTCGAAGATTCCGTTCCCGATTCCTATTTCCTCTCCGAAGAGAAAGCAGCCCAGCTTATCTTGAAAGATTAGGAAATATCAATCCCTTAAAACGTGGGATGAGTGGGCAGGTCTATTTTACAAGTGACCTTGCGCCTACCTTAACCCGAGGCAAGGGAGAAGGGGCTAAGATTGCTGTCCCTGTTTTAACGCCTGACCGTTTGGAAAAACGTCAAAACGGTCGTCGCTTTAAAGACAATCAAGACCCCATGTTTACACTAACAGCTCAAGATAGGCATGGTGTTGTGGTGGCAGGCAATCTCCCAACAGCTTTTGTTCAGACTGGTCGTGTTTATGACATTTCAGGAATTTCTCCCACACTAACCACTATGCAGGGCGGTGATAAGGTTCCAAAGATTTTACTGCGGGAGGCATTACCGCATCTCAAGATTAAAGAAGCCACAAAGACTGGATTTGCTGAAGCGACCCTTGGAGATTCTGTGAATTTGGCTTATCCCAAATCCAATAACCATAGAGGGAGAGTAGGTCAAGGGATTTCAAATACGCTCACTACTTCAGGCAATATGGGAGTAGTTGTAGCCGCTCTTGAATACCGTAAGGACAAATGGTACGAGGTGACAGGAATCGTCCTAGATGGGAAACTCTATCACTTAAGAATTCGGCGTTTAACTCCCAGAGAATGTTTCAGACTTCAAGGATTTCCTGATTGGGCTTATGAGCGAGCAGAAGCTGTATCAAGCAAAAGCCAATTATACAAACAAGCAGGCAATAGCGTAACGGTCAATGTGATTGCGACTATTGCTAAAAGATTTAGAAAGATTGAGGAAGAAGAACATGAAACTCTTACATAAAAAAAGTATTTTAGAATGCTCCGAACGAGATGAAAAGATCCACCAAGCAGAAATGAATCAGTTGATGGATATGCTAGTATTTAGTATGAAACTATTTAAATAATCATCTGTATTTATTAAATATATTGATACAAAGCCATTTTCAAGAAATCGAATTTGGCTTTTTGTTTTTATTACAATTTGAGAAAATCTTGATTCAATACTTTGAAAATTCTAAAATGACATTTAAATATAAAAAAATTGAAGTAGATGATTGACAAAAAAGAAAATCCATTATATATTATACATATACCCCGTTAAGGTATCGAAATTTAAGTGGTTGATTTGCACTAGATATAGCAGTTCACTGTTGTGCTAAGATGTAATTTTTAAGTTATAAAGGAGAACTAATGAATAAAACTGCATTGGAAAAAGTAGAGTCGGTTGTTCAATGGGTAATTGATAAAAAGATAACAGCTTATCGTATCAGTAGAGCAGAAAGAGTTAATGAAGCTTCAATAGTTGCACTTTCGAAAGGGCGATCTAAAATAAGAAATATTACATTTGAGACAGCTCTTGCTCTTATAAACTGTTATGATAAAAATTACGAAAGGTTTGACTCTTAGGATTTATTTAACATACATTTTGAAGGAAAATGTGATCGGGGAGTGATGTATGAAAATATGACAAGAAAATCAATTTGTCAGAAAAAAGAGGTAATTGGAAAAGTTTATGGGAAACTGACTGTAGAAGATGTATATTGCAAAGAAAGAACATCTTGGTGTCGTTGTTCATGTAGTTGTGGAAATAAAAAAGATATTCGCTACTATAATCTTGTTTCTGGAAGAACAAAAAGTTGTGGGTGTTTAGAATACGAAAACAGGCACAAGTGCAAGAATGTAACAGGAAAAAGTTTTGGAGATTTGCTTGTTACAAGAAAAACAGATAATCGGAAGAATGGTTTAGTAGTTTGGGAATGTACTTGTCAAAAATGTGGAGAAATACACCTTAGGACAACAAAAGATTTGCATCACGGCTGGAAGACAACTTGTTCTAAATTTCCTAAAAAGAGAATCGGTCGTAAAACAGATTTATCGGGAAGACGTTTTGGTAGATTAAAGGTTATAAACGACACTTTTAAAAGAGATTATAAAGGTTCTGTTATTTGGAATTGCTTATGTGATTGTGGGAATAAAAAAGAGTATTCAGAAGACTCGTTAGTTCATGGTCATTGTACTAGCTGTGGGTGTAAAAAGCGAGAAATCACTGAGAATATAAGAGACCAACTAACTTTTGTGGATCAGACTTGTATTGAGTGGTTGAAATTTAGAAAAACACGAAAAGACAACACGAGTGGTTTTCGTGGAGTGTTCCAAAAGAACAACGGGAAATATCAAGTTAGAATCGGTTTGCAACGAAAAAGTTACAATGTAGGTTCATTTGATACATTTGAACAGGCTGTGGCGGCTAGATTGGAGGCTGAAAAATTGTTGCATGGTGGTTTTATACAGGAATATGAAAAATGGCAAGAAAAAGCTATTATTGATCCTCAATATGCTGCTGAACATCCATTTCAATTTTATGTAAAACAGATAGAGGGGCGATTTTATGTCTCTTCAAATGTAGTTGAGTAAGGAGTAATCTAATGTACAAAAATTACTATTATGACAGTTCGAAATGATGATGACTATATTTCTGTGATACGAAATAAATTATTATTTTGAATTAATAATATTAGTTATAAATTATATTTAATACCAGTATATTAGAATATATGTAAGAGGAAACAAAAAAGAAGTGAATATAGATGGATCTGGAAGATATATTGAAACAGGTACGAATGCGGGTTCGAAAATGCATACTAAAACAGGAAGCAATGCAGGTTCAGGAATGTGTACTGGAATAAGAACCGATAAAAATTCAGGAACATTAATTCAATAAAGTTAATTGCTAGAAAAGATTTAGGAGCCTCTACTTTAGATTATAGTATTGATAAAGTGTAAGCCTTAATAGGTATTGTTATTATTTACAATAAATCGGTGAAAATAGGACATCGCCTTAATCTTGAAACCCCGACCATTAGTATATTAGTTTAGTACAACTGTTGCATGGACAAGATTTTCAAGAATTGGGTAAAAAAGGTGAATTACTAAAAAAGATAGCCTCCTATTCAGTGAACTGCACCCCAAAAGTTAGATTTTTTCTGTCCAACTTTTGGGGTGCGGTACATCAGAAGCTCTCTTTTTTATATGAATTGGAACTTTTATCTCATACTTGACTTTTAGGACTTATAGTTCTGATGTAGATTCCGAGATAAAAAGATTTTCCTTTTAGAAATTTTTTCTAATTAACGTTATAATCAAACATATAAAACAGAAAAGTGAACAAATTTGGAATCCTTATGAACGGAAGACTAATTTGTTCACTTTTCATATTTAAGACCTGACTTTTCTTCCGGCCTTTTTATTTATCATGTTCTCTTACAAGATATTGAACAGTTTTTTCTATTCTTTTCTTTTGCTTTTGTGGATCATCCAGGGGATTAGCTAAACAATCATAAAAATGTTCCGATATGATTAATTCCATGACGCGGTTAATACTTGAACGTACTGCTGTTAGCTGAACAATAATATCCATACACTCACGTTCTTCTTCTAGCATCTTTTGTATTCCTCTAAGTTGTCCTTCAGAGCGTTTCAAACGCATAATAAGTTTCTCTCGTTCCATATTTTATGTAGTCTCCAGCGTATGTTTTTAATTATTCTATATTAAAATTTTCCAATAGTCAAATATGGGGCTTGCTATAAAACACTTACTATGGTATATTATATATACTATATACCACTATGGGGTATGAAAGAGGTGAAATATAGAAAATTAAAATATTGTTTTTGAGCAGTCCGTGCGTTTATAGAGACATAAGAAAGGAGAATAGAGAATCAGTGTCAATGAAAAAACAGTTATTATTTGGGTATTCTAAATCAAAAACGGATGATTATATTGTCTCTCTTTTAGAGGAGAAAGAAGGAATTCAGAAAAAGTTAAATTATTATATGGATATCAGCGAGTCCTTAAAAGAACAAGTAAAAGTTTACCAATCTAGAGAGGAGGAAATCACGCAGATTTTGGTAGAGGCTCGGAAAAGTGCGGATAAGATTATTCTTGACGCAAAAGAAGAGGCTAATAAATTGATGAGAGGTGTGGAAGATGATGTTCAGCAACGCTTAGAGGTTGCTGAGAAAGATATTCGTTTGCTTTCGGATCTAAAGCAACAAATCTTGGTACAAGAGCAAAGTATGAAGCATTCTGTTGAGAAGTTGTTAAATGATTATTTAAATGCGGTGATGTCAATTGATGTTCGCTTGTTATCAGAGCAGGAAGAGGAAGTATCTGACAAAATAGAAGAAAGTCAAGAAACAATTCAAAAAAATAGAAAGATTATTTCCTTTTCGAAAGAATACAACAACATAGAGAAAGAGAATATTCCGATTTATAATTTTGATTGATGATAAAAGGAGGAAACATGGATCGAATAAATGAGAAATTTCAACAGTTCTTATCTGGGAAAAACTTCGTTTTAAAGAAACAGGAAACAGATCATTCGTGGATCTATCAAGGGAAGTTACAAATAACTGAATTTCACATGGTGGATTTTGCTATTCAGTTAGATAAAGAGGATAAGGAAGCGATTTACCAAATTGTTTTTACAAATATTGCTTATTGTAGGAATCTTGAGGAATATTCTGAGTGGGTAACTTTAATAAATGAGCTGAATGTTGAACAAGCAGGAAGCTATTATTTTTGTATAGATAATGATGGAAAAGTTTTTTTGCGTCACATCGGGATTGTGAAAGATGATTTAGAGCAGTTGTTTAGAATATTAACTTCTGCTGGAGAGGTCATTCGCCAAGCCTCTCAAAAAATAGAACATCAATTTGGCGTGACAGTTATCTTATAGTAGGAAAGGTTTATTTTAAATAATGGAAAAACATCTAGAAAAATTAACAAAAATTACAGTCGCTGCAACAGCAGGTTTTGCCGGTGCAGCTGTAGTAAGCAATATTTCACCTGTGCATGCAGATGAAATGAAGGATCAAGTAGTCGATACAAAGCCACAGCCAAAAGTGGATGATGACATCGTTTTACACTCTGAAGCAGCTTCAGCAACCCCCATAGCTGCACCTGCGTCTGAGACTCCCTCACCAACTACTGTTGCTCAACCCGTAAGGGAAACGGTTAGTGAAAGTACTCCTTCTAATGGAGGAGGAACAACAGCTAATGCTGAATCGCAGGCAGCTTCGACGGTAGCAACTGAAAATAAAACTGCCGAACAAGATAAACAAGCAGCACCTGCTTCTGCAACAAATACTCCTCAAACAGAAGTAAAAGAAAATCCTGTACCAGCATCCGTAAACACTTCAGAAAGTAAAGCACCACAATCTGCTGTAGTTGAAAAAGAAGTTTCTAATAAAGAATTAAAAGACACAGAGATCTCTGTAAAGTCCAGCAACCAAATGACCGATTATCAGAATCGCTCTGTATTCACTTCTGCTGATCCAAAAGTACGAAGCAAAAGGGAGGTTCCAGATCCCTCAAAAGAAGAAATAGACAAAGAGAATCAAAAGCTACGTGAAAAATACGATCAGGACATAGCACGCTATTATGCAGAATTTTCAAAAACGATGTCTGATAATATGGCGAAGCAGGAAGCATATAACAAGGCTTATAGTGAATATCTAGCTCAAAACTGGCCATATGAACAACGTAAAAAAGAGGAACTGAGAAAGGCGGAAGAAAACAAAAATAAAGAAGGCTATCTTAGCGAAGTTAAGGAACAGTATTTACAGTTCAAAAATGAAACCGAGGCTAAGTTGGAGAGTACAGGAGGGACAAATGTTCGGAAGGATATTAAGGGGAATACCTACTTGAGGAATGAGATAGGAAATACTCATACGTTAAAATCGGGGGAGTCAGTAACAGCAACTTACACGAATTTAAAAAATAGTTCCTATGCTGGTAAAAAGATTACAAAAGTTGTTTATACATTAACCTATGTCTCATCGGATAAATCTGACCGTACAGTTGACGTGACTGCTTATCACGATCCTACAAAGGGTTTTTATTCGACGTTAAATAATGTGATGGATAAGATAAAGTTAACTGCTAAATTTTATTACGAAGATGGCAGTCCTGTAACATTTTCTAAACAGAAACCTGCATTATTTTCTTTATCTAGTTTGAATAATAATTCTTCGTCACCAATTGATCCGTCAATCTTTGAAAAAGACAAACAAGAAATTGAACAATACTTTTCGAACAAAGAAGGCTTCGAATATGCTCAAGATTTTTCTGGGGAAATAGTGTCGATTACTGGTTCAACTATAAAAAAATATAATAACAGATATTTTTCTGAAAATAATAATTCTAGGAAGCGTTCAGGCTCTAAGTATGAGGCAGGAGAATATGACTATCCTGGTTCGGGTAAGGAATATTATGCAGCGACAGTTGGTGTAGCAGGTGATGGAGATAGTGTTTCTGCAAGTTTTGGTTCAAGCTCAGAAGCTATTTGGGCAAGTTTCAATTCAGATATCAAAGCTACAGGAGTAGTTGAGAATAACCTTAATCCTCCTTCAAAACCATCACTTTCCCCTCTGCCTAAAGCACCAACTCCACCCGTCTACAAAACATATACAGATACGCGCAAGCAAAATAAAAAGTACGTTCCTCATTCTGACGTGATTGTGACTGAAGTCAATACAGCAGCTAAGCCTGAAGATGGGATTGGTAATAAAGAAGCCTTGCCGAGTGGTACGACCTATAGTTTTGTGGGTAAGGTGCCAGACGTAACCACTCCTGGTATTCAAACCGCGACTGTCCGTGTGACATATCCAGATAAAACAACAACGGATGTCCCTGTTAGGGAGACAAAGGTGATAAAGGTGACGCAGGTAAGTCAGCTTACGACATCTGGA
>NZ_KV815641.1:0-250 GCF_001814295.1 Streptococcus sp. HMSC067A03 | reverse complement strand
CCGTTTGGTCCTTACCTTTTGGTTCGTTGCTATCCGCTTGGGTCGGAGTCTTCGTGACATGAACCTTCACTGGAACTTCATCCTTCGAGCCATCTGGATAAGTCACAATCACCTTCGCATCTTTATCGCCTGGCGTTGTGGTATCAACCGGTGTTTCGTATTCAAACTTCGTTCCTTTTGGCAATTCTGGAACGTTGCCAATGGAATCTTCCGCTTTTGGTGTTTCTCCTACTTTAACCGTTTGGTCCTT
>NZ_KV815640.1:0-529 GCF_001814295.1 Streptococcus sp. HMSC067A03 | reverse complement strand
TTTTTCATCTTTTTTTATTTTCCTCTAGCTTTTTCTTTCATCGTAATCTTGTAAGTAGGTCCGTAACTCCCGAAGCATCGCTTGGCGTCCTTGAAACCGTTCATCTGCTAGTAAGCGCTCATACTGTTCTTGTTTCTCTGGACTTAGTTGTTTTTGATAGCTCTTTAGTTGGTCTCGGAGAATCACCAATTCATCCAAATAGAGTTCTTTCAGGCTGAGCTTGTGACCTATCTCGCTCACTTCCTCATAAACTTGACGGTCTAGTTTGCGCTTTTGGCTTTCTTGTTTGCGCAGGATGTCCTTGATGTGATTACGGAACTTGGTCTTATAGTAAACATAGAGACGACTTTCTGACTCTACCAGTTGCGGATAGCGACTCACCAACTCATATAAGACCAGCATCCCTTCTTGGTCCCAATCACTTAACTCCCACAGGTGGACATAATATTCCCGGCGACACTTCAGTACGATCCCTCTCACTTTGTCATACAACTCCTTGAAGTCCATTTCATAACCCTCCTTTTTTCTT
>NZ_KV815639.1:0-128664 GCF_001814295.1 Streptococcus sp. HMSC067A03 | reverse complement strand
CATCATTAAAGAAAATCGCTCTTGCTATTGGTGTTGAACCACAGTATCTTGAAAGATTAAAATCTGGTCGATATGGTTATGATAATTGTTTGGCATATATGGTACATGCCAAGGATTTTCCTGAAAAATATCAGTATTCTCCAGATGAAGTTATTACTGTTCTTGGCGAAAGCTATAAAAGTATATATCAAAGGAAAATTGAAACGTGGGTCAGAGGTAGAGCAACCAAAAAAGCTAAAGAGACTGACCTCAGTGTAGATTGGTTAATTGAAAAAATTCTAGCAGGAGAAATCAGTAAAAGTAATATTCTTCTTACGGATGAGTATTACGCTATCTATGGTCAGCATAAGAGGAGAATTAATGAAGCATTAGATACAGTCGGAGAACGCAAAAGTTATCAGGCTATTATAGATTTAGAAACAGGAAACTATAAAAAATCTGCTCTATTTATTATGGCGGATAGTGGAGTTGGAAAAACTAAATTTAGTATGGAATTGATTCACCATTTGCAAAATATTGCTAAAGAAAACTATGACTATAATATATCCTATTGTCTCACCGCTTCAAGGAACGCATTTGATGAATATCAAGGACAAGATATTCTATTTTTGGATGATATAAGAGGTGACAGTCTTTCTGTGTCAGATTGGCTCAAACTAACCGACCCTTTCATGATTTCGCCTATATCAGCTCGATATCATAATAAAATGGGTTCTGCTAAGCTAATTATTATCACAAGCACATTGCTACCAAGTGTTTTTTTCTCTCAAGCTGTAGGTAATAAAAATGAGGACAATGGGCAATTTATTAGACGATTTGATTATCAAGTCTATATTCCAGAATCGGATAAATTTCTACTCTCAGTTCCAGAAAAGAATGAACAAGTTGAAGGACAAAACGCTTTCCCAGTTTTTCATTCGTATTCATTTTCTACTGCTACCGAGGTATTAGATAAAGATACAGCAATGGAACGGATTATTAATACAATTTTTGATAATATGAACTTGAAAAATAAAAAGGTTATCAATGCCAGCGACCAAACTAACAACGATAACCCAAACACTCAACAAAAATAGCCAACAACTACTTCTGTTGTTGCTATTGTCTCATATTTTATAATAAATCTCAAGAGGATAGCAAGATGAACATTAAAACAATTGATTATGTATATTTAGTTGAACTTGGTTTTCCCAAAGCTACTGCTCAACAAATTATTAGACAAACTAAAAATAATTTGGTAAAACAGGGATATACACTTTATAGAAATAGACGACTAGGTACTGTTCCAGTTGATGCTGTTGAAGAAATTCTTGGCTTTAAGTTACACGATTGAAAGAGGTAACTTATGGCAAAGACAAATTTTCAAGATGTCTATATTGACAAGAAAGGACAATACTATTATGAGGTTAGTTTAGGAACTGATAATATTACTGGTAAACGTATTAAGAAAAAAGCACGAAAAAATGCTAACGGAAAGAAATTTTCATCTGTTAAGGAAGCATACATAGAAGCTATTAGAGTGAAAAATGACTACTTACAATCACACGGCTATTCAAATTATGATATGACTTACGAGCAGTTCATGAATACGACCTATTTACCATATTATCAATCAGAAGTTAGTGAGCATACATATTCTACACGCCAACCTACATTAAATTTAGTTATAAAGCGATTTGGGAAAAAGAAACTCAAAGATATTTCTATTAGGGATGTACAGAGTTTCAGAACATGGCTCCTCTCAAAAAATGGTGGGAATTACTCTCAATCATACGCTAGTTTAACTTTTGGAATATTTCGTAAAACTTTAGAGTTTGCTGTAAGTATGCAATTTCTTGATACGAATGTTTCAATGAAAGTTAAAGCAATCCCAAAAGGTAAAACACATTCTCAATATTGGACAAAACAAGATTTTGAAGAAGTTATCAGTCATATCTATATTGATGATTTCTATGAACATCTATGCTTCGTTTTATTATGGCTCTATTTTTGTACAGGATTGCGTGTAAACGAAGGTACTGCTTTGTGGTGGAATAACATTGACTTTGATAAAAAACAGCTTACGGTTAATCATATGTTGATTATAAAGAACAAATCAAACTGGCTTCGACAAAATCACACTAAGACAGATTCTGGCTTGCGAACCATCTCATTAGATGATGATACGATTGCTGTACTCAAAAATTGGAAAGAACGCCAAGCAAGTTTGGGAAAAATAAATTTCGTTCTTAGTTATGATGGAAATCCCATGCTGAAATCTACTATATCAAGAATAATCAAACGATATGCAAAATTAGCAAACGTTCCAGAAATACAAGCTAAAGAATTAAGACATTCTCACGCTTCTTATCTTATCAATGAATTAAACGCTTCTGTTCTTATAGTCTCTAAACGTTTAGGGCATTCTTCCCCTGAAATTACATTGAAACACTACGCTCACTTATGGTCAGGTGTTGATAAAGAACTAGCTGACGAAATGACTGGCTTAATTTCAATTAAGCATGCAAACAAAACAATGATACAATTTAATGGCAACCAAGCATTATCTAAAAGGTCGCCAAAATTGTCTCCAAAATAAATCAAAATAGCTAAAAATACTGAAAAATCAACGATAATTAGAATTTATTTTATCGTTGAGTGGGAATAAGTCAACTATAATATTTAAATATTTTTTATTGGTTTTACAAGGATTGACACGTTATTTCATATACTTACCGCAACTTTTAGTTAAGTTATTCCCTGCCCATATCCCTGCTTTTAACCCCCAACGCTAAATTTTATGCGTTGGGGGTTAATTTCTATATTCATTTTTTCTTAATTACTTGGTTACCTTTAAACTTTACTTTACTCTCAACACCATATTTGATATCAATATCGCCTTCTATAGCTTGTGCAACACTTTCATCATTCCTTGACCATAGGTGCGCATAGTGTTTTAGTGTTATCTCTGGGCTTGAATGCCCTAGTCTTCGAGAAATAACTAAGACATCAATATTATGCTCATTGATAAGATAACTTGCATGGCTATGTCTTAATCCTTTGGCCTGTATTTGATGGACACCGCTGATATCAGCATGACGCTTAATAATTCTATTAATTGTTGAACGGTGTAGTGGTGCTTTTGAATAACTGATGATGAACGGACCTATATATTGCTTTTCTTGTCGCTGTTTCCATTTAACCAACAGTTGAATAGTTGTATCATCTAAGGAAATAGTACGCTGACTACTAACAGTTTTTGTATAACTCTTTACTCTATAATTTGCTTTACCTCTCATTTCTAATGTACCGTGTATTCGCATTTTTTTATTTTCTAAGTCTATATCCGCCCATTTTAATGCTAATCCCTCAGATACTCTAATTCCAGTCATATAATATAACCAGATTGCGATAAACGACATATGCTCATAAAGGTCATCTATGTAAAAGCTTGTCAGTACCTTCTCAAACTCTGCCTTAGTCCAGTAAGCTACTGTTGTTCGTCCTTTAGAAATTGCATCCGTCTGTTTAGAAAGGTTCGTTTCAAGATATTGTATTTTTACCGCATAATCTAGAGTCTTTCTAAATACTCCATATATCATTGACGCATAGCTCTGTGAGTATTGGTTATGTGTCAAAAGATATACTCTGAATTTTTCACAATCAGTAAGAGTGATGTTCCTTAACTTTATTTTTCCAAATATCTGAACTAACAAGTTTAGTGCAGGCTGTTTAGAAAGCCATGTTCCTTGTTCTACGCTTTTTTCATACATTGGCAGATAATTTTCTTTCATAAATCGTTCATAGGTTATATCATAATCACTATAATTCTTCACTTTATGATACTCCAGTTTTATTTTGGTAACCTCCTCATACGCTTCTTTAGCTGTACGGAAAGGATTGCCTTTTGCTGACTTAGAGGATTTTTTCTGAATTCGTTTTCCTGTAATTCTGTCTACACCCAGTTCTACACTGTAGTAATAAAATCCAGTTTTATCATTTTTATATACACAAGGATATTTTGTTTTACCCATTACAACTGCCCCCTTCAATTTTAATTCCTATTATTTTTTCTACAGCATAGGTTGGAACAACTCCACAACGTTTATTGAGATAGAATTCATACCCGTTTTCAACAAGCCAACATTTAGCTTGTCTAATAATATTTTTGGCTGTATGTTGTCTATACCCCAATTTAATGAGTGCAGTGTAATCTATCGTTTCCATTCTTAATACCCCCTTATTATCTCTGCCTCTATTGCAAAATTTCTCCAGTGCATTGGTAACTCTAAGCAATACATTGCGATTTTATGATTTTCATAGGTTACATATTTTACACTTCGCCTCTTATCCGCTATCCATTTATTCTGACTTATTAACAGTTGGATGGCTTTTTCAACGTTAGAAATAGAGAATTCTTTTTTCAACATCTTGACGAACTCCTCTCTGAAGAAATAGACTCTATACGTTCCTTTCTGAGCTTTAATCATTCCTATTTTCTTTCCACCTATCGAGTATCCCTCCTTGATGTTGAATAGTCCAGCGTGAGATAAAGTATAATCCACTATCTTATCATATAAATCAGAAGGGATTTCACCTCTTTTATCTAAAGTTTCTTTCTCTGTCTTTATTAAAAACTCGCAAACCCTCTTTTTGTCGATATCTATGTCTAGCAATTCCTTAACCAGAATTGCAGAACTATAAATAATGGCATATAGTGTGCATATTCGGGTCTTAAAGTTACTTTCTGGAAGTTTCTCTAGTAGTTCAGTATAGGCTGTTTGATACACTTTTTTTATGTATCCAGTTCCCTGTTCATGTTTAAAAATTTTTTCCATGAATGCATCACTGGCTACTCCATAGTGCTGAGAACATCTTAGTTTGATATCATCAGCAATAGCTCCATTTTTTGTCCAAGCTTCCTCTGAAGAAAGTTCTATATATCTCATATGCAATCCTTGATTTGAATTAAGGTAGTTTGCCATCGGTACCTCCGAGGTTGTAGCGATTACAGTATTGAATCGTAGCTGTTCAGATAGCGTAGAAGAGGAATTTAGCCGTAAGCGACTTCGACCTTGTCCGATTTGATACAATAGTTCCGATAGGTCTGTACTTCTTGAAGCTGACAACTCGTCAATTGTAGTCACTACTCCTCTATTTTCATTCAAAATAGCAAGTAAAGCATTCTGAGTAGCACTGAATGAATACATGTTATTTACTGGACTAGAGTAAATACTATTAATTAAATGCAGTGCTGTTGTCTTACCGCTTGTTGATTGCCCGTAGAAATTGACGATTAAGCTTCCGATATCAGGCTTATCAGTGATTGCTAGGTATCCTAGTACGATTGAACTAAAACCCACACATAATGCAATCTCCATATTGCTATCAAGTACATTATCAAGGACCATTTGTCTCCATTCTTCAAATGTTCCTCGTGACGACAAATTAAAGAGAGAGTTATCTACTAGTAGACTTACTTCTGTATCTCCATAATTTCTATCCAACCTGAAAGTTAATGTGTCTGAATCGTTTGTTTTCCACCCGACATATGAATGGATATTCTGAATAGGGACTGTTTTTAACTGATAATTCAGATATTCAATAACTTTCTGAGGTGCTGATGCTAAAATAATACCGAATTTTGTTAAATCAGAAATCTTATAAGGTGATAGAGTGATTCCTAATATTTTTTGGGTATTCTTTTTACCTTGAATTAGATACTGAAACTCATATTGAAAGTGGTTTGTGTCAATATTGAAGAAACTTTTGGAAATAAAGAATGGAGTGGATGATATGATTTCAGTCTTTTTATCAGAGATTTTATATATACCAGATTTACTAACTTCGTAATCTCCAAAGTTGTATCTCTTCCCATTAATTAAATCCTCTAGAGTTGGTACCTCTTTCCTACTTGTCGAAGATTCTTTTAATAAGAATTCCTCGGGGCATGGATATTTAGATATGAAATCATTAATAGTTTTACTTGAGCAACTAGCATGGAGACACTTAAACCTACATCTTCCATATTTAGTTATGGTGAAACATGCTCCACTATCAGTATTTGAATGCTCTTTCATTGGGCAAGTTTTGAATGGATATAATTTAGTGCCATGTTCATCTTCTTTATATGAATGAAACTCTAAATTATAATATTTTAGCCATTCTTCACCTTTCGCTAATATATAAGGTTTCTCATTAACCTGTTCCCCATTTTTAGCTGTTGTTTTGTTTTCTTGCTCAGGAAGTGTCTCTTTTAATTGAGAAATTAGTGAATTTAAATTTTCTTCCGTTAAACCATCTGATGTCTCGTTGGGAACATAAAGCAGTTTACTTTGACGGTACGGTCTTTCAGAAGTATTCTCTCCCTTACAATTCAGTGTTCCGTATAAGCGAGTAATGCGACTAGGGTTATATACTGTAACATCAATTTTAGACTGTTTATTTGAAAATTTTTGATTTAGTAAATTTAAAATTAATTTTATTTTATCTTTAGTCATAACTGATGAGAGGAAGTTTAACGGTATTAATAAGTGAATGCCATTTCCTGAATCTGCAATAATTATATGATGTATTGTTATTCCATTAACTTCGAACCATTGTAGAATATTATCGGCCACGGTTATGGCAGATTGCTTTTCTTCCTTTGTAGCACACACCCCGCTCGGACGCTCAGGGTCAATATCTATCAACATAAATCGGTACGAAGAAATATCACTATCTTTAATTGCTACATTTCCTGTCTTACAATCATCATGAATTTTATTAAACGTAGTATAGTAAGCATATTTTGTATCAATTGACACACCTGTAGACACATCAAATTCATCAATTTGACACACTTGATTTTTAGGTGATTTTTCACCTAAAAAACGCAAATTAATTTTTTGAATGCCATAATTACTTAATACTCCTAATGTTCGTCCTACTTCTGAAACAATTGCATCATTGGATATTTCATTTTGACACACTTGACACACTAAATCATTGATAAAGGTACTACTCATATTTAGATACCATCCTTTTTTTAATATATAATTTCTCTTGCGCAGGAGATGGTTATATTATATGACGTATCTTAAATAAAAAATCCCCCAACTCAAAACAGAGATAGGGTTGACATTTATTGGATTTTATGTTAATAGAAGAAAGGTTTTAATTTACAAGATATATTTTTATTTTCAAGGATATTAGCGATTTCTTCGTCTATATAGCGGTATATTTGTTCTAGAGGCTGAAGCTTTTGATATTCATTTAGGTTATTAAAACCATCTTTTCTTGATTTATTAAGAGCATCAGGTAAAGAAATCTTCTTACTAGTGACCCACTCCTCTAGAATTGACCTGTTAGCTATTTCTTGTTTTAACTTATCTGAAATTTCAAATACAAATAAACTTAATATTAATTTCTCAGTATCCTCTCTCTCTTCATCTGTCATTTCATTTAAGTAATCGAATAACTTGTTATTTTCTAATATCATTTTATCTTTCTCTTCAATCAGGAACTTTTCCACATCAATACTTCTATATAACTTAGAGGAAACATTTAGCTCCTTGCTTTTAATCACTTGATGATAAAATTTTTGCTTTTCTATGTATTTATCTTGAAGTGACTCAAAGTACTTTTCGGAGTTCTCACTTAATTCCAATTCATCAAGACCAAAAATAAGCATATTTAATAAGAAATCGTCTTTTATTAAACTATCCCAATCTTGGATTTCTAATTGTTGTTTTTCATATGTAAAGGTACGATTAAATATCAAATAAAAATCATTTAATAGATTATTCAGGTTATAGAATGAAATAAGGATAAATAAAAGATATACTACTGGTTTACTAGAAATTTCTATATCATCTATATTATTTCGAGTAAATCTCATATAGCTGTCTATGTTTTGTAAATTACTCAAAGATTCGGGGAAATAGCTCTCATTTCTTACTTGAGTAATAATATTTTCAAAAATATTAGAATGATATTTTTGAAATTCTTTAGAATGTTTTAAAATGATTATACAAGCAAGTAGCCTACGATAGAAATATTTCTCTATTTTATTATCAAATATACCTACTCGTACTTTTCTTCCTTGTTTTTCTCCAGAATCACTATCCATAAGCTTGCTTTGATATTCATATACATAAAAAATATTTTCTTTTATCTCTCTTATCGTAATATTTCCATTATTGTTCACCATCTAGCTTACTCCTTTTTTACTAACATTATACCACTTTTTCCTTACTTGACTAGCCAATGGATGAAAACAAAACTCTTGATGTTCGTCTGTTAAATACCTTATTTTATCATCTAATTGATTATTTTCGAGCAAATGATACAGGTTATCAAGTCGGTAAGCTACTTGTTTATTTTTTAAGGGTAATGAGCCATAAGCAAATATTATTTCAGATGATTTTTTCACGCATTCCAATATATGGTCATCGTTATCTACATTAGTTGCTTTCAAATAGTTTTTCTTATCAATATCATACTTAGAAAATAAGTTTACACTATAAAAGCCACCATACCCCAGCTTATAAACATTTTTAGTAATTAACATCATTGTCATATCATCTCCTACCAAATTACTAGAACTAGGGTATAAAGTTAGCACTGTAACCATAGGCTTATTATTCCATTGTTTACTAAGAACATATCTATGCTGTCTATTGCTAGACTCTATAATTTCTATTTTGATATTAGCATTTGACTGTTTTTTTGCCATTATATGCCTTCTTTTTCTCCTTTCTATTTTGCTGTAACTCATTTAAATACGAGGTTGTTATCAATACAATAATATCTAGTGTTAATTTTTTCCAAAACATATTTACCTCCTTCTAATTTATAATATATGCTTGTAATTTATTTTCGACCAATAATCCAGTTATAATCGGAATATCTGTTCTAATATGAGTTATGACATATACAATCAATTCATCATAAGCATAGTAATATACTCTTACTTTGTCATCTATCAATAATTTATCACAATTTACAGGTAACAGCCTTCTATCTAATTCAGATACAAATAATTCATAACTTTCGCTGGCTATCTGTGAATAATCAATAGGAGTTTGAGATTCTAAGCGTTGCAATATTTCTTTAACTTTTTCTATATGTTCCATTTTAATAGTTTTTCTTTATATATTTTACTGTAAATAATAAAAGACACAGCACCTTTTTCAAAAAAGTACTATGTCTTTTATTGTTAGAATTGTGTTCTACTATTTCTGATTAATAAAATCGAAGAATATACTCCAATCTTTCGGTAATTGCTCTCCATATTTCTCTTTTCTATAGTATAGATAGTTCGCCTTACGTCCAATTAAGAAACAAAAAATTAGAGCAACCAGCACTCCAACAAGGGGAAAGAAATAAATGACAGAAACTATTAACGCTAGTTGCCACATACCTTTTGTAAGTAACCAAATTGGTGTGAACAAAAATGCCAACCAATTAAACTTCCCTTGATATTCTTCATTACTTCTTTCTATAGCAGAAAATTCGTTTTGATAATATTCTGAATATGACTTATATGAAGAGTCTGAAGTCGTATATTTAGAAGATTCTCTATTTCTTGCTTTACCACTAACCCTTACGCCGCATGATGTACAAACCTCTTGCTCAGCTGTAGTTGTAGCTCCGCAATTTTGACAATAATTATGTCCGTTTAACGGATTAATACCACAAGATGTGCATATTTCGGCTTTTTCATTAACTTTACTTCCACAACCTTTACAGAACGCTTTTGCATCATTACTGTCGGCATTACGTGATACATTTTTTTCAAGATTAACTCCACACGCAACACAAACAACTTGTTCTGGATTTGTGTTTACTCCACAATTATAACAATACGCATTTCCGGTTTGTGGATTTACCCCACAGTTTAAACAAAATTCAGCATTTTGATTTACTTCTTTTCCGCATGTTTTACAAAACATATATAACATCCTCCATTTACTTACTACTACTTTTTTCTTGTACTACTCTATTAATATGCCTAACAGAATACCCGTATTTTTTTGCAATATCTCTTGAATTATTTCCATTAAATTCGGAATAAACTATTCTTTGTAATCCCTCCTTTGATAACAATCTCATGGGAAAATTAATATAAGCTCCTTTATAATGAGTGTATAACAGAATAGTATTTTCTTTTCCTATCAATGAAGCCAACTCCATATAAATTTTATTCCAATCACTAGGGTGTGTTTGTTCTAATGCCATTTTTAAATAATCCCCCCTACAATAAATTTAACTACCCTTTCTAAGACAAATCAACTGCTAAATGACCTAGACAAAATCAACAAAAAGACCATTGATTGCAATTAAGAACTACTCTTTATCTAATTCTTTTCTGAATAATATACACTGTCTGTCTTGATATACCATTTTCCTTAGCTATTTGAGTAACAGGAATTTGTTCATCAAGCATTCGTTTAACATTTTGGTAGATTAACTTATCTTTAGCATTTTTAGCATGTTCATGATACTGCATAGGGCGCCCCTTATAAACACCGCGTTGTTTAGCTAATTGGATACCTTGACGCTGCCTTTCTAAAATTTTTTCACGTTCGTTTTGTGCTATGTAGCCTAATAAGGATAGAAACATGTCAAACATAGCTGTATCTAGTGTATTGTTTCCTGTATTGAAATTTAAAAAAGGCGCATCAATTATAGTTAACTTGATACGCCTTTGTTGTAATTGTCTGACAATTTCTTTTATATCTTGATAATCTCTACCTAATCTATCAAGAGAAGCTACTATAATTTCATCCCCCTCCCTTGCAAATTTCAATAGATTTTTTAATTCTTTACGGTTCATATCTTTACCGCTGACTTTTTCACTGAATATCTTGTCAGCGCGCTCTTTCTTCATCATTTCAATCTGTCTAGCTAGATTTTGGTCTTTAGTTGATGCTCTGATATATCCTATTTTCATTGGTTGTCCCCTTTTTTGTCATGTATTTTTTATAACTCAGATGAATAACTTATCTCACTTGTTATTGTCAATTATGGATACACCCAATTTTGACATAATCCTGCCGTTTTCCCTGCCTTTTATAACAATATATTCGCCCTTAATATTGATTTTACTAGGTATTGTGTGAATCATTTAAATATCGAGTGGGAATAGAAACAGAAAAGCTAAACTTCTTATTTCTTAAAGTTTAGCTTTTTTAATTTGTTACTTTATTTTCCCCACAAAAATTGAATCAGTATTTTATCTACTTCTGGGTTTTCGTGTAATTTGCTATGCTGAGCCAAAGCGCCGGTAATTTTCTTTTCTTGATATGATTTGGCATTATCCGCTACGAGATATTTTAAAGCACGAGATGCTGCATTTAAAACGGAGCCATCTGACCCGTTTTTGTAATCCCCGTAGATATTCAAAACATCAATTTGTTTTTGAGGAAAAATTTCGCGTAAACCTAATAATTTTTGAAAAATCGCACTTGTTTGATTTGGCTTACCAGTTTTTTCATCAACTTTTAAATCAGAAGAAACTCCCATCACCTGTAAACCAGCTGCGAAATTTGCGATATTGACTTGCTTTTGTAACTGTGGCAAACTTTCATCTTGTCCATATTCTAAAAGGTAATAGAGAATGGACATATTTCCAAGAGAATGACCAACCATATTCATTTTCTTAAAGCCATAGGTTTGCTGCAGTTTAGTAACCACTGCTTTTGCATATTGGCTGACCTTATTTGGATTGCGGTTATCCTCATAGTTCACTTCTACGATCGGATTAATAGCTCCTTTAGGGATTTTTCCTTTCAAAGTCACTTGACCGTTTCTATCTACATTTGCGCGAATGATAGTATTGGTCACTCCAGCTTTCTTAGCAGCATTTGTCATGTGTCGTTCGGCATTAGCACTGCTTCCATAACCATGAAAGAAAAGCGTTGGTGTAGTCGATTGTATATACTTTTGTTTATTTAGTTTTCCTTCAGCATTGACACGATAAAAAAATACAGCAGATATAGCGATTAAAATCGTTAAAATCCCTGTAATTAGAACTATTTTCTTCATCATTCCACCGTCTCTTTCTATAAGATATTTATTTAAGTATAGCATGGAACAATATAAATAACAATTTATCTGATTGAAAAAACTTAGTAGCCTCAGACCACTAAGTTTAGTACATTAAAACCAATTCATCACTTTCATGATATACATATTCATCCGAACTTGACGAGAGTAATAGAAATTTCCTCCATTGATATAGAGTTTAGAACCATGTAAGAGTGCAATGGGATGATAATAAGAATATGTCTTTCCAGTCACGTTTCCTAAACTTGGTGCAACAATATTTTTGGAATATTTTTTTGCCAAATCAAGGGTATTTTCGCCACCGTGTTTTGCAATATAATCGATGTAAGCTCGACCAAAGTTATAGGCTTGTACAGCGGTCCAAACATCTACTTTCTTTTCTTGAGCTACATTTAGATTCGCAGATAAGGTCTGAACACCTTGACGAATGCTTTCTTTATTATCTAAAATAGAGTTTTTCTGACCCGTCGCACTTTCACTAGATTGCATGACATCAGAAACTTTTCCTTTTGTTTCTGTGTAAATCATAGCAAGGACTAGTTCCTCATTGGCTGCAGTATCTTGCTCGTCTAGCACTTCTCTCACTAAGCTACGGTAGGTCATCACTTGCTTGACATCATGATGAACTTGAACAAGCTTGTAACCAACAAAGATTAAAAGAATGAGAAGGATCAATTTTCTAAGAATTTTAAACATTATTTACTTTGGATATCTTCTATGTTTTTGATGAGAATGGAATAGGTTCCATTCTCGTTTTGTATGAACTCTACGGATTCCGCATCTTGATAGATGTTATTGGGGACAATGAGTTCAATCCCATTTGAAAGAGAGAGCTTTTGATTTTCAAATTTTTTCTTCTGACGGCTACTATCAATTTCATCGAATTTAATAGTTTCTGGAATGACTTCCTTAACTTGATCAATGAAAGTCAAGCGAGCTGTAAGATTGTTATCAAATAGTTCATCGGCTAGTTTTTCTGGCGACAATTCATCGTTTTCTTCTAAGTTTTTAAAAATAGATGATTTAACCTTGGATTGAAATTGAAAATCATCCTGTTTAAAAGTTTCTGCGACTTTTTGAGCAGTTTTTTCTAAGGCTTTAATAGATTTTTTAGGCGAAGTTTTAGGATTGACTTGTAATAGATTATCAGAAAAATAATTGAGGAAAGCGCCATTGTATTTAATCCGTTTTTCAATCAAATGGTATTTACGAGATTGAAGGTTAATAACCAAGGCTTCATCAGCACCTGTACCAAATCCCGGCAAGTTGTTCTGGGTGATCTTAATAGGATTGTCTACTTCTCCACTCAAATGAGTGAGTGTTTCTCGTAGAGCAATGCGCAAAAAAGCAAAATGCTCGACTCCTTCCTTGTCAAATTGAACAAAAATCAAATCGTTGGTTTTCTGATTTTCGCTTACCAAAAATTCCTCTTTCCAGAGATTGGCAATAGTGATAGAAGTTTCTAAAAGGTCTTTTGTAATATGTGATAAAAAGACACTAGCTTCGGTAAAAATACCCGTTTTGGCTTCATCCGAATAGACATGTTCAATCTTCTTACGGAGATATTCCTCAATTTTAGGAGTAATATTGAGATATTTATCTGCTAAAAGAAGGTCGGTGTCTGACGGACTAAATTGATGAATAATAGCTTTTTTTACGTAAATGTCCATTTCAGTCCTCATATAGTGGAAAGGCATCGGTCAATTCTTTAACTTCTGCACGAACCTGCTGTAAAACAGCTTCATTCTCTGCATTTTCTAAAGTTTTGATGATCAATTCTGCTACTTTAGTACTTTCAGCTACCCCAAAGCCACGAGCTGCAATAGCTGCAGTTCCGATACGAATGCCACTTGTTTTAAATGGAGATAAGGTTTCATAAGGGATAGAGTTTTTGTTGAGAGTGATATGGACATCATCCAAAAGGTTCTGAGCGACTTTTCCATTTTCAACGACTTTGGTCACATCTACAAGAAAAAGATGATTCTCCGTACCACCTGAAATGACACGAAAATTAGCATGTTGCTGGAATACTTGAACCATTGCCTTAGCATTATCCAAAATCTGCTGAGCATAAACTTTAAAATCTGGATCCAATACTTCTTTGAAAGCAGCTGCTTTAGCTGCCACAACATGCTCTAGTGGTCCTCCTTGAATGCCTGGGAAGATTGCAGAATTGACCTTTTTCGCCAATTCTTCATCATTGGTTAAAATGAGACCGCCGCGAGGGCCTCGAAGGGTTTTATGAGTGGTAGTTGTCGTAATATGTGCATACGGTACTGGACTTGGATGCAAATCAGCAGCAACTAAACCGGCAATATGAGCCATGTCTACCATGAGTTTGGCTCCGACAGTATCTGCAATTTCACGGAATTTAGCAAAATCAATAATATGTGAATAGGCAGAAGCACCTGCAACAATCAATTTAGGTTTGACTTCTTTAGCTTGTGCCAAAATAGCCTCAAAATCTAAAAGTTCCGTTTCAGGATCGACATTATAAGACACAAAGTTATAGGTTTTCCCAGAGAAGCTAACAGCTGCGCCATGTGTCAAATGTCCGCCTGCTGCAAGATCCATTCCCATTACTGTATCACCTGGCTCAATTAAGGCCATATAAGCCGCACAATTCGCCTGACTGCCTGAGTGGGGTTGAACATTGGCAAATTTTGCTCCAAAAATTTCTTTAGCACGTTCAATTGCTAATGTCTCAATCACATCCACAACGTCCGTACCACCATAATAGCGACGACCTGGATAACCTTCGGCATATTTATTGGTTAAAATAGAACCTTGTGCTGCCATAACAGCTTTTGAAACAACGTTTTCTGAAGCAATCAATTCAATATTGTTTTGCTGACGTTTTTCTTCTGCAGCAATGGCTTCCCAAAGCTCAGCGTCATATTCTTTATAGTTTTTATGGTCAAAAATCATAAGAGTCTCCCTTCTCTTAAAGCGGGGCTAAAACCTATTTAGTCAAGGTTTAGAAGTGAATTTCTGGAATTTTAGCGAGAATTTCTTCGCAAGTGACAGCACCTTGGCGTAGAATATATGCTGTTTCACCAGATAAATCCAAAATAGTTGAATCCTGTCCTGTTAGAAAAGCATCATCTTCTATACCAAGAACTTCGTGATTGAAATCGGTCATAATTTGCTGGAAGTTTACTCCGCTACTCTTTCCAGATAAATTTGCGGACGGACCAATGAGAGGTCCAAATTTTCTAATCAAGTCCAATGTTTTAGGATGACTAGGAACACGAAAACCAATTGTTTTCATACCTGAATTTACCCAAGTTGGAACTTGTTCATTAGCTTGTAAAATAATAGTTAAAGGACCGGGTAGAAAAGATCGGTAAAGCCTTTCTAGATACTGAGGCTGATGTTTGGAAAATTGATAAATATCTTCTAAACTTGAAACATTTAAATTCAAAGCTTTGTTGCGAGGTCTATCTTTTAAATCATAGACATGATTGACAGCCTGCTCGTCCAATGCCTTACAAAATAAACCATATACCGTTTCTGTTGGCAATACGACTGCTCCTCCGCTACTCAACGTTTCTTCAATTTTATCCACGATCTACCACTACCATTCTATCTTTTCCGAATTGATCTTGCAAGACACGAATTCTCATTTTTGGAAATGCAGACTCAAATATTTTTTTTACATGTTCCCCTTGTTTGTAGCCAATTTCGAGATAGATTTTTCCTTTTTCTGTCAAATGTTTTTGGGCGTTCTGAGCAATTTTTCGATAAACAGCATACCCGTCTTCTTCAGCAAAAAGAGCAAGATGAGGTTCTGAAGCAAGTACATTTAGTCCTACTTCTTCTCTGTCCGTCTCTGAAATATAGGGCGGATTGGATACAATAATATCATACTTTCCTGTAATTGCCTGAAAACAATCAGACTGAACAAAATCAATTGCTACATCAATTGCTTCCGCATTTTCTTGCGCCAAATCCAGAGCATCTTGGGAAATGTCGGAAGCCGTGACCTGCCAATTCGCACGCTCAGCAGCCAAAGATAGAGCAATTGCTCCACTTCCAGTGCCAATATCCAAAACTTTCAGACTGCTATTTTGATTTTCAGACAAGATAAGGTTGACCAATTCCTCAGTTTCTGGTCGGGGAATTAGCACTCGTTCATCTACTTTGAACGAATGTCCATGAAATTCTGCGTTCCCAATAATGTATTGGGCAGGTCTATGAACTAATAATTGAGATTGAATCTTTTTCAGTAATTCTATATCATCTTCTGTTGCTTCTGCCTGCATTTTCAACACAAATTGGGTAAAAGATAAGTTTCTCAAAACTTGAAAAGTAAAGGAGAGACTTTCAGCTTCTTCGCCAACTGCTTCAAGCTGTTTTTCCATTTCAGCAAGAATTTGAGCTAATTTCATTATTTATTCAATTCTTCTAGTTTTTGTGTTTGGTCATACAATACCAAGGCATCAACAACTTCATCCAGTTTGCCAGCTAAAATCGTATCTAGCTTTTGCAGCGTTAAACCAATACGATGATCTGTCACACGATTTTGTGGGAAATTATAGGTACGAATTCGCTCTGAGCGATCTCCAGTACCAATAGTTGATTTTCGCTCAGCATCTTGCTCGTCTTGCGCAATTTGCGCAAAATGGTCCGCTACGCGCGCACGAATGATCTTCATAGCTTTGTCGCGATTCTTTTGTTGGGTTCGTTCTTCCTGCATTTCAACCTTAATATTTGTCGGCAAATGAACGATCCGAACGGCTGTTGCAACTTTGTTGACATTCTGACCGCCAGCACCAGAAGCGTGATAAATGTCAATTCGAAGATCTTTTGGATCAATATCATATTCCACTTCTTCAACTTCAGGCATAACTAAGACGGTTGCTGTTGAAGTGTGAACTCGTCCTTGACTTTCTGTTACTGGGACACGTTGTACGCGATGAGCACCTGATTCGTATTTTAATTTGGAATACACGGATTGACCAGAAACCATCGCTACTACTTCTTTGAAGCCACCGACTCCATTCATGGAGGCTTCCATAACCTCAAATTTCCATCCTTGCGATTCGGCGTATTTTTGATACATTGTCAGAAGATCACCAGCAAAGAGTGAAGCTTCATCACCTCCTGCTGCACCACGGATTTCTAAGATGATGTTTTTATCATCGTTTGGATCTTTTGGTAAAAGAAGAATTTTCAATTTTTCCTCGTATTCTTCTTTTTCAGCTTTTGCATCTTTGAGCTCTTGCTTTGCCATTTCTTCCAAATCAGCATCGCCAGTAGCATCTTTAATCATTTCTTCCGCATCTGTAATATTTTGAAGAACCCTTTTATATTCACGATAAGCTGCTACCGTATCGCGCGTACTCGCTTCTTCTTTGGACAATTCCATAAAACGCTTGGTGTCACTGACAACATCAGGGTCACTCAAAAGCTCCCCCAGCTCTTCGTAACGATCTTCAACGGCTTGTAACTGTTCATAGATATTCATCGTTTGCTATTTTCTCCTTCACTTCTCATTTCCTCTATTTCTGGTTTAAAATAATGCTTCCGACAGACAGGAATATATGTTTCATTCCCACCGATTTGAATCTGTTTCCCTTCATAGACCGGCTTACCATTCGTTGTTCTCAATACCATGGTTGCTTTTTTGGAGCAAAATTGACAAATGGTTTTAATCTCATCAATTTTATCTGCTAGAAGCAGGAGATATTTGGAGCCTTCAAACAACTCATTGCGAAAATCATTTTTCAAACCAAAAGCCATAACTGGTACATTTAATTCATCAACTACTCTTGCCAAATCATAGACATGATGACGAGATAGAAACTGCGCTTCATCAATCAATACACAATAAGGTTTTTCGGGCATTTCTTGAATAAAGCGGAAAATATCAGTATCTTCTGCTATCGCAATTGCTTTTCGCTTCATTCCGATACGACTAGAAATAACGCCGAAACCGTCACGTGTATCAAGTGCGCTCGTCATAATGACAACACCTTTGCCTTGTTCTTCGTAGTTGTGTGCTACTTTTAAAATTTCGATTGTTTTGCCCGAATTCATCGTGCCATATTTATAATACAACTGAGCCATTTTCTTTAATTCGTTCCAAATTCTCCAATTTTTAATATTTCTTATTTTACCATATTCTGACACGCTTTAAAACCTAATTTATGATAAAATAAAAATATCAAAGATAAAAAGGAGAAACAACATGCCATTTGTCAGAATTGATTTATTTGAAGGACGCACGTTAGAACAAAAGAAAGCTCTTGCAAAAGAAATTACTGCTGCTGTCGTGAAAAATACTGGCGCACCACAATCGGCTGTTCATGTCATTATTAATGATATGCCAGAAGGAAGTTATTTCCCACAAGGAGAAATGCGTACAAAATAACAAAAAAAGAATCTTGGATAAAAATCTGAGATTCTTTTTGTTTCAAAATAGTAAGAAAGCATGTGCGGTATATAACCTAATTTCTTTTTTGAATATGGTTAAGTCGGAGTTGATATAAAATGCCACTAACAACCAGACTGACAATTAAGCCAAACCAATAAGCAAAGGGACCTAAATTTGTGATGTGATCTAATAGTAATCCAATAGGCAACGCCACCCCCCAATAACCAATCAATCCCAAATAAAATGGCACTTTTGTATCCTTATAACCGCGTAAAATTCCTTGCAGAGGCGCTGCAAAAGTATCTGCTAATTGAAAAAACAAACTATAAGTTAAGAAAACCGATGTCAGACGAATGAATTCTTTGTTCGTTCCATACAATGAAGCGACTTGATGACGAAAAAGATATAAAAATGTCAGTGTGAAAATAGCAAATCCCAGTGCGGTCACTCTCCCAAGAGTACAATATTTTCTCACGTCATCCAGTCGTTGAGCACCAATTTCGTAAGATACGATAATCGCCATTGCATTAGAAATACTCATGGGGAAAGCATACATAAGATTTGAAAAATTGATAGCAGATTGGTGACTGGCAATGACTAATGAAGAAAATTTTGCCATGAGTAAACTGACAACTGAAAATATCACAACTTCTGCAAAAACGGTCCCTCCAATAGGAAAACCTAGGCGCATGCCTTCCAGCAACCCTTTTTTGTCTAAAGGACGAATTTTCCATAATTGATATTTTTTGATTTTAGAGTGTCTTTTTGCAACGACCATTGAAAGAATTAGCAGTACCCAGTAGGCCAATGAAGTGCCTAACCCTGCTCCTGCTCCGCCCATTTCTGGAAATCCAAAAGCACCATAAATTAGAATATAGTTAAAGCTAGCATTCAATGGCAACAGAAGTAACATTAGATACATAGATAGTCTTGTCAAACCTAAAGCATCTAATATAGAGCGAACAACACTAAATAAAAGTAACGGGATAATTCCAAACGCTAAATACCAGAGATAATGTATAGCAACTTTTGCTACTAAAGGTTCTAAGTTCATGTTGGACAAAACCAGCGGTCCGCCTAAAAAAACGAGGCCGAACAAGAGAAGAGACAAGCCAAGAGATAAATAAATAAACTGATAAAAATCAGAAGCGACTTTTTCTTCTCGATTTTGTCCTAAATGATGCCCAATAATTGGAACCAAAGCTGAGATAATGCCAGTTAAAAAAGTAAAGAAAGGACTCCATAAACTAGTCGCCATTGAAACTCCGGCTAGATGTAAAGTATGGTAATGTCCCGTCATTGTTGTGTCTACAAAAGAGGCTGAAAAATTGGCAAGTTGATAAATCAAAATTGGCAAAAAAATTGAGACGAATAATATCATTCGTTCTTTTAAATTGCGAGTTTGGTACATAAAATCTCCTCAAACAGTTCTTTCTCTCTTAACTATACTATAAGCAATTGGAATAGTCAAAAAGGCTAGGAGAAAATCTTCCCAGCCTCTTGTCGAGCTTTATCTCTTCTCACGATTTAAACTAAGATTCAATACAATCGCAATGACGCTCGCCATAACAATTCCATTTGAGAAAAACATTTGCAAGCCAGTTGGCAAACTGTTAAAAAGATTGCTTCCATTTAGGCCGACTCCTGCGGAAATAGATACAGCGGCAATCAAGAAATGATGTTCATTGTGTTCAAAATCAACTCGTGCTAGCATTTGCATTCCTTGGACAGAAACAAAACCAAACATGACAAGCATGGCACCACCGAGTACAGGACTTGGAATAATTTGTGCCAAAGCGCCGAATTTCGGTACCAATCCTAACAAGACTAAGAATCCTGCTGCATAATAAATTGGGAGCCGTGTTTTTATTCCAGAAAGTTTGACCAAACCAACATTTTGTGAAAATCCTGTATAAGGGAAAGTGTTAAAAATACCGCCAAGAAGCACTGCAAGTCCTTCTGCACGATAACCATTTCGCAGACGAATGCTGTCTAACTTTTCATTCGTAATATCTGAAAGCGCAAAATAAACACCTGTTGATTCTACCAAAGAAACTGTTGCGATAATACACATCATGACGATGGATGAAAGTTCAAACTTAGGTATTCCAAAATAAAACGGTGTCGGAACATGTACAAGAGGAGCTTGAGTTACTGGCGCAAAATCTACTAAGCCCATAAAGCTAGCACTAATCGTTCCAATAATTAAGCCAATCAGAATGGAAATGGATTTTAGAAAGCCTTTCGCAAAGATATTTACTAACAGTATAATTAAAATCGTGACAGCAGCCAACAGCAAACTTTGTGCAGTTGGTTTTTCACTATTATTTCCCATATTGCCAATCGCAACAGGAATAAGTGTTAAACCAATGGTAGTAATGACTGAGCCCGTCACAATTGGTGGAAATAAATTAGCAATTTTAGAAAAAATGCCTGCAATCAAAAGAACGTAGATACCGGAAACGATGAGCGCTCCAAACATAGCTCCGCTTCCATGTTTTTGACCAATCATAATCAGAGGTGCAACCGATTGAAAAGCAACGCCAAGTACGACTGGCAAGCCAATTCCGAAATATTTATTGAGTTGCAATTGCAAGAATGTTGCCACACCACACATAAAAATATCTGTGGAGATAAGATAGGTCAGCTGTTGGCTCGAATAACCTAGCGCACCGGCAATCATAATGGGTACAAGGATTGACCCAGAGTACATTGCTAATAAGTGCTGCAAACCTAAGACAGCCGCCTGTGAATGTTTTTCTTCTTTCAGTTCCATTATGCATCAGCCTCCATAAATACAACTTTTCCATTTTCAAATTTTTGAATACGAGCCAACGAAACGACTTTTCGCTTATCTTCTTCTAGCAACTTTCTTCCTTCTTGGAATGATTTTTCAATCACAATGCCAATCGCTTCCACATGGGCACCTGATTGTTCAATGATATTAACCAGCCCTTTAGCTGCTTGCCCATTTGCTAGAAAATCATCGACAATAAGTACTTTATCGTGACGATTTAAAAATTTCCCTACAATTGATACCGTACTTGTCACTTGTTTGGTAAAAGAATAAACCTCGGTCGTTAAAATTCCTTCCGTCATAGTGATGTTTTTTGACTTTTTCGCAAAAATTATTGGAACGCCCAACGCTTCTGCTGTATAAATAGCAGGTGCGATGCCAGATGCTTCAATTGTCACAACTTTTGTAATACCAGCCGAGCGAAAATAGGTTGCAAACACTTTCCCAATTTCTTTCATCAAGTTGAAATCGACTTGGTGAGTCAGAAATGAATCCACTTTTAAAATATTTTCTCCTAAAACATTTCCATCTTTTAGGATACGTTCTTCTAATAATTTCATAAAATCTCCTTTTAGAAAAAACAAAAGGCTTGCTAAAAGCAAGCCTAAAACAATTGGTTAACCAACTGAATACAAAATTCCTTGCTAAAAACATAGCAAGAAAGTTGAAGACTTACTTATTGTTAGACATTAGGTGCCTTGTAGAAACATTACGCCAAATTCGTAATATAAATAAGTAATTATTTTATTGTTAATGCGCATCACCGTTCCAAATGGAATTTTTCACAATGACATAATCTACGTGCTTAAGACCAGCTAAGTCTCTTCCGCCAGCATAGGAAATAGCACTTTGCAAATCTTGCTCCATTTCTACCAAAGTGTCAGCTAAATGTCCTTTAACTGGTAAAAGAATTTTCTTTCCTTCCACATTCTTATACGTACCCTTTTGGTACTCTGAAGCCGAACCATAATACTCTTTGAACTGTTTGCCGTCTACTTCGACCGTTTGGCCTGGACTTTCGATATGACCTGCAAATAGGGAACCAATCATCACCATGGTAGCACCAAAGCGAATGGATTTGGCAATGTCGCCATGCGTACGAATACCACCGTCTGCAATAATCGGTTTGCGAGCAGCTTTTGCACACCAACGAAGAGCCGCTAATTGCCAGCCACCTGTACCAAAGCCAGTTTTTACTTTTGTGATACAAACTTTTCCTGGTCCAATGCCAACTTTGGTTGCATCTGCTCCAGCATTTTCCAGCTCACGAACAGCTTCTGGTGTCCCAACATTTCCTGCAATCACGAAAGTATCGGGGAGTTCTTTTTTGATGTGCTGAATCATATCAATCACACTATCTGAATGTCCATGCGCAATATCAATCGTGATATATTCTGGTGCATCTTCTTTCAACTGGCTAACAAAATCATATTCATAATTTTTCACACCAACTGAAATAGACGCAATCAGTCCTTGCTCATGCATGCGCTTGATGAAAGGAATGCGGCCAGCTTCGTCAAAACGGTGCATGATGTAGAAATAGCCACTTTTCGCCAATTTTTCTGCTACATCTTCATCCAGAATTGTTTGCATGTTAGCTGGAACAACAGGAAGTTTAAAAGTATGATTCCCAAAAGTAACTGTCGTATCTGCTTCTGAGCGGCTTTTGATGATACATTTATTCGGAATCAATTGGATATCTTCGTAGTCAAAAATAGGAAATTCGTTCAGCATATCATTCTCCTTTAATTTTATGCTAAAAATGACCTACCTATGCTTTCGCATCGCTACGCCTTTCCTGACGTTTCCTTTAGTATTATAACACAAGGTACAGAAATTACAATATAATGACGTATAATATTTTTTATCGTTCGGAAATTGCAAGTTATTCTTTCAGATTCTAAAAAAAGAGGTCCCCCTCTTTTATAATAGTAAATCTTTAATGCGTCCAATATCTGATTTTTTCAATACCACATAAATCATATCTCCTAGATACAGGCGCGTGCTGCCATTCACTGTTTGGTTCTTTCCGTTGTGGTGTTGCATGGTAATCAGAATATCTCTTGGCAGCTCCAACTCATGAACTTGCTTGCCGGCTATTTTTTCAGAGACAGGAATTTCGATAAGCGTCGTCTCTCCGTCATCTGCCACACTATCTGGAAGCATTCGTTCTAGCATAGCTTCATACACAGGTGCTCCGCCCAATAAATCCATTACAACGTATGCCACTAAAGTCACTAAACCAAGAGGCATGAGGTTTCGTATATCGCCAACCATCTCAGTCACCAAGATAATTGCTGTCAATGGAGCTTTAGAAATTGCACCAAAGTAGCCGCTCATACCTAAAATAATAAAAATAGGAAATTGCTCTTGTGTTGCAAAGCCTAATTGCACACAAATGACGCCAGCAATTGCTCCTAGAAGAGAGCCGAGAGCTAAAATGGGTAGAAAAATACCGCCAGGAAGCCCGCTACCATAGCTAATCATACTCCAGATAAAGCGAATAACGAAAAACATCATTAATGTTAATAGCAGATAGTGTTGACTGGTTAAAGAGAGAACCAGTTGATTGCCACCACCTAAAAGTTGTGGAAGAAAATACCCTATTGGAAGAATGAAAGAGAAAGCTATAATGGGATAGTATTGCGAAGAAAGGTGCAAAACTTCTCCAATCATATCATAAATACGAGGCATAGCTAGAACAACTTTTTCATATAAAAATCCTGAAAAACCAAGAAAAATTCCTAACAACAAATAAAGCCAGTATTGCCCTAGCCCCATCAGAGGAATATTATCTGGCATATTTAATACAGGAGTCATTCCAAAAATCATAAGCGAAACAAAATTCGCCGTTAAACTTGCCGCCAAAGACGAGACCCAAAAGAAACGCGAAAAATGATGATAGACTTCCTCAATAACAAACAGTAAACCCGCAATCGGAGCATTAAAAGCTGCTGCCAGCCCTGCTGCCGCTCCACTAGCAATCAAAGAACGCTCTTCCACAGGGCTTAAATGAAGATATTTGGCAATTCCCTTTCCTCCCATTGCTCCAAGCTGAATACTTGGACCTTCACGCCCTAACATCAAGCCGCTTGCAATGGCTAAAACCCCAAGAATATACTTTTTCCAGAGGACGCTCCACCATGACAAGCTCATCAGTCCTTTCAATTCCGCTTCTACTTGCGGAATTCCAGAACCTTTAATATTCTTTTCTGAAAGCGTTAATTTTGCACTAATCCAAATGACACAAGCATAAAACAGCAGAATGAAAACAAACCAAATGGTATTGCCATGGCCTTGTTGATAGAAATGTTGAACAATATGAAATCCTTTTTCAATCAAAAAACGAAAAGAACCAACAATTGCACCCACGATGATTCCGACTAAAATTCCTCTTGAAACTTGCAGAATGATTGAACTAGATGTAAATGCGAATTCTTTCTTAGTATTTGATACTCCTTTTTCTGTCTGAACAGACATCATTGCCTCCCGAATATGTTCTCTTTCTATTTTAGCATAATTTTTCATTTTTTATTGCTTGCGGAAATTGTTTTGGAGAATGAAATCTAGATAAAAAATCAAACCAGCCTCATACGAAACTGGTTTGTAAACTCAATATCTTATCCTTATTTTTCAGCTGTTAAAGCTGCCATTGTAATGTAGTTATAAGGCTTGTTAAAGTGTGGCAGGAAGAAAATATCTGTCAACGCTAATTTATCAATAGTCACTTTTTCTTGGATTGCAAGTGAGAAGAGATGAATACCCATTGAAATATCTTCGTGTGAAGCCATTTGTGCTCCAAGAATGACACGTGTATCTTTATCGAATACGATACGAATAGCCACTTCATGGTTATCGTGTTTGATAAATTCTGGCTTTTGAAGGTCGTTAAAGCCAGTTTCGACGGCATTGTAACCAGCAGCTTTTGCTTTTTCTAAGGTCAAACCAGTTGAAACCATTTTAAGGTCGTAAATGTTGATACCGTTTGAACCTTGCACACCAATGCCTTCTAACTCATGACCAGTAGCGTTGTAAGCTCCGACAATACCTGAACGAACAGCATTTGAAGCAAGGGCGATATAACTCATATCATCTAGAGCATTGTCATAAATCGTTGCACAGTCACCAACTGCATAAACTCCTGGAATGCTTGTTTCTTGTTTTTTATCAACAAGGAAAGCACCATTATGGAAAAGCTTAATTTTGCCAGCGCCAAGAGCCGTGTTTGGACGGAAGCCAACAGCCATAATGACCATGTCAACATCAAACGTTTCTTTATCCGTTACAATCCGTTCAACTTTGCCTTCACCTTCAACCGCTTGCACAGTTTGACCATAGGCAAGTTTAATGCCATGATCTGCCAAGTTTTTACTCATCAAGTCAGACAATTCACGATCGTAGTAACCAGCAAGACAAGTGTCTGCCACATCAATCAAGGTCACTTCTTTTCCGAGACGTTCGAAAGCTTCTGCCAGTTCAACACCAATGTAACCAGCTCCCACAACAGCAACACGATTAATACCTTCGTTGTTTTTCAGCTTTTCAATCACTTCGGCAGAATTTTGATACAATTTTACAAATTGAATATTTTCAAGAGTTGCTTTAAATTCGCGATTACCTTCAACAATTTCTACGCCTTTTATTGCTGGAATAATCGGTTGTGAACCTGTTGCAAAAATCAATTTTTCATAAGATTCTACATGCTTTTGCCCATTTACAAGTGCAGTCACTTCTTTTTTGTCGTAATCAACGGACAAAACAGGACTTTCCATATAAACTTTAGCACCTTTAGCTTCAAGCTTTTCTTTATCTGAATAGAACAAACCTTCTGGACCATCAATTTGTTTTCCAATCCAAAGTGCCATTCCACATCCTAAAAATGAAATATTTGAATTTTGATCAAACACAACAATTTCATTCTCATTTCCAAAGTTGTCAAGCATCGTATTGATACAAGCTGTGCCGGCATGATTGGCACCGATAACGACAATTTTACTCATAGAGCAATTCCTACCTTAATTTTAATTTACAGACTTATTATAACATCTCGTGTGAACGTTTACAATATATTTGTTCATAAAACTGAAAAATATTACATTTCTTATCAATTTAATAGAACTTTTCATGAATGATTTCATTTCTAATCTCAATGTATGTAAGCTCCCTCCAGACGGTATTATTCTGTTTGAGGTAGATAGTTCCTTTGTCATTATCATAAAATTATTTAGAAAAACTTTATGAAAGTACTATTTATCTGTTACAATAAAGATATAATAAAAGGTATTGATGACATCTTGTAGGTGGTCAAGCCAGTGTCGACACTACTTCTGGCGCTTCAGATGCAGGTAGCCACAGTGACGGTGCGGGTGAAGGAGATGCTACTTCTGCTGCTTCCAGTCATTGATCTAAAGAAAAGGTTGAGAAATCTTGTCTCATCCTTTTTCTGTGCAAAAGATCATTCTATAAGATTCACTTGCGCAGATTTCGTGAACTTGTTATAATGAATATACGCAAACGTTTTCTGCCACAAGGAGATAATGATGATTGAAGCAAATCAATTATATAAAACATATAGTATTGTCGAGAAAGAATTAGGCCTTAAAGGTTCTATCAAAGCCTTTTTTCACCCCAAGAAAAAACAAATTCACGCTGTACAGAATATTTCATTAACGGTTCAAAAAGGTGAAATTATTGGTTATATTGGTTCGAATGGAAGCGGAAAATCCACGACTATAAAAATGCTGACGGGTGTTCTTTATCCAGATCGAGGCAGTGTTAAAATTAATGGACTTACCCCACAGAAACATCGCACAACAGTCAATAAGCAAATTGGCGTTTTGTTCGGACAAAAATCACATTTACGTTGGGATATTCCTGTGCTGGAATCTTTTATTTTGCATGCGAAGATCTATGACGTTCCTGATAAAGTTTTTGAGGAACGCTTGGAGCAATTAATCGACCTGTTGCAGCTAGGAGATTTTATTCACCAGCCTGTTCGTAATCTTTCGCTCGGGCAACGAGTTCGCTGCGAATTTGCTGCTATATTCATTCATCAACCTGCCGTTGTTTTCTTGGATGAACCTACAATCGGTCTTGATGCCAGTGTAAAAGAAACCATCCGCTCTTTCATTCGCTTTATGAATAAAGAGTATCAGACAACTTTCCTCATTACGTCTCATGATATGCAGGATATTGAGTCGCTCTGCGAACGAATTTTCATTATTGATAAGGGCAAAAAGGTTTATGACGGAAGTCTGACGCAATTAAGAGAAAAGTTTTCAACAATTAAAACCATTTCTTTCAAAACGCAAACGCCAATAGAAGAGCTATTCCAAATCAATGGTTTTCGTTTTGAGAAAATTGACTCTTATCATTTCAATATTCACTATCAGACAGATATTTATACTAGTGCCCAAGTTATTAATCAGATTTTTGATCATTATTCAATCGAAGACCTAGCTATCAAAGAATTGACAATTGAAAATATCGTCAAACAAATTTATGAGGAGGGGCTTGATGAGTAAATATATTCATATCACACGATTAGCTCTTATTACGCAACTTCAATATAAATCTTTCTTTGTTGCAACTCTGATTCGTACTTTCATACAAGTTCTTGTCTCTATTTTTGTTTGGAAAACCATTTTTTTCACCCAATCTCACGTTAATGGTTATACTTTAGAAACGTTCACAACCTATATTATCTTTGCAAATCTACTGGGAAATCTAAATAGTTTCAGCATTGGACGGGATTTGTCTATAATGATTGTTGATGGGAATATTACTGGCGAGCTACTCTATCCTTATTCCCTCATTACTTCTCTCTTTTTCCAAGACTTTGCTGTCAAAATCGTTGAAATTGTCAAATTCATTCCAATTTTATTAGTTATCCCTTTGCTTCAAGGACAGATTTATCTTCCAAATTGGCAGACAGGATTGCTTTTCCTATTTTCTAGTTTATTAGGAATGTTTATCATCCTCCTGTTAGATTTAGGATTTAGCTTAACAGCCTTCTTCACGGCAAATACTTGGGGAATTTTGATTCTCAGAAACGGGCTTTTTTCACTCGCTTCAGGAGCGCTTTTGCCACTAAGTTTTTATCCAGAAAATATTGCAAACATTTTGAAACTATTACCTTATAGCTTTGCTGTTAATTTTCCGGTCAATATCCTTTTGAAAAGACAGGTTAATTTTGAACTCTTCTGGATTCAATTGGCTTGGATTCCGATACTTTCAGCTTTCATTACTTTTCTTTGGTATCAAGCTAAACGTCGTTTAGTTATTTTAGGAGGTTGAAGATGAAATACATCAGCATTTATTTTTATAACCTCAAAGCTTACTTGATTGCTAGTATGTCTTATAGGATGGACTTCTTTATTGGACTTATTTCTTCTTTGATTGAACAGATTGTTTATTTAATCTTTTTAAATGTATTATTTGCAAATATCAAGGAAATTGCTGGATTCAACTATGGACAAATGCTATTTATTTATGGAATGGCAACTATCGGACGTTCAGTTCACCTGATTTTCTTTGACAATCTTTGGATGTTTGGAAGCCGCTATATTCGCAAAGGTGAGTTTGAACGCCTGCTTATCATGCCCATCAATCCTCTTTTTCAGCTAATTTGTGAACGCGTGCAGCTACAAGGATTTGGCACAACACTGATGGGAGCTATTGCAACTTATCAAGCCTATCATTTACTCGGACTGCACTGGAACATTTTTCATCTACTTCTCTTTGTCTTTATCTGTATTTGTATTGGTTTACTATATGCTGCTATTCAATTAGGACCTACTGCTCTTGCTTTTTGGATTGTCGAATCTTTCCCTATCACAATGGGGATTTTCTCCCTCAATCAAATGGCACAATACCCTATCAAAATTTACCCAACCTTTATCCAATTGATACTAATTTTTGTATTTCCTTATGCTTTTACTTCTTTTTTTCCAGCTCTTTATTTTTTAAATCTAAGCTGGATTGGTTTGCTACTTCCTTTAGTCCTACTTGTTATTTTTACTATCAACTACGCTCTATTCAAATACGGCATGAAAAAATTCTCCAGTGTTGGGAATTAAATATTAAAAACCAACTGAAATCTTTCATCAGTTGGTTTTATTTGTCTTTGGAAAATAGAGACGAATCTCCGTATAAGTATTTTCTTCAGATTTAATTTCCATGTGATAGGATTTACCAAATTGTAATTGTAAACGCTGATTAACATTCTTCAAACCGACACCACCTAGGTGCATCAGGAGGGTATCAGCTGTATCATGAGTGACAAATCCTCGGCCATTATCGTAAATGGAAAGAATTAGTTGATGACTATTTTCATAAACACTAACTCGAATCATCCCTTGACGATTCATTTCCTTGATACCATGATAAATCGCGTTTTCAACCAAAGGCTGCAAAATTAATTTTGGAATCTGATAATTATCATAAGCACTTAACTCTTCAATTTCATACTGTAATTTCTCTCCATACCGCTGTTTTTGAATGAACAAATATTGCCGAACATGATCAATTTCATCCTTGAGAGAAATTTGTTCATGACCTTGATTAAGTGCCAAACGGAAATACTTAGCCAGTGATTTTGTGACTTCTACAACACGTTTGCTATCATTAAATTCTGCCATCCAAACAATGGTATCTAATGTATTGTACAAAAAATGAGGGTTAATTTGACTGGAAAGTGCCTGCAATTCATATTTTCTGACATTTTGTTCTTCTTCTTTTACAGCCATCATCAATTTATCAATCTGATTGAGCATTGTATTAAACTGCTTGGCCAAATCAATCAATTCAGGGGATCCTTTTTCAACAGCTCGCAAGTGCGCATTCCCAGATCCGATAGCTAAAATGGTCTCTTGCAACTCATGCAAGGGCTTAATCCATAAACGCAAGATAAACCAAATGCCAATAAGACAAATACCTAAAGCTAATAATCCTGTTCCGATAAAAGACCAAAGAATTTGTTTTTGCACAGCATGCAGTTGCTCCATAGAAGACACACCAATCAAGGTCCAGTCACTATGTGGAATTTGGTACTGAGATACGTAGGCTTGCTTTGATTTTACATAACCATTTTTTGCAGCAATATAGGGCGCCATCGCGCGCATTTCAGTAGCGGACGAGTAAACTGTTTTCTTTGGGTGATAGACAAAATCATGTTTGTCATTCACAATGAAAGTAAAACCCTCTTTTCCTAATTGTAATCGGTCCAGGTAAGCTTCCAATGTCTTATAACCAATGTCAAGCCGAATAACGCCCAAATTCTTCCCGTCTTTATCTACTACTTCTTGTGTAATGGACACAACCCATTTTTCAGCAGCTTCTACCTTATCAACAGTTTTGCGCGCTGGTGTTAAGACAGGCATAGTCCCTTTGTGAATGGCATCCTGATACCAACTTTCTTGCATCATATCATTAGATGTTTTCACTGTTAAATTGGGATCAGTTGAAATGAGATTGCCATTTTTTGCTACCAAAACAGCGGATACCAAATCTGAATCTGTCTTTAAAATCATTCCCATCAACTGACTAAGCTGTTCAGCATTATCCGCATCGGGCTTTTGAGCATACGCTTTTACTTTATCGCTTTCAGCTAAACTGCTGGTAGTTTCTTTTAGCTTTTGTAAATAAGAAGTGATAAATTGTCCACTTTGTTGAATGGTATTACGCGTCGTTTGCTCCGTCGTTTGTCGAATAGCCGCCGAGCTAGTTTGATAGTACAACCCTCCAACAATTCCTAAAAGAACTAATATCATCACAAAAACATAAATCACTAACTGAATCAGCAGCGAATAACGTTTCATTTACTGTCTCCTTTTTTAAATTGCCGAGGTGTCACTCCAACGATTTGCTTAAAGCGTTGAGAAAAATAATTCATATCCTCAAAGCCGACTTGCTCTGCTACTTCGTATACTTTTAAATCCGTCGTTAGCAATAGCAACTTTGCTTTTTTCATTCGCTCTTGAATTAAATAATCTTGGAATGGCAAGCCTAGCTCTTTTTTAATCAATACACTTAAATAGGAAGAATTAAAGCCCAATTGAAATGATAAAGATTTCAAGGATAATTCTGTGTCAGCTAATCGGTCATGAATCGCTTGCTCCAAGTCCGAAAACTCTGCTTTCTCCACTAACTCATGCACTTGTTGCTGTTTCCTTTCCTTATCCAATTTTTCTTTTACTTTTATCAACATAGCTTCAACATCTTCTCTCGAAAATGGCTTCAGCAAATAATCATCTGCACCCAATTTAACAGCCGAAAGAGCATAATCAAAATCGTCATACCCCGTCAGAAAAATAATATGTAATTGCGGATACTGTTCTCTTGCTAATTGGGCTAATTTAATACCATTCATCTTAGGCATATTAATATCAGTCAGGATAATATCTGGGCATTCTGCTTGAATTTTTTCCCAAGCCTCTAAACCATTTTCAGCCTCACCTATCACTTGCATGTTAAATTTTTTAAAGTTTACTAAAGACGAAATACCTTGTCGAACAAGGTATTCATCTTCTACAATCATAATTGAATACACGAGCGCGCTCCTACCATTTACTAAACTCATTATAGCAAATTTTTTCTTAAAATGCTGTTAGACATAGTTCAATAAATATCCATAACCTTTGCTTTCCATTTGGTCTTTAGGAATAAACTTGATAGACAAGCTATTAATACAATAACGAAGTCCACCTTTATCTTTAGGACCATCTGTAAAAACATGCCCCAGATGGGAATTTCCAACGCGACTTCGCACTTCTGTCCGAGTCATATTAAAGCTATGGTCTTCTTTATAGTTTGCGACATCCGGGCTAATCGGACGTGTAAAGCTTGGCCAGCCACAGCCTGATTCAAATTTATCTTTTGATGAGAATAATGGCTCACCTGTTACAACATCGACATAGATTCCTGCATCAAATTTATCCCAATAACGATTTGAAAAAGCGCGCTCTGTATCATCTTTTTGAGTCACTGCATACTCTTCCTCTGTCAGTTTTTTCTTAATTTCAGCATCTGACGGTTTTTTATATTTAGAAGCATCAATGACTGGATAGGCAGCCTGTTTAACATTGATATGACAATATCCGTTTGGATTTTTCTTCAAATAATCTTGATGGTATTCTTCAGCTTTGATAAAATGTTTGAGCGGTTCTTTTTCAACCGCCAAAGCTGTTTTAAATTTTTTGCTTTGTTCTTCAAAAACCTTGTTAATCGTTTCAACATCAGCTTGATCTTTGTAATATACTCCTGTGCGATATTGTACGCCACGGTCATTTCCTTGTTTATTTTTGCTGGTTGGATCGATAATTCTAAAGTAATGCAGCAAGATTTCTCTTAAAGAAATTTTATTGGCATCATAAGTCACATGAACCGTTTCAGCGTGTTTAGTTTGTGAGATTAATTCATAATTCGTTGTTTCGCTATTTCCGTTCGCATAGCCAGAGACTGCATCTATTACACCATTTACACGAGAGAAATATTCTTCCACCCCCCAGAAACAGCCACCTGCAAGATAAATATGTTTTAAATTAGCATTTTTCAAATCAGGTTTCTTGTTGTTGACGGGTGTCGTTTGGCTAACGGACGCTTCTTTTATTTTGTCAATAGAAGACTTCGTTGTCATAAAACGCCCACCCAAAACAATTGTACCAAGGATAAGTAAAATGGATCCGAGGAGTAAAAGCAATTTCATTTTGTGATCCATTGTCATTACCTCCTATTTAATACTTTTCAGAGTTGATTCAATTTCAGACTTTTTGATAAAACCTGGACGAGTTTTAACTAATTTTCCATTACTATCAATAAATGCGGCTGTTGGATAAGAACGAACTCCATATTGCTCTAGTAATTTTCCGCTTGAATCAATCAAAACAGGTAAGTTTTTATAATCTAGTTTTGAATACCACTTTTTGAAATCTGCTTCTGATTTTTCACCCTTATGACCTGGAGAAACGACTGATAAAATAACGTAGTCTTTGCCATTTTCTTTCGCCAATTCATCCGTGTGTTTCAGCGTGGATAGACAGATTGAGCACCATGATGCCCAGAATTTCAAATAAACTTTTTTTCCTTTAAAATCTGATAGTTTATAAGTCTTGCCATCGACTCCTTTTAGATTAAAATCAGGAACAGCTTCTCCTTGATTTGCTTTTGTAGCAGTAACCTCATTGTTCTTGTTAGCTACTTGTCCTTGTTCAGCTTTATTTGTATCATTTGCTGAAGAATTTGTTTTTTGATTTGCACATGCACCTAAAAAAGTAGCACATAACAAACTCGTAACAACTAACATTGATTTTTTCATGGGATTTCCTCCTTTTTTATCCACCAAATATTGAAGCCAGAACGTTGAAATTTCCTAGCATGAGTAAGATTCCCATTAAAATAATGAGAGCCCCTCCAATCTTCTTCAATGTGCTCATATAAGGTTTAATTTTCCCAAAATGGCGCAATACAATTGAAGAAGCAAAAGCTAAAATAAGAAATGGGATAGCTAATCCTAGGGTATAAACCAACATGAGCAATCCACCTTGCCAAGCTCCATTTCCACCAGAAGCAGCAATAGCTAATACTGAACTAAGGACTGGGCCAACACAAGGTGTCCAACCAAAACTAAAAGTTACACCTAATAAGAAAGCATTGTAAAAATCATTCCTATTCTTATTTTGCTTTAATTGGAGACTTTTTTGTCGTTGTAATACCTTGAAATTTATCAACTCCATTTGATGAATACCAAGTAGAATGACAATAGCCCCCAGTACATAACGAAACCAATCAGCGTTCAAGATTTTTCCTAAAAATCCTGCTCCATATCCAAGAATTAGAAATACAACTGATAAACCAGCAATGAAAAATAGTGTTTTTACAATGCCATACCAAGAGATTTTCTTTCCCAAAACAGTCACTGTCCTCGGCTCATCTGTATCTAACAAAATTCCAACATACACCGGTAAGAGAGGTAAAATACACGGCGAGAAGAAAGATAAGATACCGGCCAAAAATACAGAAATTGAAAATACGGTTGATGCCATACCTTTTCTCCTTACTAATTTTCTTTATATAGCTAGTATATATGTGATGAGCAAAAAAAAATAGAGACGACGATTTGAAAAAACTTGAATTTAATATGGTCATAAAAAAATCTACCACTTTCGTGATAGACTTCTTGAGATTATTCCATTTCAAAAGTATCGCTTTTTTGCTTGTTCGGTAAAAACAAAGAGATTATAATTCCAATAACTGTTGGTAATAACCAAGGAATAGATGCTTGTGCAAGTGGTAGGATGTTGATTATACTTATAAGAGCAGTTAATTTAAATTGTTGTCCAATAATACTTGCAAAGGCGATAGTTGTCACAACGGCTACTGTCAATTGCATCCCTACTTTAGATAAGGCAACAAATTTATTGACCATCACAATCATTACGATTGCAATAGTAATTGGATAAAGAATTTGTAAAACTGGCACAGAATACTGAATAATTGTTTCCAAGCCAAGATTTGCAATTGCAAATCCAATCAATGTAAAGACTGTCGCATAAGTTTTGTAAGCAATCGCAGGAAACGTTTTATTGAAAAATTCAGATGTTGAAACAATCAAACCGACCGTTGTGGTAAAACAAGTCACTATCACCATTACAGCAAGGAAAATTTGCGCTGTTGATCCAAAAATAGCCTGTGTAGCTCTGGACAAGACATAGACCCCTTTATTGGCATCAGACGCCATTACATCAGCAGGAATCGGGAAATGATTCCCTAAGAAAGCCAATCCAATATACAACGCACTAAACCCAAGTGCCACCACCACTCCAACAATCCAAATAGTCGAAATATATTCTTTTTTATTGGCAAAACCAAGTTGGTTCAATGTTTGGACAGCAATAACACTAAAGGCAACAGAAGCAAGTGCGTCAAGCGTATTATACCCTTCAAGAAAGCCGGATCCAAAAGCTGCCTTTGCGTATTCTGCACTAGCTATTTGTGGTACGGTAGCCCCATATTTAATGACTCCTAAAATGATTAAAATGATAATCAAGATGGCAAAGACAGGGGTCAAAATACGACCAATCCGATACAAAATTTTAGAAGGATTTAATGAAATCAGATAAGCAGATACAAAATATAAAATTGTAAAAATAATGAGTCCCAAACCAGTCATATTACTCGGAAGCAATGGTGCGATCCCAACTTCATAGGAGGTAGTTGCTGTCCGTGGTATGGCAAAAAAAGGACCAATTGCTAAATAAAGAGCCACTAAGTAACTCGTTGCAAACCACGGAGAAATCTTTTTAGAAATCTCATAAACATAACCTTTTGGATTTAATGCACCAATAATCAATGTCAAAATAGCAATTCCAACTCCCGAAAGTACAAATCCAGAAATTGCTGGCCAAAAATTCTTACCTGACATAGCTCCTAAAGTTGGCGGAAAAATTAAATTACCTGCGCCGAAAAATATTCCGAATAAGAGTAATCCTGTTAATGCTCCTTTTTTTATCATCTTATCTCCTTAAAAATTTTGATAGATTCATTTTTTATAATTCAAAAAATTCCGATATAATTTTAAATATTTTATGAATTCTGAATATTTAGATTAAAATTAAAAGCAGCACAACAAAATAGATTGCACTGCTTTTTTTGCTTTATTTAATTCCTAAAGCAATACGTGCATAGCGACTCATTTTATCTACAGTCCATGCCGGATACCATACTAATCTCACGTCTACTTTGCTAACTTCTGGCACATCGGTCATCACGTCACGGATTTGATCAGTCAAGAAATCAGCCAACGGACATCCCATAGTAGTTAAAGTCATATCAATCTGCGTTTCACCATTTTCGTCATTGAAACGAATTTCATAGACCAAACCAAGATTAACAATATCAATTCCTAATTCAGGATCAATAACTTGTTCCAAACTTTCCAAGATACGATTTTTAATATCATCAATTTGTTCATTTGTGTATGTCATGGTGTCTCCTTTTATCTACTAATCCTCAATAAAGTCACGAAGCGGTTTGCTACGACTTGGATGACGCAATTTGCGCAGGGCTTTAGCCTCAATTTGTCGAATCCGTTCACGAGTTACGTTAAATACTTTTCCAACATCTTCCAGTGTACGCATTTTCCCATCATCTAGCCCAAAACGCAGACGCAGCACATTTTCTTCACGGTCTGTTAATGTATCAAGAACTTCATCTAATTGCTCACGCAAAACGATACGCGTTGTATAATCAACTGGATTTTCAATAACCTCATCCTCAATGAAATCACCCAAATGACTATCATCTTCCTCTCCAATTGGTGTTTCAAGAGAAACAGGTTCTTGTGCAATCTTCAAAATTTCACGGACTTTATCAGGCGTCATGTCCATCCGCTCTGCAATTTGCTCTGGCGTTGGATCTTGCCCCAATTCCTGCAAAAGATTGCGTTGTTCCCGTACTAATTTATTGATTGTTTCGACCATATGAACCGGAATTCGAATTGTACGAGCTTGATCGGCAATCGCACGAGTAATCGCTTGACGAATCCACCAAGTAGCATATGTTGAAAATTTGAAACCTTTAGTATAGTCAAACTTATCAACAGCTTTCATCAATCCCATATTTCCTTCTTGAATCAAGTCAAGAAACTGCATGCCACGCCCAACATAGCGCTTAGCGATGGAAACGACCAACCGCAAATTAGCTTCCGCCAAACGTTGCTTGGCTTCTAAATCGCCTTGTTCCACGAGGACAGCTAATTCTTGCTCTTCTTCATTGGTCAACAGCGGAACAACACCAATTTCCTTTAAATACATACGGACAGGGTCGTTTACTTTAGCAGAATTGCTACCAAGCAACTCCTCATCTGTTAATTCAGCTTCTTCTTCCTCTGTATTTAAGACCCGTTCACTTGGGTTGCCCTCTTTATCCGTAATAGCAATCCCTGCGTCCTGAATTCGTTGAAGAAGATCCTCAATACCATCAGCATTTAAAGTAAATGGAATGACTAATTGATCATTGATCTCATCATCGGTTGCTGTACCAGTTTTTTTATGGTTGCGAATAAATTCTGCAACTTGAACATCAAAAGTTGTTACTTCTTTTTGTTTTGTAGCCATTCTTACTCCATTCTCCTTTTTTGAGCAATAAATCGCTCTAACTCTGTTAATGCCGTATCTGCATCACCATTGTGAGATGCTTCACGAACTTTTTTGCCAATCAATTGATTTTCTTTTCGAAGCAATTCTTTATCTCGAGTCTGTTCCACTTCGACTAGCTCCTGCTCAGATACCTCTTTGGGCAGATTCTCTTCTAAAACCCGATACCAGGATTGCTGTACTGAGTCATTTTGTTCAGATAAATCTTGTGGCGTAACTTCACCATTCGTTTTTAAAATATTATACAAAGTTTGCAATTCTGCTGTTGCAAAATGAAAATCTTCTCTTAAACGATAATCATTTAAGATGACAGGATTCTCAATCATACGTTGCAAGAGATGACTTTCAGCTTTAATCAATCGCGATACTTGCTTCGTTATTGGAATATCAAATCGTGTCACCTGCTGACGAACTTGCTGTTGCTGTTCTTTTCTATTGACCAGGCGATGATTATTAACAGCTTGCTCCACCTGCTGATAGTCAAAATCAGGTAACAGCTCAGCTAACATATAAATATATGAATTCTGTGCAGTAATCGACTTGACTTGTGCAATCAAAGGCGACATTCGCTCCACAAATTCTAGCTGAGCTTGCAAGTTTTCTACATTATCTGGCTTCAGATAGTTTAAAAGAAATTCTATATCACTAATTCGTGTTTTGATAAGTAAATTTTGTAAATCGTCAGCAGAATTTTTTTTGATAAACTCATCTGGATCCATATTATCGGGAATCCTAACAATTTCAACTGACAAATTATGTAATTCATCCAGTGCTTTTTGTGTTGCTGCCTGTCCCGCTTTATCACCATCGTATGTTAAAATGACTTTCTTTGTGAACTTACGAAGATGCTCTACATGCTCATGCGTCAAAGCTGTCCCCATAGAAGCCACAGCATTTTCAATTCCAGCGCGATAAGCTGCAATAACATCCATAAAGCCTTCCATTAAGTAAACTTCATGACTTCTCTTGATAGTCGCTTTAGCTTTGTCTAGATGATACAACTCATAACTTTTATTGAAAATTGGTGTGCTGCGGCTATTTTTATATTTAGCAACTTTCTGCTCTATATCATTAGCCTGCCAAACACGACCCGAAAAAGCAATAACTTGCCCTGCATCATTTGTCAACGGAAACATAATCCGATTTTGAAAAGCATCATAAACCAGATTATTATCAGCTAAGTTAAATAAACCTGAATTCATAATGACGTGTTCGTCAAATTTCCCACTAACACTTCTATAAAGATAGTTGTTTTCATGAGGCGCTAAGCCGATTTGAAAATGCTTTATCACCTCATCTGTCAAGCCACGCTCATAAAGATAAGAACGTGCTTCTTCTCCTATCTTTGTTGTCATCAATACTGCATGATAAAACCTTGCAGCTTCCGTGTGAATGTCATAAAGTGCTTGATGAGGATTAGTATGAGTTGACTGTTCTGTTCTACTATGCTCTATTTCTAACGGAAACCCTGCACGATCGGCAACAATTTGTACAGCGTCCATAAAAGAAACGCCGCGATAATCTTCAATAAATTTAAAGACATCACCTGACTTCCCACAGCCAAAACAGTGATAAAATTGTTTTTCTTCTACTACATTGAATGATGGAGTTTTTTCCCCATGAAAAGGACAAAGCCCCAGATAATTCCTTCCGGCCTTTGTTAGAGCAACGACTTCTCCTATGATTTCGACGATATTGACGCTATTTTTAATATCAGAAATGATTTCTTTATCAATCAATAGACAACACCCCCAATTTATCATAGAATAACAACTTACATTTTATAATAAATTTACCAAAAAGTAAAATATTCACTATATTTTTTAGACATTTTATTGACTTTCCCCTTTTTTTAGATATAATATAGTTTAGTATTTTGAAAGGAAAAAGAAAATGTTAAAGGAATTAAAAAACTTTCTTCTTCGCGGTAACGTGATTGACCTAGCGGTCGGTGTCGTCATCGCTAATGCTTTTGGAGCCATCGTCAAATCATTGATTGAAGACGTTATTACTCCTTTGTTTCTCAATCCAGCTATAAAAGCTGCTGGTGTAGAACAAATTGCTGATCTAAAATGGAATGGAATTGCATACGGCAGTTTCTTGAGTGCTATTATCAATTTCCTCGTCATTGGAACAGTCCTCTTCTTCATCGTTAAGTCTGTTGAAAAAGCACAAAACCTTACTAAAAAAGAAGATACTGTTGAAGAATCCGCAGGACCAACTGAATTAGAAGTTCTTCAAGAAATCAAAGCCTTGCTCGAAAAGAAATAGAGATTTGGGAGAAAAATAAAACATTGTAGGAGTTTGAGAAAATTTTTATCTCAGACTCTTTTCTTTTGAAATAGAAACAAAAAAACAGGATTTCAATCCTGCTTTTTCTATTATTAGAATTTTTTACGTTTACGAGCTGCTTCTGATTTGCGTTTGCGTTTTACAGAAGGTTTTTCATAGAATTCACGTTTGCGTGTTTCTTGAAGAGTACCAGCTTTAGTAACCGCACGTTTAAAACGACGAAGAGCATCGTCAAGGGATTCATTCTTACGTACTACTGTTTTTGACATTTTTTTCACTCCCTTCAAGCTTAAAATCCTTTAAATTTTATCATATTGAAATACACTTGTCAAGTCCCATGAGAATGTGGAATGTGTCTGTTTTTTGGAGAAATCGAAAAAATTGATTGAGCATCTGACAACTACCTCATTCTGTAATCTAGGCTACAAATTTATCGGATTTGTTCAAAATGCAAATGAACTGCGATATGATCGCCATAGCCGTTCCGATCTAAATCACGTTGCAAGCGATAGGAAATGTAATGCTCAGCAATCGTAATATAACCAGCACCTAACAGACGATTTTCTACCATAGATTGGATCATACTAATAGTAGCTCGCTCAACCCTCGCTTCTTCCAAATCTAGCACTACCTTTTTGGTTACAAGTGCTAAATTTTGACGTAGATCATCTGTCAAGACATAGACTGTTTGTGCTGCTTTCAGAATAGCTTGATAAATTTTATCTGGATTAAAATCAGTAACTTCTCCATTACGTTTGATGACTTGCATGAGAGACTCCTTTAAAATTAGTTAGTTTCGTGTACTTAGTACAGTAAAAATATTATACTATTTTTTCACTAATTCTCAAAACGATAGATATTTTGAGAAGTTTAGTAGATGAAAATTACGCTTTCTCAAGCCTGATTTTATTTACAAACATTTTCATTCTTCAATGTTAGCTTTTGATCTCTCAATCTAAAAAAGACAAACACTTAAAAATAGAGTTGTTTGTCTTTGGGTCAAAAGATTAGACTTTTCTAAAATCTTCAGCTATTTAATCTTCGTTATTTCTTTTACGATGGCGAGCACTGGATAAAGTTCCCAAACCAAGTAGCAGTCCTAATGCAGCAACCTGATTTGTTTTGGTACCAGTAGCAGGCAGAACTTTTTGACTGCTATTTTGTTGTTGTCTAACTAGCAATGGTTTTGGTTGGTAAGTTCTAGATAAGTGTAATCTTTGTACTTCTACACCTGTTTCTTTTTGAGCCTTCGGAGGAAGTTGACTTTGCAATTGTTCGTAGTTTTCTTGTAACTTGGTATAAATTGAACGAGAAATAGCCAGTTTTGTTTCTTCCTCATTTAACATTTTAACCTTAGCAGCATAATCAGCTTGTGCAGCTTGAAAAGCCTTTTGAGCTGCTTCAAGTGCTTGTGGTGCATTTTGTAATTTTGCCAAGTTATCTTGTACTACTTTTAGTGCAGTTTGACTAGTTTGCAAAGCATCTTTTGCTTTAGCAACATTCAATTCTGCTGTAATTAAGGCTTTCTTTAGTTCTGCTAACTTATTTTTAGCGGTTTCTAGTAATCCTTGTTCTTTTGCTAACGCTGCTTGTTTTGGCGCCAACTTGGATGCAATAGCTGCAGTTGCACGCTTCAAAGCTGCTTCTTTTGTCACAACATTTTGTTTCGCTTTTGTCAAAGCTGCTTCGGCTGTAATCACTCCAGCATTCGCAGTAGCAAGAGCAGCCGAACGATTCGCAGCTAATTTTTGAAGGTCTGCTAATTTTGCCTTTTGGATATTTAAAGTAGATACATAACCCGTTCTTTGAGCTCGCAACACACCTAATTGATTCTTGGCTGCTGTCGCTTGTGCATTTGCGGCTTTTGCAGCACCAGCAAAATTACGGATTGCTTGCTCATAAGCATCTGCGCTAAGAAGAGTACCGTTATTGAAGCGTTCATTAGATGCTGTGTGGAAACCAACTTCATATAAATTATTATATGGATTTGGATCACTACAATATGCTGCTGAAATCGAATTAAAGTTTTTATCCATCATTTGAAGATAGTGACCAACTTTGTAGAAGAAATCAAGCTGACCTCGCTTGTAAAGAGTAGTATAAATTTTATTGGAATCAATGTCTCGCTCATTTGTTGTTAGCCCATACTTAGCTGCCTCAGCCATATATAAGGCTTTTTCTTTATACCAGTAGTCAACCGCTCCTCTTACAGAGCTATTAATGGCCACGTTTTCATTGCCAAAATATTTGCCCATATGCCAATTTGCTCTTCTAAAATAAAGAGTTTGGACTTGGCTGGCTGGATTTTTGTAAGGATCAATCAACAGTTCTTTTAATCCAGCTTGTCTACGGTAAGCATTAATTGCCCTAACCAATTCAATCGCTTTTAAATTATTTTCTAAAGTTGCTGGACTTGTTGAATCAGAACCAACTGTAATACCGTCTTCATGTTTAGCTCTTTCATAAGTCGCTAGAGCTTCAGCAGCTGCATTACGAATCGCTTGGTTGGCTCCATTTGTTTTAGCATGTTGCAAAAATTCACCATAGGTTGCTTTACTCAAGTCAACATTTCTTCTATTAGCAACTGATTGTTCAGCGCGGGTTACTTCAGCAGCTTTTTGATCAATAGCCGCTTGATTTTCTGCAACTTTTTGCTCACTTTGCTTGACTTGTTCAGTAGCTGCATTGATTTCTTTAGGAAGATTAGCGATTTCTTCTTTCACTTTAGCAAGATTTTTTTGCTTTTCTGCCAAATTCTTTTCCGCTTGTTTTTCTTCTTCTTTTGCGCGGTTAAGATCGTGTTCCTCATTGGCAACTGGAGCTTTAGCTGTGTCTAATTCACGTTGTGCAACATCAACAAGTGATTGCTGCCCCGCTACAATATTTTCTTGATTTTTAACAGCTTCTTTTGCCTTTTCTTCCGAACACTTTGCTTCTTGAACCTTCTTCTCCTCTGTTACAACAGTGTCCTCTGCTGTTTTTACTTTTTCTTTTGCAGTTTCAATCACTTCTGAAGTTGCTGCATTTTTTTCTGTTTCTGCATCTGCTACGGCTTTCTGTCTATTTACGACCGCTTCCTTTGAAGTATTTACATCCTCTTTTACTTTATCTACAACTTTCTGTTGTGTATCTTTCTGAACTTTCGCAGCATTTGCTTCCAATTTTGCTGATTGAACGTCAGATTCTGTAACTGGTTTGGTAATTTTTTCAGATGTCTTTGGTTCAGTAGATTGTGGTTTTACTTCTTCGGCGCTTACTTGATGTGATAAACTACCCGAAATAATTGTCGTTGCAGCTAAACCGGTCGCAACGACTGACTTTTTTAGTTTTCTCTCCATTAGAGGACCTCCTAATATACTTGCTATTTTTTATTATAAACCATTTCAACCCAAATTACAATTCCACTAATGTATTACACAGATAACTATTTCATTAAATTTCTTTTACACTGATTATTTAGTGGAGAGTAATCCACAGGACAATCTTATACAACACAAACTATCATTTCCTGATTGTAAAAGATTTCAAAATACGCTACAATAAAGAAAATTTCTTCTGTATGGGGACAGTTAAGATGCCAAAATCTAAATATCAATGTATCGTAGATCGGATTCGTCAAGATATTCAAAATGGGAAATTGCTCAAGGGGCAGAAGATTCCTTCTATTCGTAAGTTAGCAGATAAGTATCATTGTAGCAAAGATACAGCCCAGAAGGCACTAATGGAATTAAAATATCAAAAATACATCTATGCTGTTCCCAAGAGTGGCTACTATGTCTTAGAAAATAGTCTGGAAGATCAGCAATATATGGAATTATCTGTCAGGGATGACCGCCACCAAATTTATGAAGATTTTCGAATTTGTCTCAATGAAACACTGATTGGACGAGAAAATTATCTTTTTAACTACTATTCACAGCAGGAAGGGTTGGAGGACTTGCGTCAGTCGGTTCAGCAACTGCTTCTCGATTCAGCTGTTTACACATCTGCCGACAAACTGGTTCTAACCTCTGGTACCCAGCAAGCTCTTTATATTCTGTCACAAATTGTCTTTCCAAACGAAAAACATGAAATTTTAGTTGAGCAGCCGACTTATCATCGAATAAACGATTTGCTAACTGCCCAAAAACTTCCTTATCAAACGATTGAACGGACTCCGGAAGGAATTGATTTAGAAGAATTGGAATGGATTTTCCGAACGGGTCATATCAAGTTTTTCTATACCATTCCACGCTTTCACTACCCTTTAGGACATTCTTACAACCGAAAAGAAAAAGAGGAAATCATTCGTCTTGCTCAGCTTTATGATGTTTATATCGTAGAAGATGATTATTTAGCTGACTTTGACAGCAAACATGAGTTGACCTTTCATTACTTGGACGACAGCCAACATGTCATTTATATCAAATCTTTTTCTGCCAGTCTTTTTCCCGCCTTACGAATAACAGCTCTACTACTGCCATCGGATATTCAATCGGCTTTCATTGCTTATAAGAAAGCAGTAGACTACGATAGCAATCTCATCATGCAAAAAGCCCTATCTCTTTACATTGATAATCTTATGTTTGAGAAAAATCGTCTTTTTCTTCTCAATAAACAAGAAAAAGAAGTAATGAGAGCTAAAAAACTTTTAAGTGAAAATCAACTCAAACTTTCCTACTTTCTCAATAGGGATGGTATCTTACTGGATCTACGTGGACTTAAATCTGTCAGCTCTTTCAAACACAGCAATCTATCTTTGGATTTTTTTGAATCAAGTTACATACATGATTGTCCTTATCAATACGCAAAAATTAGATATGAAAATCTAGAAAAAACCTTACAACATTTAAATAAATATTTATAAAAGGAGCCGAAGCTCCTTTTTTCTAAGAAATCACTCCTCTCCCATCATACCTGCTTGAAGTTGGTACATTTTATAATAAGTACCGTTGAGAGTTAAGAGTTCCTCGTGAGTGCCTGATTCGATAATTCGGCCTTGCTCCATCACATAAATACAGTTAGCATCCTGAATAGTGGACAGGCGGTGAGCGATGGCAATAGTCGTTCGTCCTTGACGCATTTTTCTCAGCGAAGCCTGAATCAGTTCTTCGGTTTCTGAATCAATATTGGCGGTTGCTTCATCCAAAATTAAGATTTTAGGTTTGCTTGCAATTGTTCTAGCGAAAGCTAGCAATTGTCTTTGACCACTCGAAAAAGTCGCCCCTCTCTCTGTCACCGGGCTATCGTAGTTTGCAGGTAGCCGACTGATAAAGTCGTGCGCGTCAACAAATTTAGCAGCGTCTATAATCTCTTCTCGGCCTAGATTTTCTTGATACATTTTGATATTAGAAGCAATGGTACCATGATAAAGGAATGGGTCTTGAAGAACTAATCCAACATTGCGACGCAGTTCAGCTTGGCCGTAATCCTTAATGTTTTGATTATCAATTAAAATTTCTCCTCTTTCAAATTCATAAAAACGCAGAAAGAGATTGATGATAGAAGACTTGCCTGAGCCCGTTGCACCGACAAAAGCAATTGTCTCCCCTTGTTTGACTGAAAATGAGATATCCTTAAGAATATCATGCTTGCCATCATATGAAAAGGAAACATGCCGAAATTCAATCTTTCCATCTGTAATCTCTAGCGGTAAATTGGTTTGCTTCGGTTCATAATCTTTACAGTCCATGATTTCAAAAACGCGGCCTGCAGCTACTATAGATGTTTGCAAAACAGAATAATTCTGCATCAAATCAATCAAAGGATTAAAAAGCTGATTGACATATTGGACAAAGGCATACATAACTCCGGCTGTTACTCCTGCAATTTGCCAAGTAAAACCAAAATAAGCTAAAATGACCGCATAAGCTAAAATTTTCAACAAAGACATGGCTGGCCGCAGAAAAAGGCTATTAATATTAAGATAGCGAACTGTATAATCCAAATGCTCGCTGTTAATAGTTTCAAATTCTTTTATTAATCGATTTTCCTGACCAAATGCCTGAATAATACGCATTCCCTCAATACTTTCAGAAAGTTTAACATTCAAATCGCTTAGTTTACTTCTGACAAGCTTGAGGAGACGATTAGATAAGCGTTGATAAAGCAAAATGGAACTTAACATGACTGGTAAAAAGAGTACAATAAGACCTGTCAATCGCCAATTCAAGCTAAACATCGTCACCAATGTTACAACAAGAATAAAAACAGAGCTTAAAAAACTTGAAAAGATACTACTAAACATATCCGCTACTGCTTGTGTATCATTTGTCAAACGGGAGACAATCGCTCCTGCTGGGGTCTGATCAAAATAGACCATCCCTAAATGCTCAATATTTTCAAAACTTTCTTGACGCAAATCGCGAACAATGCTATGTGCCACACGGGCAAAAGAATATTGTCCCAAGAAAGTAAATAACACTCGCAAAAGAAAAAGAGCATAGTACATAATCAGAACATAAAAACCTGTCATAATCTGATAACGACTAATAAAATGGTCAATGAAATAGCGAGCTAAAAGTGGCAAAGTTGTCGTTACCAAGGTTGTCGCAAAGATGAAAACGAGCGCCAAAATGCTAATCCATTTATAACGCCACATATAAGTTAGAAGGCGATAAAAGGTTACTTGTTTTCTCATTATCGATCCTCTTTTAGATTTTCTGCCAATTGTTGTTTATGATAAGTTTGTGCATACCAACCATTTTGAGTTAATAATTCTTGGTGAGTACCCCGTTCTTTAATTCGTCCATTTTCCATCACTAAAATCAAATCAGCATGAACAACCGCTGACAGTCTGTGGGCGGTAATAATAGTTGTTTTGTCGTCTCTTTCTGTTTTGAGGTTTTTCAAAATCAAGTGTTCTGTTTTAGCATCAACAGCAGATAAAGAGTCGTCCAATATTAAAATATCTGGTTTAAGAACAAGTGCTCGACTCATTGCTAAACGTTGCTTTTGTCCCCCTGAAAGAGACACACCTCTCTCACCAACAATCGTATGAAAACCTTCTGGCATGGCAACAATATCTTCATAAAGACCACACAGCTTACTACTTTGAATCACTTCATCATCTGATAGACTTGGATTTGCAAATCGAATATTATCTATAATTGACATTGCAAAAAGAATCTGCTCCTGTGGTACATAACCAGTCAAACTCCGCAAATCCTTTAATCTATACTCTCGAATATCATGATCATTCAGATAAATAGCACCATCTTGAATATCTTGCTCTCTCATCAGTAAGCGCAAAAGTGTCGTCTTACCAGAACCTGTTTGTCCGACGATTCCTAACGTTTGCCCTTTTTCTAACGAAAAGTGAATATTGGACAAAGTTGCTGTTTCCTTATAAGAAAAACATTTAATGTTATAGACCAAACGACCGTTTTGGATAGGGGAAACTGGTTTTTTTGTCTCTTTGACATCAGATTTTTCTGCTAACAGTCGCTCAATCCGCTCATAAGAAACTGCCCCCCTCTGGCTAATATTAAAAAGATAACCCATTGCCTGCAAAGGCCACACTAACATATCCAGATAAGTGATAAATGTTACTAATTCTCCAACTGTAAATTGTCCTCTAGAGATGAACAGTCCACCAAAAATCAAGGTTAAAGCATAAGATAAGCCGATGAAAATCAACACCATAGGATCAAAGAGAGAATTGTATTTTGCAGCTAGAATATTTTTTTCATAGACATCCTGATTTATTTTTGCAAAAGATTGACTTTCTGCTGTTTGATAGCCAAATGATTTAGTCACTTTAATTCCCGAAACACTTTCCTGCACCTTATTGTTCAAATCAGAAAAAGCTTCTTGGGCTGCCTTAAAACTCTCATGATTTTTTCGCCCAATTAGACTCGTTCCCCAAGAAAGAAATGGCAATGGTAAGGTGGCAATCAAAGTCAGGCGCCAGTCTAAAACAAAAAACATAGTCAACAGCGTTACCAGAGCTGTGATAGTGGCATCTACTGCCGACATAACGCCTCCACCTGCCACGCTCACAACTGCATTAATATCATTTGTTGCATGCGCCATCAAGTCTCCTGTTCGATATTTTTGATAAAAAGACGGAGACATTTTAGTAAAATGCTCAAAAAGCCGAGAACGCAACAGTCTTCCCAAATGATTTGCTGTACCAAAAATATATAGCCGCCAAAGATAACGCAGTCCATACATGATAAAAGCTGAAGCAAGCAAAACCGAAAGATTTAAAACTAATTGGTTTGATGTTAGATTTCGACTAGCAATACGGTCAATTACCACACCAATTACTCTAGGGGGGATTAAATTAAAAACACTAACCAAAGACAAGGCTAGAATTCCAATTATATATCGCTTTCTCTCTAGCCTGAAAAACCAACCTAATTTTCTGATAAGATTCATATTCTCTCCTCAATTATTGCTGATTACCATTATACACTATTTTGTACAATCACTCGTAAAAATAAAACACAGTCAGTGCAAGCTAACTGTGTTTCTCATTTCTTTTTGGTTAATGTAAAACTTTCGTCCAAAAGAGCAAAAAGTTCTATATCTGTTAAAGTATCATCCAAGGGCAGGCTAAGCCAATATTTTTTGTTCATGTGAAAGGCTGGGTAGATCCCCTTTCTCTGAATTAGCTCTACCACATGTTCATTCTTAATATTAAGTATCTCAATAATACCACTTCGATCTGCTTCAAACTTAGACCAATCTGTAGTCAGAAAGGCCCCATACCATTTTTTAGTATCCTGATGTCGAAAAACACCAGCATGAAGATTGCCATTTTTTGAAGAACTCTCCCAGAGATATTCCAGTCGTCCGCCATAGGTCTTCGCTACATAATCCTGCAAGCGGCTGCTCTGTTCATAAAGAAAGCCAACTTCCTCAAAACAATTAGCTCGAATCATCAAAAAAATCTTCTGACAAGCTTCACGGACTTGACCGACAAATTCACCTGTCATAGTCCTCATTTTGACTTGCACGTATTCATCACCAGTCTCTTGGTCAAACACTTGATAGTCCAGCTTCTCACCCTGAAGTTTTAGCTGTAACAGAAAATCACCATTCATTATTTCCTGAGAATAAACAAACTCTTCTCCTCTTTTTTCAAAACCAAATACCTGTAATTTTTCTGGATTTGCTTGATATTTCTCAAATAAGTCTAACATGATCTTCACTTTCTAAAATACAATTTTGGTACCATGAAGTTGATTGACGCCGAGCTTTGCAACAATTTCATCACGATTATCAACCGTAATACCGCCTCCTGGTAAAATATCAATCCGACCAGCTGCATGATTTATCAATTCATATAACCAAGAAAAATGCTCTTGAATCGGCTCTTCTGCCAGTCCACCGTGAGTTAGAATCCGTTTCACGCTATGTTCCATTAGCCAGTCCATTTCACTAAATTGATGTTCTCTTGGAGTAGCGTCAAAAGCCATGTGAAAGACGACTTCCAGCCCTTGCGAGGCTTTTAATAATTTTTCCATTTTTGGATAATCAATTTTATTAGCAGTTGTCAAAACACCAAAAACAAGTCCGTGTGTCCCAGCGCTACGCGCCATTTGAATGTCTTCTAGCATGATTTCCATTTCCAAGTCATTGTATACAAAGTCTCCCCCGCGTGGACGAATCATCGTCATAACGGTCACATTGTAAGGTTTTGCTAGCTCAACAGCTGCTTTTATGACACCGTAACTAGGCGTTGTTCCGCCAACTGCTAGATTATCGCAAAGTTCAATTCGTCGAGCACCAGCCTGCATGGCTTTTTCCAAATTAGTCACATTTTCTGCACAAAATTCATAAATCATTTTTGACCTCTTCTATATGAAACAGTTTTCTTGACCATTATAACACAATCTTTATTTATTCCTCAAACTTCTTTGCGACTCGTTGACACCAATCTAACCAATTTTTCTTGTAATCCGACACAGACAAAATTCGATTTTCTAAATCTTTTATTGTAGCAATACCTATTTTGTCACAAACTTGAAGACAATAGGAATAGAACTCCCAATTCAAATCGTCTTTTTCTGCATAAACTGGAATCTCTTCAAAACCAGCTTGATAAGCTATAAATGCTCTACTGTGTCCATCAGTAAAAAAGATTTTGTCTTGGAAGCGCTTAATTGGCAAGGGTTTTAAACTACTTATGTTCTTTGTATCAAACCATGTCTGAACCTGCTTTAGTTTCTCTTCTGAAAGATAAAATTGACTTGGTTGAATAGCTGATAAAGGAAGCAGTAAATCCAAAGCATAGCGATGTCCTTTTTCAGTCTTTTCTATGGGATAAAATCCTACCGATTCAAACATCTTTTTAGAAGCAGTATTGTAATCATAAATTTCTCGAACATACAAACGTTCATAGCCCAGCTGACGTCCACGTTCAATTAATGCTTGAACAACGGTCTTCCCGATTCCATGACCACGATAATCTGAGTTACCAATAACAATAGGCATATCCTCTTGCCAAAAACTTACATCACCAATTGGCATCCAATTTTCATTTATCAGAATCTCAATAAAATACACTTCTCCATGCTGAGTAAGATAGTCATACATTTTCTTGATTCGCTGAAGTGTATAAGGCTCTCTACTACCATCAATCAAACGGATTACATCAGGATTCTGATACCAAGAAAAAGCTAGATGAGCTTGTCCATCATACTTTCGCAAACGTAAGGAAGAATGAATAGCAATATACTCTGGCTGTTCCAACATATCTATCATAGTTTTCTCCTCTTATTAATATTCTAACAAACATAGTACCTACTATTTAAGAATTTTGTTTACTTTATCAAAATTTTCTCTTGACATTATCTGTAAAAACAGTAAAATATACTTATGTGTATACAGTAAATGGAGGGGATTATGAAACCAAAAACAAAAAACCAATTTATAACTCTCACAGCTCTTTTGACAGCGCTAGCTATTGTCATTCCTATGATTATGCCTGTAAAAATTATTATTCCACCCGCTTCTTATACGTTAGCAAGCCATGTCCCTATCTTTTTAGCCATGTTTATCTCTCCTTTGATGACTTTAGTCGTTATTCTAGGTTCCACCTTTGGATTCTTAGCAGCTGGTTATCCTATTGTTATTGTTCTTCGTGCCTTATCTCATCTCTTCTTCGGATTGTTAGGTGCTCTTTACCTTAGAAAATATCCTAAAACTTTAGATAAACCAATTCAAACTTGGATACTAAATATTATTCTTGCTTTCGTTCACGCGATTGCTGAAGTTCTTGCTTGTCTCATCTTTTACGCCTCTACTTCTTTTCCAGAAAATATGTTTTACCTTCTCTTCATTCTCGTAGGTGTTGGAACAATTATTCATAGCATCGTTGACTTTATCATTGCACAATTTATTTATAAGACTCTACAAAAAATCCGTTAAACCTTGAATATTTAACGGATTTATTCTACAATGAATTTATGATAAAAAAAAGAAGAACTGATTTATTACAACTTTTAAAAAATGCGGAAACTCCTTTAAATGGTCAAATTCTAGCAGAAAAATTCAATGTTACGCGCCAAATTATTGTTCAAGATATTGCCGTTCTTCGAGCTGATGGTGCTCCTATTATTAGCACAAATCGGGGTTATATTTACAAAATGAACGATACTGTTAAATATTACCACCAGCTTTTTAAAGTCAAGCACACAATTGAAGATATCGAAACAGAATTGTTAGCAATCGTAGACAATGGCGGACGAGTCCAAAATATTATGGTGGAGCATCCCGTTTATGGGGAAATCCAAACGTATCTGAAATTAACTTGTCGCAGAGATGTCCAACATTTTATCCAACAAATTCATGAAAGTAATTTTCGAGGTTTATCTGAATTGACAGATGGTATTCATTATCATTTGGTTGAAGCCGATTCGCAGCAAGATTTAGATTATATCGAAAAAGCATTAGAAAACTTAGGTTTTCTAATGTAAAACATACACAAGTCATTTTAAGTATAGATTTCCAAAAATAGAGCCTAAGTGGCTCTATTTTATTTTTCATCAATAACAATTCTAACTTTTTTATCTTCGGTTGGAACAGAGTAAACAATCGTTCTTATCGCAGAAATTGTGCGACCTTTACGACCAATTACACGTCCAACATCGCTAGGATCAAGATCCAAATGATATTCCAAAAATTCTGGTGTATCTTCAATCTTGATAGTTAAAGCATCTGGTTGTGAAATCAAAGGTTTCACTATTGCAATAATAAGATTTTCAATCGTGTCCATAGTCAACCTGCAATTCTGTTATTTAGAGTATTTTGAATCGTGAAATTTCTTCATCACACCAGCTTTTGAAAGAATGTTACGAACTGTATCAGAAGGTTGAGCACCTTTCGACAACCAGTCAAGAACACGATCTTCTTTCAAGGTAACTTGGTTTTCAGCAACAAGTGGATTATAAGTTCCGATTGTTTCAATGAAACGTCCATCACGTGGTGAACGTGAATCTGCTACGTTAATACGATAGTAAGGTTTTTTCTTAGAACCCATACGAGTTAAACGAATTTTAACTGCCATTTTTAAATTTTCTCTTTTCTCTTTTTATTTTTAGGTATAGCAGAGCTATTACCAATGTACTCTATCATATCACAAGTAAGAATAGGTGTCAAGAAAAAAACTTGACATCTTTAAATTTACCACTCTACAACTTCAAAGACTGTCGCTGTCAAATCTTCAACAAAAGAATCACTAACTTGACGACTATTTCCAGCTACAAGTCTCAAATTGCCAATATCTTCAATGTTGTAACTTTGACCGCTTGCATTGAAAATAATGAGATAATATTTCTCATCTTTCACTTCAAAAATGACAACTCCACTTCCTGTATGAGCTGAGTGCACAAAGACGTGCTGGTAAATGTCTTCGTAATGTTGATAAGAAAATTCTTTTGTCATAGTTTTTAAATGGATAATCTTTTTGATGTAGTCAATACTTTCTTGGTGATCAGCTATCAAATCCCAATTTACCTGATTGACAGTGTCAGGAGCGTTATAACTATTCATAGCACGCTCATGATCTTCCTGAATAGTTTGACCATTTTCTCCAGTTGCTATTAGCTTGCTACGTGAAAATTCCTGTCCTAGTTCCATAAAACTCATACCTTGCAACAGCAGATTCATCGCAGTCGCTAATTCAATCCGTTTAGTACGAGTCAAGTCATCATCATCTGGGTGTAGTTCCACTAACAAGTCATGCAAATTATAATTATCATGCGCTTCTACATAGTTCACAACTTGGTTTGGCGTCAGATAAGTCCCTAACTCATTGCTTCCTAATATTGCTTTCGCAATAATAGCCTCTGTTGCCTCTCCACTGACAAAACCAGCTTTTAAGCCACCGTAGACCTCTGCTCCTTTAATCGCATCACGTTCAGTATCATTGAAAAATCCGATATTTGACAATTCAAAAGCATTATCTTTCTTAGCTTTATCAAGAGGAAGTAATCCTGTTCCCATGTCCCAGCCTTCTCCATAAGTCAGGATTCTCGGATCAATCTCATCTAACGCTTCTCGAATCTGACGCATGGTTTCAATGTCATGAATTCCCATCAAATCAAAACGAAAACCGTCAATATTATACTCTTTTACCCAATAAAGGAGCGAATCAATCATATATTTCCGGAACATCTCGTGCTCACTAGCTGTCTCGCTCCCTACACCTGTTCCGTTTTGGAAAGAGCCATCTGGATTCATTCGATAATAATAATCGGGCATTGTGGCTTGAAAAGAAGAATCATAGGTAGAATAAATATGGTTGTAGACAACGTCTATCACCACGGAAATGTCTGCATCGTGATAGGCTTGAATCATTGTTTTTAAGTCCCGCATGCCTTGAGATGGCTTTGTTGGATTTGTTGAAAAACTCGTTTCTGGAGCATTGTAATTTTGTGGATCATACCCCCAATTGTAGGTCACATTTCCATGCCAATCATACTCTTTGTGTCGATCAGAGATTGGCTGCAATTGTACAACATTGATACCTAAAGATTGGATATAATCAAATCCCGTCGCTTGACCAGATCGATTTTTAGTTCCTTTTTGACAAGCACCTAAAAAGGTACCTCGGTATTTTTTAGATACACCAGAACTACTAGACTTTGTCAAATCTCGCACATGCATTTCATAAATAACTGCCTGACAAGGATTATCCAAACGCCAAGTCGCTTGTTGGCCTTGTTTCACTTGAAAATGTTTTGGATTTCGCTCTGTAGGTGACAAAATGACAGAGCGTTTCCCGTCTTCAGTTGTTGCTTCGGCGTATGGGTCACGCGTCAATGTTTTGTGATGTTCAAACTCTAATTGGTACTGATAAGCTCTATCTGCTAGATCATCTGAAATCACTCGAGACCAAATTCCGATTGTATTTTCAGAATGATCTTTTGAAAAATTTTTCCCTCTTTGTAAGTCATAAACTTTCCAGATTTTCGAGTGGTTACTACCATTCTTATACACCACTAATTGAACTTTTTTTGCAGTAGGTGCCCAAAGTTTAAATTCAGCTTTTTTACCATCATACCGACAACCTAGCCAACCTTGATAGCCCCAATGTTGATCAAAACGTTTGCTATCTAATGCCATATCAAAAGCATGGGGATCTTGCTTTGCATAATACGGACTAGTCATAGCAGCTTGTCGGGAATAATAAACTTGACTGTCTCCTTCAATAATCCAAATTTCCGTCACCAGATGAGGAGGTAATAACTGAATGGAATAATCAACCGACTGGTGAGACCAATCGATTGTTTTTACAATGACATGTACATATCCCAAAGCCTGATTACTCTTATACGATAAATTCCCTTGAATGCCAAAGTCATCTCTCTGAAAAAAAGAAGCCTCCTCTCCCCATTGATTCATTTGCCACTTCCACATATTGTAAGCAGCATAATTGTCTAACTGATTGTGGTAATGAATTAAGACACGATAGTCTAACATCTAATTCTCCTGATTATTTTTATTTTCTAATGACAAAGCGCTATCGCTAATCTCATCAATATTTGCAAAAAATTCTAAATGGTTATGAAGAACTTCTAACTCAACAGGAGTGTCTCCACCATATTCACCATCCAAATTCAACATAAATGGTGCTTTTTTATCTAAAACTTCTAATTTTAATTTACTTGTTTTTAAATATTCTACATTCGCATCAGTCACATGCTGTCCGCCATTGATGGCTTGAATCATTAAGCCCAGCATATCAAATAAGCGAGCAGTTTTCACTAAAATCAAGGTGAAATTTCCGTCATCTAACACCGTATCTGGCGCTAATTTTTCAAAACCACCGATTGAATTGGTTAAGGCAACAAAGATTAAAGAGACCTTGCCTTCAAACACACCGTGGTCGTGCTCAATATGTACTTTACGTAATTTAGATTTTGGCAGCATTTCCGCTCCCTTGGCTACATAAGCAAGATAACCAAGGCGCGATTTTACTTCACTTGGAACACTATATGTTAATTCTGTCAAAGTCCCTGCCGCAGCGATATTGATGAAATATTTTTCCCCATAAGCCTGACCAATATCCATTTTTATGGTTTGATCTTTTTCAATAATCCGAGCAGCTGCTACTGGATCTCCCATTGGAATTTTGAGAGCACGCGCATAATCATTGGTTGTACCAGTAGGAATAAACGCCAACTTAGGACGGTTTTCCAACGGTGCCACGCCATTAACCACTTCGTTAATTGTTCCATCGCCACCAGCTGCCACAATTAAATCAAATCCTGCTTTAGCCGCTCTCTCTGCTTCGTTTTGAGCTGATAAAGGAGCGGGCGTTGTCTGATAAGCACTTGTTTCATAACCCACATCTTCTAAAACGTCTAAAACTTCTGCGATATTTTTTTTAATAATTTCCTGACCAGAGGTCGGATTATAAATCAATCGTGCTCTTTTTCTAGCTGTTTCCATACAAACCTCTACAAGCTCTCAAGCCAAGATTCATCACGAATGTCAATGCCTAACTCTTGAGCTTTTATTAATTTACTTCCTGCATCTGCTCCAGCAACGACTAAACTCGTTTTTTTAGAAACAGAGCTCGTCACCTTTGCACCTAAACTTTCTAATTTTACTTTTGCTTCTGAACGATTCAAGCGTTCTAATTTTCCTGTTAAGACAACGGTCAATCCAGAAAGAACTGCGTTTGCTGCAACTTTTTCACCTAAGTAAGCTAGATTAAGCCCTGCTTCTTTCAATTCTCTCAGTAGAATCTGCGATCCTTCCTGAGCAAAATAACTAGTCAAACTTTCAGCAATCACCATTCCTAGACTATCCAGTGCAACAATTTCTTCTCTTTCTGCTTTTGCTAATTGTTCCAAATCATGAAAATGCTCTAACAAAATCTGACTCGCTTTGCTTCCAACATGGCGAATGCCCAGCCCAAATAGTAATTTCTCTGCTGAATTTTCTTTAGAAGCTTGAATAGCAGAGTACAACTTGTTAGCTGATTTTTCCTTAATATTCTCCAATTGCAACAAATCTTCGACAGTCAAGTGGTAAATGCCAGCCACATCTTTCACCAATTCCTGAGAAAATAATTTCTCCACCACTGCTGGTCCAAGCCCTGTGATATTCATGGCATCACGACTAGCAAAATGAATTAAACCTTCTTTGATTTGTGCAGGACAGCGCGGATTGATACAGCGCAAAGCCACCTCATCTTCAAAGTGAATCAGCTCGCTGTTGCAACTTGGACAGTTCGTTGGAATCTCTAGTTGCTCTTCTGATCGGCGCCTGTTTTCAACCACTCGCAAAACAGCTGGAATGATATCACCCGCCTTATAAACGATAACTGTATCGTCTTTACGAATATCTTTTTCAGCAATGTAATCGACATTGTGCAGAGTTGCTCGACTGACGGTTGTCCCTGCTAATTTCACAGGTGTAAGATTAGCGGTCGGTGTAACCACTCCAGTTCGCCCAACCGTCCAATCAACCGATAAAAGCTGTGCTTCTTTTTCTTCCGCCGGAAATTTATAAGCAATCGCCCATTTAGGAGCTTTCACGGTAAAACCGAGCTCTTCTTGAACAGATAAATCATTTACCTTGATGACAACACCATCAATATCATAAGGCAATTGCGCACGTTCGTGATTGATTTGCTCTATAAATCGCCATACTTCATCCATCGAATATGCCAAAATATGCCGTTCATTTACGCTAAAGCCATTTTTAGATAACTTATTTAAAACAGCTTCTTGAGTTGACACATCTGTTGGACTGGCTTCTTGATAAAGAAAAGTTGCTAGATTTCGCTTGGCAACAATTGCAGTATCCAACTGACGCAGCGTTCCTGCCGCTGCATTTCTCGGATTTGCAAATTCTGGCTCTCCATTTTCTTGACGCAGTTGATTCACTGCGTCAAAAGAACTACGTGGCATGTAACATTCACCACGAACTGTCAAATTTACAGCAGTTGGCAAAGTTAGCGGAATATCTTTCACCCTTTTTAAATTTTCTGTGATATTTTCTCCGACGGAGCCATCTCCCCGAGTGGCTCCTGCAACCAAAATACCATTTTCATACATAAGAGAAATGGAGAGACCATCAATTTTTAACTCACACAGATAACTCACCTTTGGAAAATCTTTGCGAATCCGTACATCAAATGCCTCTAACTCTTCACGTGAAAAAGCATCCTGCAAACTATATAGCGGATACTGATGTTGGTATTTTTCAAACCCTTCTAAAACCTTACCACCCACACGATGAGTTGGGCTATCAGCCTGAACGAGCTCTGGGTATTGCTGTTCTAAATCTAACAATTCATGATATAACCTATCATATTCACTATCCGATACGCTTGGATTATCAGTTGTATAATATTCATGCGCATATTGATTTAGTAGATTCACCAGTTCTAACATTCTGTCTTTCATATTTCTATTTTATCATAAAACATACGATTCTACAGGATTATTACTGTTAATATCATAAAAAATTTAGACATATCAAATAAAACAGCGTAAAAACAATGATGTCTAAATATTATAAGTATTTACTAGCTAAAATCTGCTGTATTTTTACAAATAATTTAATGAATTTTTTTGGTTAAAAAGCTAGAGCTAGCCTACAACTTCAAAAATTATAAATTCAAAATTTAATTGATAAAAAAAGATAAAAGAAGTAAAATATATATAGTTCATTTTCTTTTAATAAAGAAATAATCCAAACAATATAGAGGAGGAATCTTATTGTGAATATTACAATTGCAGGTGCAGGTGCAATGGGCAGCCGGTTTGGTCTCATGTTGCATCAAGCGGGTCATAAGGTCATTTTAGTAGATGGTTGGGCAGACCATGTAAAAGCTATCCAAAAAAATGGCTTGCAGGCTAATTTTAATGGCGAGGAGCTTGTTGCGAAATTGCCAATTTATCTTCAAAACGAAGTAGAACCAACTTTGTCCAGTGATTTAATCATTCTATTTACTAAAGCAATGCAGTTAGAAGCAATGCTAACAGACATTCAGCCATTGATAAAAGAGCACACAAATGTTCTTTGTTTATTGAATGGAATTGGACATGAAGAAATCATTGAAAAATATGTTCCAAAAGAGCATATCATGATCGGAAATACTATGTGGACAGCAGGTATGGAAGGACCAGGTCGAGTGAAGTTATTCGGAAACGGAACTGTTGCACTGAAGAATCTCGTTTCAGATTCAAAAGCGAAACAAGCAGCTGATCACATTGTAGAAATCTTAAATTCTGCTGGATTGAACGCACAGTATTCTGAAAATATCTTGCACGCCATTTATAAAAAAGCCTGTGTAAACGGGACAATGAATGGTTTATGCACTATTTTACTTTCTAATATGGCAGATTTCGGTGACACCACTCCCGCCCATACAATTGTTGAGCGCATTGTCAATGAATTTGCGGCGGTTGCAAAATATGAAAATGTCGATTTGAATGTTGAGGAAACTGTAGATTACATCGAAAAAAATTGCTACAATCGAGATACAATCGGATTACATCACCCATCAATGTATCAAGATTTGAACGAGCATAATCGTCTGACAGAAATTGATTATATCAACGGAGCTGTCGTACGAAAAGGTCAAAAGTATGGTATACAAACTCCATATTGCTCCTTCTTGACAGAATTGGTTCACTGCAAAGAACAAATATTAGGCGCTAAATAGTTTGGAAACAGAAAGGGAAATTAGATGGAAACACAAGCACAAGAAAAGATGACGACAAAAATTTTTGTCAATAAAGTATTGTCGGGAACGGCATTAGGAGTTATTATTGGTTTAATTCCAAACGCTGTTTTATCAGCTATTTTAAAATATTTCAGCACCGTGCCAATTGCACAGACCATTATTCATATCGCTGTTATCTTCCAATTAGCTACACCATTGATTATCGGTGGGTTAATCGCTTTGCAATTTGGATTTAAACCCATGCAGATGATGGTCACTGCAGGAGCTGCTTTTGTAGCTTCAGGTGTCGTCACTTTCAATACTGAACTTGGAAAATATGTCGGAGCTGGCACAGGAGACCTAATTAACACCATGTTAACAGCAGCTATCGCAGTTGGCATGCTTATGTTAATCAAAGATCGATTTGGTTCAACAGCTGTGGTAGCTATGCCAATTGTCGTCGGGGTAGGTGCAGCCTTGATTGGCTTACTGCTCTTGCCATTTGTTAAACAAATTACAACTGGCATTGGAGTGGTTATCAATGAATTTACACACTTACAACCGCTATTGATGTCGATTTTAATTTGTTGTTCATTTGCCTTTATTATCATTTCTCCAATCTCAACCGTTGCCATTGGTTTAGCCATTCAATTAAATGGAATTTCAGCCGGAGCTTCAGCAATGGGCGTGGCAGCTACAGCCGTTGCTTTAGTTGTTCACTCTTGGAAAGTGAATAATTCAGGGGTGACTTTAGCTATTGCTTTGGGAGCTATGAAATTGATGATGCCAAACGTCTTTAAATATCCAATTATTTTAGTTCCGTGTTTGACAACAGCCGTTATATCCGCTATCCCGGTAGCTCTTTTCTCAGTCAGTGGAACAGCTCAGTCAGCAGGTTTTGGTCTCGTAGGTTTGGTTGGACCATTAGCCTCTATTGATGCAGGATTAAATATAGCTTTAGCAGTTGTTGTATGGCTCATTGTTCCAATCCTTGCAGCCCTTGCAAGTAAAATTGTTTTTGAAAAAATCTTGAAACTATATGACTCTTCTGTTGTATTTAAATTCCAAGACTAATAAAAAATCTGTCGAAGATTCGACAGATTTTTTATTAGTCTGCTATTCAAAGCATTTATTTCCCCAAGTCAATCCGCTTATTTAGCTTGTCCATTAAAATTCCACCAATAATGAGTGAAACAAACTCTCCAATTGCCGTTGTAAACCATGTAAAAAGAAACGGGGCTTTCGCAACAAAATATAACTCTGCGGCAATTGTAATCATTGAAAATGAAAAGAAAATCGCAAAATAAAAGAAAGCTTTATTGATCAATCCGTTAAACAAATATTCGTTCATGTATTTTCTAAAGAAATACACACCCAAGCTCAAAAAGACCAAGGTTGATCCGCCACCAACAAAGACATCAATGATTCCAAAACTAAACAAATTAGCAATCATACAGCCCAGTGTGACCCCAATGATGTACTTAGGTTTATAAAAAGCCATAAAGTTCATCATCTCAGAAATCCGAAATTGGTAGGCACCATAGCTAATAGCATTCAGGGGCGGTGTCATTGTTAGAGCGACATAAATCGCAGCAACGAGAGCAATCTGAGCCATATCGCGAATAGTAAATTTTTCCATGTTTTCTCCTTTGGCGGCTATAACCGCGTATAATATGCTTGGCGAAAGGAAACTAAGCGCCAAGGGCTGCATTGAGAACATTAATACAGCTTTTCAAGTATAGCACAATTTTTTTAAATATGATAGAGTAAATATATGAAAAAATATATTACACACTTTTTTGAGAATGAAATTTTGTCTTATTTGTTTTTTGGTGTTGCTACAACTGTTGTTGCTGTTCTTACTCGTATGCTTTGTTACGCTTATACAAGCAATGAATTGCTAGCTACAGCTTTGGGAAATATCGCTGGTATCCTCTTTGCTTTTGTAACAAACGATACGATTGTTTTTAAACAAGAAAGAAAGGGTTGGTTCTCTCGTTTTATCAAGTTTGTTGTTGCGCGACTCTCTACCTTTTTATTGGATATGGGACTCACACTCGTTTTCGTTACTACTTTTCCTGCTATTATTGGTCAATTTGTCCACAATGACATTAAAACGGTCAACACTATTGAAACTTTGCTTGCTCAAATTATTATTATTGTGCTCAATTATGTTTTCAGTAAAATCTTTGTATTTAAAAATAAATCAAAGAAATAAAAAACAAACCTACTCAAAATGGTGGCTTGTTTTTAATCCCAAAGAGCTTCGAAGCTCTTTTTTATTCTTAAATTTCTACACTTGGATGCTCCATTGTCAAGTGAGTGATTTCTCCTTTTACACCAAAATAATCTTCTACCAAATATTGCAATTCTTGCATAGCAGCTTGTGCACGTTTTGCTTGTTCTTCATTGACAGCTTCAATAACTAGCACTGCATCTCTGGTTTCTTCTGTCAGCATAGTTCGCTTAGCTTCGCGCCAGTTGAGACAACGACAAACCGCTCCTTCATCATCATGGTAGATGATTTCTTCTGGAAGAGCTGGTGCATCCGTCTCCGCTCCAAGCGGAAAGAAAGATTCTCCACCTTGCGCTTTAGCTAAATGTAGTCCTCCCTCAATTTTGTCAATATCTTCACCACCACAAGGCACAGCATAAGAAAGTGAAACACTATTATAAATATCCACCAATGGATTGATTGGATTGAACTCACGACCTTGACTCACTCTTTTTAAAAGTGCTTCAATGGAAGAACGGGCTCCTTTTTTAGTTTTAAATTTGGTAAAAGCCTGCCGCCATTCCTGAATAACCTCATTTTGCGTAAATGGTTCATCAGAAATAAAATCTTCTGCTCGTTTGCTTCCCTTGTCTAACAAGGATTTAAAATAAAGGTCCTTACTTTCATCAACACTATTATCCAATCCTTTAGCTACCATAATACTAATTTGTGCTTGAGGAAATAACTCCCAAAATTCATTTTCAACTGTAACTTTCATCATCTACCTCTTTCATAATTTCTTTTTTGTCCTTTTTTTACTGAATCCCAATCACCCGTGATATTTTCGCGAACTCGAATCAACATTTCCTCCAACTGCTTTGCTTCTGCTATCGAAAATCCCTGCAATGAAGTTTGCTCAGAATATTGATTTTCAGCTAAAATAAATGGATAGAGAGCCGCGCCTTTTTTTGTAACAAACCATTCTTTGTTTTTTCGGTTATCAGGTGCTGACTTCTGTTCTAAAAATCCTTTTTTCTCCAATTTCTTCACAGAACGGGCAACCGTTGAACGATCTACTTTTAAAAGTTCAGACAACTCTTCCTGAATAATCCCTGGATTTTCAGCAATTCGGACTAAATACAAATACTGTCCACGTGCCAAATCAATATCACGAAATTCAATATTCGCAATCGAATCCAGCGCTCGAGCAATAATTCCAATTTCCCGCAAAATAGTCATATTCCCTCCTTCGCCAATTATTATAAACTATTTTTGTTGTAAATGCAATAAAATGATATTAAAAAAAGAAGTTTTATCTTCTTTTTTCATTTTTTTGTTTTTTGAATGAGTCGTGTGGTCAATTGTTTATGCCTTGTTTCAAATGAACTTTCGTGACAACGTTGATAACTTGCATTTAGAATCGCGCCAATAATAAGTATTTGAGCAATGAGAGTAAACCAAATCATCACGACCACAACAAAAATGGAACTGAAAAATCGAACATCCATTAAGTGATTTACATAAGTGTCCAAATAAACGGAAAACAAATTTAGCAATACACCAATTGTAAGAACTACAAAAACCGTTCCTGGTAGTACATAGCGAATTTTCTTGATTTTGACATTAGGTAAAAAGTAATACAACATCAATAAAGAAAGAAAAAGTAAAGTGTAAATGGTTGGCTGCGTCATCTTTTGTAGACTAGTATAAAGCTGGTTATCAAATCCCCAAAAACTATGGAGCAGACGAAGAGACATTCGCCCAAACATTGTCAGCAAAAGAGAAAGAGCAAAGAGCAACTGTAATCCTAAACTCATCACTATACTAAACAATCTGTGCGAAATGAGTCCTCTATCTTTGGCGACACCATAAGCTTTATTAAAAGCTTTTTGCAAGAAAGACATTGATTGTGAAAAAGCCCATAAAGCCGAAAGAATGGAGAAGCTCAACAAGCCAGAAGATGGTTGGGTTAATACATTACGAATGACCTTTGCAATCACTTCATAAAGTGACTCTGGCAGAACATCTTCTATCGCTTCTAAAAATTCTGCTATTGGAATTTGAAAATAAGGCAATATATTCACAACAATTAACAGCAATGGAAAAATTGAAATCAACAAATAATAAGCCACTGCAATGCTGGTCAAATCAATCTCAGATGCCTGATAAAATTTAAAAAAAGCTTGTAAAAATGGATTATGTCCGATCCTAGAAACCAACTTCTTCATCTCATCCCCTATAGAAGAAGGAGCAAAAAGCCCCCTCATTCTACTTCTAGTTTTAATACGTTCCTTCTTCCCCTTGACTGGTCAAGATAACAGGACCATCTTTGGTAATCACAAATTGATGTTCGTATTGACAAGAAAGTCCACCGTCCAGCGTTTTATGAGCCCACCCCGTCTCAAAATCTGTGTCAATCTCCCAAGTGCCTGTTGAAATCATCGGCTCAATTGTCAAGACCATTCCTTCACGAAGACGTAAACCACGTCCAGCACGTCCGTAATGAGGCACCATTGGCTCTTCGTGCATAGTTGGTCCAACACCATGTCCTACTAAGTCACGAACAACACCATAACCATGACTTTCCGCATATTCTTGAATCGCTGCACCAATGTCACCAATCCGATTGCCAACTTGAGCAGCTTCAATTCCACGATAAAGGCATTCTTTTGTAACCTCCATCAATTGTTGTACTTCTTCACTCACTTGACCAACTGCATAAGCCCAGCAAGAATCCGCCACACCTCCACGGAAATTTTCCGTATAGTGTTTCATTTGTTCCACATTATTGAAATCAAGTTTAGAAACATCTAACTCAGCTTTATCAACCAAGCCAACGACCATATCTACTTTGATTAAGTCACCTTCAACTAATTTTTTGTGACGTGGAAAAGCATGTGCCACTTCATCATTCAATGAGCAGCAAGTGGCATAAGGGTAATCCATGATGCTGCCTTCCACACCAATCTGAAGCGGAAGAGCATTATCCTCCTTACAACGTCTGCGGACATATTCTTCAATTTCCCACATGTCAATGCCCGGCTTAATCAAATCCCTTAAACCAATATGAATACTGGCGAGAAATGCGCCGCTTTTTTCCATTAAATCAATTTCACGTTGTGATTTTAAAGTTATCATTCTTTCTCCTTAATATCTGAGGTATTAGTTTATCTTTACTGTAATGGTCGCTTTTGCAACCAATTGAAGTTTTAAATAAATATCGTAATCTAAAATGGCAGAATGCCTTGTTTGTCGAACTATTCTTGGACGAAGTGTCAAACTTTCATCAATCTGAACAGCTTGCAAGAAATAAATTGTCATTTGCTCAATGACAATATTGTTCTTGCCAGATGTCACATACTGATGCGTTGCTGTCGTTAAAATTTCTGTCAAAATACCATTAGATAAGACACCGTTATTTTCTAACATAAAGGGTTCTACAACAAAAGTAAATTCATCATTAATGTGACGCAGTTTTTGAGAGACTTGATCGCTGAAAGTGGGCAGGCTGGAGACTTGGTCGCGACTCATTTTTTCCATGACATCACGACGCGTGATGACTCCAAGCAGAGTTTGATCGTTGCGAATAACTGGCACCATTTCAAAATCTTCTGTAATCATACGCTGACTAACATTGGCAATACTAGTATTTAAAGTGACGGCATAGATATTTTTCGTCATAACTTTATCCAAAATAGTGTGAGGTGATTTATCGCTAGCATCACGCATTGTTACCACACCAACTACCATATTGTGCTGATTAACGACAGGAAAACGACTGTTGCGATTTTTCCGGACCAAATCCATAAAATCACGAACGGTATCAGTATCTTTCAAGAATCCATATTCATGACTCCCCCGATACACTTGCTCCACTGTTAAAATATCTGTTTTAATCTGCATATTAGACAATGCACGATTGATGATTGTCGCAACTGTAAAGGTATCATGTTGTGATCTTAGAACAGGAATGCTTAAGCGATTCGCTAATTTTAAAACATCGCGGCTTACTTCCAAACCACCTGTCACTAACACAGCATTTTCATGCTTCAAGGCTAATAACTGAATACGGGTGCGGTCTCCAATAATCAAGAGACCTCCTTCCGTTAAGTAGCGTAAGAGATTCTTTTCGGTCATTGCTCCGATTGAGAATTTACTGAATTCCTTTTCAAGTCCATCCTGACCAGCTAAGACTTCAGAACCTGTAATTTCTGCAATTTCCTTATATGTTAAATGTTCTAGCTCCACCCTAGGAGATTTTACACGAATCGTGCCACTACGAGGACGCGTTTCAACCAATCCACGGTTTTCTGCTTCTTTAATTGCACGGTAAGCAGTTCCCTCACTTACTCCTAAAAAATTAGAGATACTGCGTACACTGACACGCTTTCCTACTGGTAATTCTTCTAAATAAGTGATAATTTCTTGATGCTTACTCATGAAAGTCTCCTTTTTCATAGCAAAACTCTAAATAATCCTGCATTTTACGTGTATAACGATCGCTTCCCCTAAATTGACGACCAAACCGAAAACCAGACTTTTGAGCAACTCGTTGACTAGCTTTATTTTCCAGATGAGTGACAATTCGTAACTTCTTAAACCCAAATTGTGTAAAAGAAAGATAAATAATATTTTTGACACATTCAGTCATCAAACCGCGTCTCCAATAAGCTTGGTGAAGAAAATAACCTAATTCTGCTTCGCCTCTGATTTCATCCATTTTTTCAAATTTAACAGAACCAATCATTTGCCCAGAATCTTTATCACAGATCGCCCAAATTCCAAGAGGATATTTCATGAAATAATTAGCCAATACATGTTGACTTTCTTGCAAATTAGCCTGTGCAGGAAAAATGAAATGTAGATTTTCAGGATTGGAGGCAATTTTATAAAAATCTTCACTATCCATAAAGGAAAAGGGACGCAATACTAAATGTTCTGTTTCTATAAAGGCAAATTCTGCCAATTTTGTCCACAAATTCATACCTTACCTCGAAGATAAAGCTCAGCTGGCGTACCAACTGAGCTATCCCACTTCATCATGCCAACACTATTCAAAGTTATTCTTCAACCAGCTGAATATCTGCTCCTAAATTAGTCAACTTTTCAATAATATTTGAATAGCCACGCAAAATAAATTCTACATTTGTAATCTCAGTTTTTCCGTGAGCTAGCAATCCTGCGATTACAAGAGCTGCTCCTGCTCGCAAATCAGTTGCTTTGACGACTGCCCCTTGCAATTGATTAGGTCCTTCATAAGCAATATGATTGGCACTTGTTGAAATCTTACCGGTCATTTTTGCTAATTCAGCGACATGATTTACTCGCTTTTCATAAATCGTATCAATAATCAAACCACGTCCCTTAGCCGTTAATAAAAGCGGCGTAATGGGCTGTTGTAAGTCTGTAGCAAAGCCTGGATAAGGAGCAGTCTTAATGTTGATTGCTTTCAAATTATGCTGCTTTTCGACATACACGCTATCTTCAGAAACGGTCATGCGGACTCCCATTTCTTCTAATTTCGCAATAAAGCTCTCTAAGTGTTCATAAAGGACATTATTGATTTGCACTCCTTCACCAATTGCCGCTGCCATTGAGATATAAGTTCCTGCTTCAATTCGATCCGGAATAACTTGGTGACGAGTTCCATGGAGTTGATCAACACCTTCAATGATAATAATGTCAGTACCGGCCCCTCGGATGTGGGCTCCCATATTATTTAAAAGTGTCGCTACATCAATGATTTCAGGCTCACGAGCCGCATTTTCAATAACAGTACGCCCTTTTGCCTTTACCGCTGCAAGCATGGTATTAATAGTCGCTCCGACACTTACTGTATCCATGTAAATACTAGCTCCATGAAGCCGCTCGCCACCTGTCGAAAGGTTCATGGAATTTCCCTCATAGGTCATAGTAGCCCCCATAGCTTCAAAAGCTTTGATATGCAAATCAATCGGTCGAGGCCCCAAATCACAGCCACCAGGCAAGCCAACTGTTGCTTCACCATAGCGTCCAAGCAAACTACCATAAAAGTAATAAGAAGCACGCAAGCTATTGATTTTACCATAAGGCATAGGCATATTTTTTATCCCACGAGGATCAATTTTCAGTGTATCGTCTTGACGCTCAACGCTTGCTCCCATAGCTTCCATGATGTCAATCAAACTCACAACATCGGAAATATCTGGCACACAATCCAATGTTACAATTTCATCAGATAAAATTATCGCTGGAATTAAAGCAACCACGCTATTTTTAGCACCGCTAATGGTCACCTCTCCCTTTAAGGGGCGACCACCATTAATTACAATTTTTTTCATTTTTAGCTCTTTCAAGGAATTTATAATCAAATATACTGCACTTTATTATAACACAGTTTCTGTGAAAATCCTATCCTTTTAAAGAAATCTCTTTTAACTTGTCATTCTTGTTATATAACGATTACAAAACTCTTTTATTTTGGTGGCATTCTAAAAAGAGCGGGACAAAAATCAATTTTGTCCCGCTCCTCAAAATGATAACTAGATCCGACAATCTAGGGAACTGCTGGAGTTTGCAGATAACACTAATATAATCGGCACAAATAAATACGTTTTAAGTCAGATTGCAACTGCGGCTGATTGTAAAATGCCACATAAAAAATTTATAAACAAGAGACTTGTATCCTAACTTCTTCTTTATTTTGCAACAACTGCTTTTAAAGCATCTACTTTATCAAGTTTTTCCCACGGCAAGTCAATATCCGTACGTCCCATGTGCCCATAGGCAGCAGTCTGACGGTAAATTGGGCGTTTCAAATCAAGCATTTGAATAATACCAGCTGGACGAAGGTCAAAGATTTGTCGAACCGCTTCTTGAAGATTGCTTTCTGAAACTACACCTGTACCAAAAGTATCAATGCGGACTGATACTGGATGTGCAACCCCAATAGCATAGGCTAGCTGGACTTCAGCTTTCTTGGCCAAGCCAGCAGCGACAATATTTTTGGCAATGTAACGAGCAGCATAGGAAGCGGAACGATCGACCTTTGTAGCGTCTTTACCAGAGAAAGCTCCTCCTCCGTGGCGTGCATACCCGCCATAAGTATCAACGATAATCTTACGTCCAGTTAAACCGGAATCTCCTTGAGGACCACCAATAACAAAGCGACCAGTTGGATTGATGAAAAACTTGCTTTCTTCATCTAAATATTCTGCTGGAACAACTTCTTTAATGACCTTTTCAATTACATCTTGATGAATCTGCTCATTGCTTACTTCTGGGTCATGTTGAGTGGAAATAACTACAGTATCAACACGGACTGCTTGGTCGTTTTCATCGTATTCAACCGTTACCTGAGATTTTGCATCCGGACGAAGATAGGAAATTTCTCCAGATTTGCGAAGCTCTGCTAAACGACGGACTAATTTGTGACTTAAAGAAATAGGCAGTGGCATTAGTTCAGGCGTTTCATCTACGGCAAAGCCAAACATAAGACCTTGATCTCCAGCGCCAATCAAATCAAGTGGATCTTGATCAACATTCCCACGAATTTCTAAGGCCTCATTCACCCCTTGAGCAATGTCTGATGACTGCTCAACAAGCGACGGATGCACTCCCACCGTCTCTGCAGAAAAACCATATTCAGCATTTGTGTAGCCAATCTCTGCAATCGTATCACGAACTATGCGGTTAATATCCACATAAGCATTTGTAGAGATTTCTCCAAAAACATGGACGGAACCTGTATAGACAGCTGTCTCAGCAGCTACATGAGCTTCTGGATCCTGCTCTAAAATAGCATCTAAAATAGCATCTGAAATTTGGTCTGCAATCTTATCTGGATGTCCTTCAGATACAGATTCAGACGTGAAAAGTTTACGCTCTGACATATTCATGTCCCCCTTTTAATGAAATATTGTCCCTAGAAATTCTATTATTGCTAGGAAGTTACTTGAAAATCTGTAAACAGACTTACGTTAAAAAGTTACAAAGCACTAGTCTCTACGGTCAATATTTAACCTTTGACTACCTTTTCGGGACTCTTTTAACTTCTCTATTGTATCATTTTTTATTAAAATAAACAGACAATTTGATAAAAATTAGAAGAAATTAAGAATATAAAAAGGTTGAAAAATATTTCCAACCTTATGTTCTTATCACGATTTACCTTCATACACGATTTGTCCATCACAGATAGTATAACAAACAACACCTTTCAATTTTTCGCCAATAAATGGCGAATTAATTGATTTTGAGGCGAAATCTTCTGTTATCATGCGTTCGGCATTTGCATCAAAAATCGTGAGATCGGCTGGACCGTTCTCAGCAAGATAACCCGCGTCAAAACCATAAAGCTGTGCGGGGTTAATCGTCATTTTTTCCAGCAACTGCATGAGGGTCAAATGACCTGCGTCTACCAAATACGTCAAGCCAAGTGAAAGCGATGTCTCTAAACCTGTCATACCAGACGGTGCTTGGGTGATATCTTTTACATTTTTTTCATCGACATGGTGAGGTGCATGGTCTGTCGCAATAACCGAAATCACTCCTGATTTAAGCCCTTCAATGACAGCTAAACGATCTGATTCCAAACGAAGGGGTGGATTCATCTTAGCATTGCTACCTCTGAGCAACAATAGCTCTTCTGTTTTAGAAAAATGCTGGGGTGCTGCTTCTGCTGTCACATGAGCGCCCAATCGCTGAGCAAATTCCACGACTTTCACGCTTTCTGCTTTTGATAAATGCTGAATATGAATATGAGTATTGGTTGCATGAGCAATCATGACATCACGCGCAATCATACTATATTCAGCAACACCTGTCGCACCGCAGAATCCAAAATGTTCTTTAGCGATATGCTCATTGAATCCCAAAATACCATTTAGTTCTGGGTCCTCTTCATGAAGACAAATAAATGCACCATGTTTGTCAGCTTCTTCTAAAGCTTCGCGTACCATTTTCGTACTTTTTAATGGAATTCCGTCATCTGAAAAACCAATAGCTCCCGCTGCTAAAAGCCCTTTAAAATCTGTCAAATGTTGTCCATCAAAATTCTTTGTAATAGTTGCAACAGCTTTAATATGAATTTTTTCACGATCGGCAGATGCTAATACTTCCTTTAGTGTCTCTACTGTTGAAATCGTTGGAGTGGTATTTGCCATCATGACAACCGTTGTAAATCCACCTGCTGCCGCTGCCAAAGCACCTGTGTGGATGTCTTCCTTATGTGTCTGACCAGGCTCACGAAAATGAACATGGATATCAATCAATCCTGGTGCTACCACCAATCCAGTCGCATCAATTACCTGAGCATTTTCTACTTTCAAATCTTGACCAATTTGAAGAATTCTTTTATCCTTCATCAAGATATCACAAATCTGATTTAAACCAGATTTAGGATCCATGAGTCGACCATTTTTAATTAACAACATAAATTTTCTCCTTAATCTTCATAAAAATCAACATGGCTCTCCACTAACGTCTCTCCTTTGTAAGAAAATTTGGCCGAGAAAAACGGTTTATTTTCTAAAAGCCACGATACAAAGATGTGATCTCCCTCCCAAGTCGGTCTAGATAGAACTTGTTCATAAGGTACCCATTCCAAAGTACCTTCGTCGCAGTCAATCAGCTCACCTGTAAATTCTGTCACTTTAAATACATAAGTGTACCAGTCATGGTGAGGCGTGAAATCCGGAAAAGTGATAATACCTTTTAGTACTGGCTTATTTACTTGTAATCCCGTCTCTTCAAAGATTTCTCGCACCGCACACTCTTGCGGTGTTTCACCTTTTTCTAATTTACCACCAACACCAATCCACTTGCAAGCATGAATATCATTAGGCTTTTTATTGCGATGAAGTAGTAAAATTTCTTTTCCATTGTCAATGTAACAAATCGTTGCTAATTTAACCATTTCTCCTCCTAAACTAACCAGTCAACGGGTTCTAATCCTTGATTTTTTAAAAATTCATTTGTCTTAGAAAAAGGTCTACTTCCAAAAAAACCTCGATGAGCCGATAAAGGACTCGGATGAGGAGATTCCAAAATGAGATGTTTTGGATTGGTAATCAATGCTTTTTTCTTGCGTGCATAAGAACCCCAGAGAATAAAAACAACAGGTGTATCTTTTTCATTGACAACCTTAATAACGGCATCCGTAAACGGTTCCCAAATTTGACCAGCATGCCCATTTGCTTGACCAGCAGGAACAGTCAAACTCGCATTTAGCAACAGTACTCCTTGACGCGCCCAAGATGTCAAATCATGAGATTCTTTCATTCCAATGTCATCTGCCAACTCTTTCAAAATATTTTGAAGAGAAGGTGGCGCTGGAATATCATCTGGTACTGAGAAACTCAACCCCTGTGCTTGACGCGGACCATGATAAGGATCCTGCCCTAAAATTACCACCTTTACATCTACTAAATCAGTCGTTTGTATCGCATTAAATACTTTTTCACGCGGTGGATAGATTGTGCCTGATGAATAAACCTGATTTAAAAAATAATTAATTTTACCAAAATAACCATCAGGCAATTGTTGCTTAATCAAACTATGCCAAGCTGAGTGTTCCATTGTTTTCTCCTCTTCTATACTCAATTACTTTTCTTCCTCAGGATAGGTCATTCCCCATTCTTTTCGTAAATCTGTCATGATTTTCATGACATCACGACTATAATGCAAGCACATCTCATCTTTGTCACCAGCTACTGCTTCTTCCATATCAAGAATTTCATACATTAAAGCATCACTCGTCTTTCCAGCTTCAATGATTTCTTGATGCCCGTCTTCCGTATAGGTAATAACCGCCTTTTGTCCTCGAGGATATTCATATATTTCAATATAGCCTTTATCATAAGCAATTGTTCCTCGCTTAGGCTGTTTAGCGTGGAGACTCAAGGTCAAAGTTGCCATTTCTCCTTCAGCATTTGTCAGAAGAATCCCCGCCTGCTCATCAACGCCCGTTGGTGCAAATTTCACTTGTGAAAGAATTTGATTGGGTCGAGATGTCATAAACCAGCGAACAAATGATAAGGCATATACACCAATATCCAAAAGGGCTCCGCCTGCAAGCTGACGATTAAAGAAACGATTTGTCATATCATATTCTTTATAACTGCCAAAGTTCATTTGAATCACTTTTAAGTCACCTAATCGCCCGCTAGAAATTACTTTACTTAATTGACGATAAATCGGCATATGATAAATGGTCATAGCTTCAGCTAAAACAACATGATGCTGTTCCGCTAGGAAGATAGCTTCTTCTAATTCTTCAGAATTAAGTGTAATAGACTTCTCGCATAGAACATGTTTTCCATTTTTTAGTGCTTTTCGTAAAAAATCAATATGCGTATTGTGTGGCGTGGAAATGTAAATAATATCCACATTTTCGTCACTAAATACGTCATCTATCTGGTCGTAGACTTTTTCAATACCGTATTTTTGTGCAAACTCCAAGCCTTTTTGATATGTTCGATTAGCAACCGAATAAAGCTTCCCTCCCAATTTCTCCAAAGCTTGTGCCAATTCATTAGCAATCACACCTGTACCTAAAGTTGCCCAATTGTAACGTACTTTGTTTTCCATAGTCTTTCTCCTAGCTACATGATTAATCTTATCATACCAAATTTTCCTTCATTTAGCTGACTTTTTATGTAGAGATATTACCTGTATCAAAATCTTCTAAAATCAAACTGTAAGGACACACATACTTTTCTATATAAACAATCGAATAAAATCAGAGTATTTCTTTATGTTATAATAAACTGAGGAAGGAGCAACCTTATGTGGTCTTGGTTTATTTTATTTTTACTCTTGTTTATTGCCTTATTTTACTTTTCAAATATGATGATAAAAATCATCATCGGAATCATATTATTTATTTTTGCTATTGCAATAATTTGCCTCATAATTGATTTTCATAACGATCCTAATAAAAACTAGTTGCTATCCTTATTTAATATTGTAAACTTAAAAAGCCCATTCAATGGGCTTTTCTTTATATGTAATTATTTAACTGTAAAATGTTGTCTATTGGCCGAGTTCATCTTTTTTAAATTGTTCATTTTCCGTGATAGCTGAGGCTAAAGTTTCCTCTTCCGATTGGATAGCTTGAGCAGTTATTTCTGTCACTTTCATTTCTTGTTGAACTGGTGTTACTTCTGTTTTCATCGCTTGAGATTGTGCTGATTCTTGCGGTTGAGTAAATTCTTGCGGTTGAGTAAATTGTTGCGTTTGAACAGGTTGTTGAGATTGCATTTGTTGTGTTGTAAATTGTCCTTGATCAACAGTAGATGTTTGCGCTTCTTTAGTCGGCATACAAAGTAAGACAATCAGAGCGATAGAACATGGTAGCATAGCTAAAACAGCTAAGATATTTAAAAGTGGAACCCACATCAAAAGTACAGGAGCTACATATAAAAAGATGAATGCCCAATGATAGCCAGCATCGCGCAAGCGACGCACAATAATTGCTAAATTTGGAACTAAAGTTGCTATCCAGAAAATACTCAATAAAATAATGATAATAAATGTAGAACCTAAGCTAGCTATAAAAACACTTGGATCAAATTCACCAAGTTCTTCCCGATAGTAAACTGCTTGTTGCACAATGTTGAAAATTGCAGTTAAAATCGACCCAAAAGCTATCATACCAAATGGCAGTGTAATCAACACATTGCACAAAACAGACCACCAATACTCAGGTCTTGTTGATTTTCCTTCAAAATCAGCATAATGAGTCCAAAACTTTTTATAAACTGTAAACATAATAAATCTCCTAAGTTTTTATTTTTAAATATCATACTCTTCCTACTAAATCAACGGAATTTCAATTTTAGAACTCTGACTATTGAACAGTTTCTAATTGCCATTTTGTCCATCCTGAAAACTTGATCGCCCCTCGTTCATCCGTTCGATAAATCTTCGCATTTAAGCGATTCAATCCTTCTATCATTTCTTGATTCGGAGATTTGGATTGGTTATTTTTCCCAACAGAAATGAGTGCAACTGCCGGTTCTATTTGCTGTAAAAATTTTGAATGTAATGAATTTTGAGCTCCATGTTGCCCAACCTTCAAGACATCTGTTTTTAGCTTTGGATAAAGTTGCATTAGCTTTACTCCATCCTCTTCTGTTAAATTGCTCATAAATAAAAACCTTGTACGAAAAAATTGACCATATAAAACTAGCGATTGATCATTCTTATTCGTACCAGAAAGAACTTGCAAATGATGATCAAAAATAGGAAGTTTGTCTCCTTGTTTTACGACATGAACAAATGCCCTTGTCTCCTTTAATTTATTTAAAAAGTCTGCATCATTCAAACTACTTCTGGAAATAAAAATTTTCTTTACCGCAAACTTTTTAACCACTTTTATTACATCTCCCGCATAATCTGCATTAGGATTTGTTAAGATTAGAGTATCAATCGTATCTATACCACGACTTTTTAGGTAAGGAATCAAAGTTTTCTCCGCATTTGATTTAGTTGTTCGTTTTTGCCAAGATTCTTTTGTTCTAATTTCTTCACGTCCTCCAACGTCAATCAATACATTTCTACCTTTCCAGTCTCTCAAAAAAAGACTATCTCCCCGTCCAACATCAACCATTGTGATCTCATTTTGCAAAGGAAATTTAGTTATAAAAAATAGTATAGCAAGACACAAGCTGAGCAATATCACCCATTTTTTATTTTTTCTAACATCATACAAAATAGCCAGTACAAGCAGCATAACAACTAATAAAAGCGAGCTAGGTTGCCCAAAAACGATTGGTCTGCCAAAGACATTTGCTATCCAACGAATACTATTTTCTAAGCCTTCAAAAAGAAAATTTACTTGAATGAGCTTTATGAAAGGTGAAATGAGAAAAATCAGTGTTAAACCCGGTAGCATCACTATATCAAAAATTAGTGAAAAAACAAATGTCAATAAAATAGACCAAGGTTGAAATTCTCCAAAATAAAAGATTAGAATCGGTAAAACACCAAGTGAAATGATACTACTCTCTACCACAACTTTTCTCCAAGAAGTCAGACTTTCAAAATCTATAACACTAATAACAAAAGCATAGGCACAGGAGAGAACTCCTCCTGCTGTTAAAAGAAAAGATGGCATAAGCAAGGACAACACCATTATTGTTAAAGCAAAATTATCTAATTTAGTGATACCATGTTGCGACAATAATTTCTGAATTAAGCTCCGTACAACGGATACTGAAAATCCAGTCATTCCTGCATAAAAGAAAGAAAACGGATATTGGCATTTATGAACCATTTCCTTCGTAAGTCCCAGCTTCAAAAGCAACTTACGAAATCCTTCCATAAAAAAGCCAACTTGCATGCCAGATAACGCAAATAAATGAATAATTCCCAAGCTAGAATAAAGATCACTCATTTCATCAAAATCTGTCTCTAATGCGCCAAATAAGAGCCCTGTCATGTAATGATTCATCGGATTTGGAAAATTTCTCTTAATGAAAACCAATGCCTTTCTTCGCCAGCTAGACAACCACTCAAACGGTTGGAAGCTAACCCTATCTTGACTAGACAAAATTTGATCCACCTTTAAAATTCGATAAATCCCTTGTGTTTTTAGATAGACTTGATAATCAAAACCAGAAAAATTGCGCTGCTTTTCAGGAGATTCAAATTCCCCCTCAACAGTTAATGTGACAAGACTGGATAGATTTTGAAAAGCCAACTGTTCTTCTTTTGATTTCAATTTGTAGTAAATTTGATAAGTCTGCCCATTTGCTTTGCCGCGAAAAGAAAGCGAATCTCCATTTACCTTAATCGTGTCAGGTAGAACTGCTACTTGTCTTACAGAAGAAGGTTCTGCTTTTGTTTGCCACTCTGCCATTTCTCTACGAACAAAGAAAAAAGCAGCAAAACAAGCGAGAAACATTAAAGTTGTGAAACATTTTTTCGGTGAATAAAGGACAAAAAGACGGACTATTAGAAAAATAAAACAAAACCAAGCCAACCAGCTACTTTGATAGATTGCAAAATATAACCAGACAAGTAAGAAAGCAATGTAAATTGGTTTAATCGGAAATATCTTAATCCACTGTGACATATTCTTTCAATTTCTCTAATGTTTTAGCACCAACTCCTGATATATTTTTAAGATCATCAACAGAATTAAATTTTCCATTTGCCTCACGATAATCTAAAATATCTTGGGCGCGCTTTTGTCCAATACCAGAAATAGACTGTAAATCAGACAAATTAGCCTTATTTAGATTGACCTTATTCCCTTTTTGTGCCGCAGTTCCATTGGTATCTGTCGTTAAAGTTTGTCCATTACTACTTGCAGCATTTGTTACATTTTCACCCATAACTGCCACGTAAATCACAGCCTCATCTGTTAGTTTTTGAGCCAAATTGATAGATTTGCTGTCAGCGTCTGTCGTTAGTCCACCCGCTTTTTGGATAGCATCATTTATTCGGCTTGTTTTTTTTAATTGATAAATACCTGGATTTTTAACAGCACCTTTAACATCTACAGTTAAAAATTCCAATTCTTCACTCGCTAAATTCTTTTGAGATTCTGTTTCTTCTTTCTGTTGTTTTTTCTTCGTTTCAGTTGAAGTTTCTTTCCGTTCTAGTTTTGCATTTGTGGCCTCTTGTGCAATATCTCCCACATTAGATTGTCTAGCAGATTTACTAGTCATCAGAAAAAATCCTGCTATGATCAAACCAATCAGGCTTAAACCAACTAAAATTTTATACTCTTTTATTTTTGTGATGATTACCTCTAACATTTTTCCTCCTAAACTGAATGAAAATTTACTTTATCTGTTTATTCGTAAAATAAATAAAAAAGCTGAAAAAATTTTTCAGCTTTTGCGATATTAGAAAAAGAATTTTGATAAGGATTAACCAATGAAACACTTCACCCTATTAAAAAATGAGAGTAATATAATGGATATTATCGTATATTATAAGTCTTCATAGTCCGAGCAATATCTCTATTTTGCTCACGACGTTTAATAGATTCGCGCTTATCATAGTCATGTTTCCCTTTAGCCAATCCTAAAAGCAACTTAGCATAACCATCTTTAAGATAAACTTTGAGAGGAACTAAAGTCATCCCAGTTCCTTTGGTTTCCTGCTCTAATTTTTTAATTTGCTTTTTATGCAACAGCAATTTTCTCCTACGTTCAGGATCTTGATTCCAAATATTTCCTTCTTCATAAGGAGCTATATGGACATTACTGAGCCAGACTTCTCCATTTTTGATTTGAGCAAAGCCGTCTTTTAGGTTAATTCGTGCAGCGCGTACGCTTTTAATTTCAGTTCCAGTTAAAACCATGCCCGCTTCAATCGTATCAACAATAGTATAGTCGTGACGTGCTTTCTTATTTTGAGCGACGACCTTTCCCTCTCCTTTTGCCATTCTTACTTCCTTTCTTAGTCATTTCTTTATAAAATGGTTTCTTCCCTTTGCTTTTCTTTGATTTCTTATCCCTAGAAATGATTCCTTTTGAAGATTTGCTCTTTCGCTCTCCGTCACCGCGATAAGACTGTTGACGTCCGTCTTGCCTGAACTTGGAGTGCTTTTTCTTTTCAATTACATCATATTCACTAGGTAGGTATTCAAAGTCAATCTCACCAGTCGCCTTATCCGATCGAACTAACTTAATGCGAATCTGTTGACCGACTCGAAAAACAACACTGGATTTTTCACCCTGCAAAGTTAGATTACGTTCATTATAGTGGAAAAACTCTGGCAAGTTAGCTACATGAATCAAACCTTCAACTGTGTTTGAAAGTTCGACAAATAGACCGAATTTGACTACACTCGACACAATACCATCAAATTCTTCTCCCACAAATTCTTCCATAAACTCAGCCTTTTTCATAGCCTCTACTTCTCGCTCTGCTTCAATAGCTCGCCGTTCCCTGCTGGAAGACTGACTGGCAATATCTGGAATGACTTGCTCAAAATGCTCTGCTATTTCCTTAGAACGCCCGTAATCGCGCACCATACGGTGAACTAAAAGGTCTGGATAGCGGCGAATTGGACTAGTGAAGTGAGTGTAAAACCCGGCTGCCAAACCATAATGACCGTAGTTATGCTCTGAGTAACGAGCCTGCTGCATGGAGCGCAAAAGCATCATAGATAGCACTTCTTCATAGGGCTGACCATGCACCGCTTTCATAATATCTTGAAGAGCAGACTGGCTTATAGAATTAGCCGTTCCATATACTCGAACTCCAAAGGTAGAAGCAAAGTCAATAAACTTCTGTACTTTTTCAGCTTTAGGTTCTTCGTGAATCCGATAGATAAAGGGCAGCTTTAGTTTAGCAAAATGCTCTGCCACCGTTTCATTTGCGACCAACATAAAAGACTCAATCATACGCTCCGCAAGGCCACGCTGACGTAAAATAATATCTACTGGACGTCCAGCCTTATTGACCAAAATTTTAGCCTCTTTCGTATCAAAATTAAGGGCTCCTCGCTTGAAACGCATCGTTTCTAAGATAGCATGAAGCTCTACCATTTGCTCTATACTTGGCACAATCGCTTTAAAAGCTGCTCGTTTTTTCTCGTCTCCCGCAATCATGTCATTCACATCGCTATAGGTCATACGAAAAGTAGTTTTAACGATTGTTTGTGTAATGGTATGCTTGACAACTCGCCCTTTTTGATCAATCTCCATGATAGCTGATTGCGTCAGCCGATCTACATTAGGATTGAGTGAACAGATACCGTTGGATAGGCGTTCAGGCAGCATAGGTACTACTCGATCCGTCACATAAACAGATGTTGCTCGATTGAGCGCTTCCTTGTCCAATTCAGAACCTTCTTGAACATAGTAAGAAACATCTGCAATATGAACTCCCAGTTCAAAATGTCCATTTGATAGTTTCTTGATATGAACTGCATCGTCCAAATCTTTAGCATCCGCCCCATCAATAGTAAAGGTAATTTCATTACGCAGATCTAAACGACCTTCAAAATCCTTTTTAGATGGCATATCCGGAATTGCTGACGCTTCTTTCAAAACTCTCTCTGGAAACTCAGACACAATGTCCATGGACTCCAAAACTTCCAGAACATCAATACCCGGATCATCCTTGTGACCCACTACATCCAAAATAGTAGCCACAAAAAAGTCATGCTTTTTAGTTGGGTACTTATCAATCTCTACTTTTAAAATCTCTGTCCCATCCAAAACCAAAGCTGGTTTCTTAATATAAATAGGTTGAGATATTTTCTGATTTTTTGACCGAATATAACCAACATACTTAGGCTTTTCTTCATCCAAGATGAGCTGACCCACTGCTGTTTTTAAGCTGTGTTCCAAAATATCAATAACCTTCGCTTCAGCAGATGTTCCCTTGCTGCGATCTGCAACCTTAGTAATTGCAACTTCTACCGTATCACCATCAATCGCATAGTTGACATCATTGCGACCAATAAAAAGATCATCCTCTTCTTCATTTAAGGTAACAAAGCCAAAGCCATTTTTATGGGCGTGAAAGGTCCCTTTCAAAGTAAGCATCTGCTTTTCTTTACGAAGTTGGATTTTCCCAGCATTGCTAAAGGTCAATTGACGTTTTCGCTCCATTTCAGAAATCGTCTGAACTAAATTTCTAAAGTCTTTTGCTTTTTCTTTTCCTAATCTTTGTGCCAGCTCATCCATACTAGCTTCTTTCTTTTCTCTTAAATAGTTTAAAATTTCTTCTTTCATTCTTTCCTTTTTTCTTATATTCTCTAAACTTTAAGTTACTTTTTCCTCACCTAATACAGAAAAAATAGGCAAAGACAAAGTCAGAGCCCATTTTATTTACTAGATAAGATTGTCAGCATTAGTGCAATCAACAACCAAAAGAAAACCATCACTCCTGTCAAACGCTGCATAACTGCTTCAAAGCCTCTTGCTTTTGGTCGTTCAAACAAATCTCCTGCACTTGCGTCAAATACATTACTTGATTGATTTTTTGTAGGTTGCATAAAAATTGCGATTAAAATAAATACTGATAAAATCAATAAAATGGTTAATAATAAATTATACATATCAAACTCCTTAAAATCCTATCTATTTTACCATAAAATTTATTTTGATTCAAGATGTAGGGTCACTTTTCTTTCTTTAGGGCAATACTTTAATACTTCAATTTTTTCTGGATGCGTTTTCATATTTTTGCTCGTTAAATAATTCTGACTGCCGCAACTTGAACACTTTAAATTAATCTTTACTCGCACTGACTTCCTTCACTCCTAAATATTTTCTAAAACTAAACAATAAAAAGAAAAAGTTCAATAAAGCTAAACCTGCTGTACTATAGAAAACCCAATGATAGCCAAAATGAACAGAAATGGCTGACCCCATTAACGGCCCAATAACACCACCGATATAAAAGAAAGTTTGATTGTAACTGAAAATCCGTGAAATACCTTCTTTTGGTGTGATTTTATTGAGGAGAGAGCTAACTCCAGGCAGAAGAGCTCCAGTGCCCAATCCAAATAGAAAGCGATAAATTCCCAATTCAAGTGGTGTACCAGCCCTCGCACAGAAAATATAAATAACAAAACTATACAAAAGAGCCAGTAAGAGCAAACGGTGATTTCCTATTTTATCTCCTAATTTTCCCAGCCAACCAGATGAAAATATGCTTGAAATGCCCATTGCTGAAACGATTGCACCAGATACCAATAACAAATTTTCTTTTTGCCCTAAAGAGCGGATATAAAGTGTCAAAATAGGGGAAATGGACTGTCCAATCATCTGAATCACCATGCTAGTAATAAACAAGCCAAAAAGCATTGATTTTTGAGGAATTTGTTGAAATAGTTGCTTGGTCGAAACTTCTTTTCCTTTAGAGACAGGATGAAAATCTTCTTTTATCCCAAAAATGGTCCACAAAGTAACGACAAACAAGAAAAATCCAACCAAAAGGAAAACATTTCTCATTCCCAAACTTTGAGCTATCATTCCTCCTAAGAGCGGTCCCATCAGAGTTCCCGCTACTACACCTGTTGACAATGTTCCCAAAGCATATCCAGAATGTTTTTTGGGTGCTTGGCTAGCTATTAAAGCAGTACTATTCGGTACATAACCAGAAAACACCCCATTTAACAGTCTCAATACAATGAGCCAAAATACATTCGGTACAAAAGCCAAGCCTCCCATCGTAAAGGTCATTGCAAAAGCTGCCCGAATCATCATTGGTTTGCGACCGTACCTATCAGCTAAACTTCCCCAGACAGGCGACAAAAGTGCGGCTGTCAAAGCTGTACTCGAAACCGCCAAGCCTGAATAAAATTCAACCATAGAGCCTCTGGCGCCTAATTCTTCCACGTACAAAGACATAAAGGGAACAACTAGTGACAAGCTAGCACCTATAAAAAAGTTACCCAGCCAAGCAATCCATAAATTCCGTTTCCATTTCACTTGATTCTTAATAAAATCATCTTCTTTCTTTGTCTAAAAGCGCCTGCAACTGTTTTAAAGTATTCGAAAGCGCACCGTTATTATCAATCACAATCTCAGCTCTTTGTCTTTTTTCTGCCAAAGAAAGCTGAGCTGCTATGCGTTGTTGAGCCTCTTCTTGACTAAGATTGTTTCGAGCCATCAAACGTTCTAGCTGAGTGCCTTTGCTCACATCTACTAGCCAAATTTTATCAAACCAATCTTCATAGCCCTGCTCAAATAATAGTGGAATATCCATAAAGAAAAGCTCCTCAGTTGCTGCCAATTGCTCACGTTTTAAAGCTAATTCTTCTCGAATAATATCATTTTGTAAGCGACTGGACTTCTCTAGCAAATCGGGACGACTAAAGAGAAGAGCACCAAGCTTTTTTCGATCCAATTGACCGTCTGCCAATAAAATTTCTGTTCCAAATTCTGACAATAGAGCTTGATAAAGTCGACCTCTCGGTTTCTGCAATTCATGAACTACCTGATCCGCATCAATCACTTGATAACCTTGAGAGCGCAGGAAGTCTGTTACAACTGATTTTCCAGAGGCAATTCCGCCTGTAATTCCAATTATTTTTGCCATGTCCTACCTCATTTTTTGACAATGTGGACAAAGGTGAGTTCCACGACCAGCTAGTTTGATTTTTTCAATTTCATGACCACATCTAGTGCAAGGTTGCCTTGTTTTTCCATAGACTTGCAAGAAATCTTGCATTGTGCCGTCTTCTCCTAAAGCATTGCGATAAGTGCGAATGGTCGATCCTCCCTTTTCAATTCCTAACTGCAAGACCGCAATAATTTGTTCTCGCAGATGCTTCATTTCTGCTCTATTCAGGCTTTGGGCTGCTCTTGCTGGGTGAATCTGTGCCCGCCATAAAACTTCATCCACATAGATATTACCAAGACCCGCTACTAAGGTTTGATCCAATAGGTAAGGTTTAATCAGTTTCTTAGACTTTCTTAGAGCTGTTGCAAATGGTAGTAAATGAAAGTCTAATTCGGTCGGTTCTGGTCCTAACTTTTTAGAGAGAAAATAGCTATCCAGCTGTTCTTTTTTCAACAATTCCATTGTACCAAATTTCCGAACATCCTGATAAACGAGGTTGCTGCCATCTGTGAAATGAAAAATTACATGAGAATGCTTAGTCAATTGGGCCTCTTCAGGGTAGAAAAGATACTTTCCTTCCATGCGCAAATGCGAAATCAGCACCCAATTTGTCAAATAAAAAATCAGATATTTGCCCCGACGCTCAACAGCATCAATACTTTGTCTCGGTAAATCTAAGACAAAAGTATCTACCCCTGTCCCAATCATCTTGGTATAACGGACATCTACCTTTTCAATCTCTTTTCCTTTAACCAGCCGCTCCAAACCACGGCGTACCGTTTCTACTTCTGGTAATTCAGGCATGAAATTTTTATCCTTTCTTATCCAAATTTAACGTGTAATGGACTGTTCGACTTATTTCTTTAAATCCTGCCTTCTTATGAAAAGCTTGACTGACTGCATTGTCTATATCACAATCTGAAGCTAGCTGAGACACTCCTTTTTCTGTCGCCCACGACTGAGCAAAGTCAAGAAGCTGAGTAGCGATACCATGTCTTTGAAAAACAGGTACTACCGCTATGCCTTCAATATATGCAACAGGAAGTTGCTCTGCTCCTTCCACATACTCCGAACGCATAGATAAGCTGACCCAAGCAACAGCTTCTCCTTCTATGTAGTACAAAAATTCATTAGGAAATTTCCCTTCAGAAAACGCTACTAATAATTTCTTTTTCTCTATCTTCCAAGCTAAATGAGCAAAGTAAGCCCAATCAGCTAGCTGAGATTTTTCTACCTCTCGGATTTCTCCTATCATGATTATTTCTTTCAATCTTCTCTTCCTAGTAAACGGCGTGCGTATACTGTCTGACCTGAATGCATAGCCGCATCGTCAATGATAGATACTAAACGATTTCCACGTTTAACAGCTGGAATCCAATTCTCATCGACAACATCATCCAGACTATCTTCATTTACCTTTGATAAATAAGCAATTGTTGCCGCAACCGCATCAGACAGATAACCTTTAAGAAAATCAATATCTGTCACCACAACTTTATGCGCTTCTTGAGGAGTGTGATGCCAATCTTCCGTATCATCTGGCAAATCCAAAGCAAATTTTTTCTTCCAACCTTTAGAAAACCAGACTGGATTAGTCTTTGCTAAATCAGCAATCTGGAAATCCAACTCCCGCGCCGTATGCCAAGTCAGCCAAGTGATAGACTTAATAGATGGGGCAGTATCTACAAGTGGAAAAGCGTTCACCTCTTCTAAAGACAAACCTTCCAATACAGACAAAAAACGCTCCTGAGCTCGTTCTACATTTTCCACTAAAAGTTCTACAAATTCCATTGTCCTGCCTCCTTTATTAAACTGTATCAAACACTAAAATACATCTATTATCACTGCAAATCTGATTTTAAAATTCCATAAGAGGAAAAATCCTTGATTTTCCCTTTATGAAATACTGCTTTGCGAAAGGTTGCCTCGTATATCATTCCGGCCTTGGCCATAACACGTCCTGAAGCAGGATTGTCAGTAACAAAGTCTGCTGTGACACAATTAAAGTCTGCTTCTTTCAAAAGATAAGAAAGCACCTCTTGGAGTGCCTCAGTCATCAAACCTCGTCCCCAATATCTTTTACTCAGGACATAACCAACTTCGCAAGCATTAATATCTTCATCTATGTCCACCACACTAATATCGCCAATCACTTCATCAGAATTTTCTTTCAGACAAATCGCCCATTTATAAAAATCCAGATCTTGATATTGTTAAACCCACTGAGCCACTGATTGTTTAGTAACGTCAGTATTCTCATGAGTAGACCAAGTTATATGACGAAGATTGTCTGGTTCAGAGGCCCAGTTACGATACATGGCAAGGTAATCTTTAGCTACAAAAGGGCGAAGCAGCAACCGTTCTGTTAACAATCTTTGTGTCCCGATATGTTTCATAAAATCTTATCTCATCATTATTATTTATTCAATGCCCTAGAGCAAAGCTGTCTGCAAAATATTCCGTTAACATCAAACGGTGTTTATCACTTACAGAATCCAGCTTCTCAATTTCTTCCTTAGAAAAGAAACGCAGGTGCAAGGTTTCTTCATTGTGAAAATTCGCAATATTTACTGGTGAAACAGCCGCCAGCTCATAGATGAAGACAACCGTCTGCACCCTGTCACCATTAGGATAGACTTCCTCAAAATTACTATAAACATTGAGAAAACGTGTTGCTTGTACTTTAATTCCCGTTTCTTCGAAAAACTCACGCTTAGCCGTATCAAGCGTGGACTCCCCAAGCTCCATTGCACCACCTGGAATTGCCCATGTTTTCTTATCACCGCGTAATTGCAAAAGTACGCGTCCATCCTTATCCGTCAAAATGCCCCCAGCAAAAGTCAGAATGACCTTGTTATGCCCAACTTTTGATCGGATATAGGAAATGTAATCTTGAGTCATGTTTAATACTCCTTCTCTTTCCACCTAAAGTCCACCAACTCTATTTTCTGATTGCTTTGTCTATTTCTGATGATCCATTTCTTCTATAATATGACCATAATGGACTTTCATAGCTTTCCTCAATTGCTGGCTAAACATCCCAAACATAAAATAATAAGCCAGACCAAGACATAATAAAGCGAATATTGGCAACAAGAATAATTGTACTATGAGGAAAATTAAATTTGCTCTACCACTAAATATCGCCAGCAACGGCATTAGGACAAGAACAACTACTAATGTCATGCCAGCTGTCTTAAATCCCTTGTGCCGTTGCTCTTTCAATTCTAAGTACTGATGGTAGATAGACCTTACTTCATCCTCTTTATAACGATTACAAAGCAAGCCGTCCTTTATTTCCTTATCTAAACTGGTAATCCCAATTGAATAAACCATTTTCTTCTCCCTCTACTACGTTAGATTCTCTGTCCCTAAAAGTCGTCCTCAATACTCCTTCTCATTATAGCCAAAATCTGCCAAATCCAATTTCTTGTCCCGCCAGTTTTTCTTGACTTTAACCCAAGTTTCGAGATAGACTTTGTCGCCTAGCATGATTTCAATGTCACGGCGTGCCATTTTACCAATTTTCTTGAGCAGAGCCCCTTGCTTGCCAATGATAATCCCCTTTTGACTATCACGCTCCACCATGATGGTAGCACGAATATGTACCTTGTCCGTCTCCTCATCACGTTTCATAGATTCAATAACTACAGCCACTGAATGCGGTACTTCTTGCTCCGTTAATTTCAAAATTTTCTCTCGAATCATCTCAGAAACCAAAAAGCGTTCCGGGTGATCGGTAATTTGATCCTCTGGAAAGTATTGAAAGCCTTCTTCCAAGTTTTCTTTCAGCAATTCCATCAGACGAGGGACATTATTGCCTTGCAGGGCAGAAATGGGCACAATTTCCTTAAATTCCATTTGTGTCCGAAAATCATCAATCTGCTCCAGCAACTGGTCTGGGTGTACTTTGTCAATTTTATTGATAACGAGAATGACAGGAATTTTTGCTGCCTTGAGCCGTTCCATAATCATATCATCACCCCTACCACGCTTTTCATCAGCAGGAACCATAAACAGGACTGTCTCTACCTCCCGTAACGTTGAATAAGCAGACTCTACCATAAAATCACCGAGCGCTGTTTTAGGCTTATGAATTCCCGGCGTATCAATAAAGACAATTTGCTCCATGTCTGTCGTATAAATCCCCATAATCTTGTTACGAGTTGTCTGAGCCTTATCACTCATAATAGCAATCTTTTGTCCCATGACATAATTCAGAAAAGTTGACTTCCCAACATTAGGACGTCCTAAAATGGCTACAAAACCAGATTTAAAAGTCATTATTTCACCTCTATTTCACTAAATAACAGAAAATCGGCAGTCTCCCCCGATTTCCAAATCTTTAAAAAATCAAATTCCAAATTTTAGGAATGAAAATAACCAAACCTGTCACAACTGCAAATCCAGAAACTACTAAAACTGCACCAGCTGCCATATCCTTGGCATTTTTAGCTCGTATGGAGAAGTGATAATCACTAGCTAAATCCACCACATTTTCAATAGCCGAATTCATAATCTCAAAAGCGATAACCAAAAAAATGCTCAAAAAAAGGAAAAGCCATTCTATCGCAGATACCTGAAAAAGGAAGCCTGCAAGCACCACTACAACTGCTGAAACGGCATGATTACGCATATTACGTTCTTCTTTGATTGCCGTAAAAATCCCTGTCAGAGCAAATTCTAAACTCGAAATGACATCCCGATTCTTCCATTTGCGCTTGTTTTTTTTATTGTCTTGTAAGTCCATAAGCAGTCAAAATTTCTTCCTGTAAACCAAACATTTCCGCCTCTTCTTCTGGCGTATAGTGATCGTATCCATTGATATGCAAAAAACCATGCACTGCAAGAAACCCCATCTCTCGCTCAAAACTGTGACCATACTCTTCTGCTTGCTCGCGCGCCTTATCTATGGAAATAAATAGTTCTCCGATATAAGCATCAAAATCCTCTAACATTTCCGCCAGCTCAGGATTTTTTAATAAGTCCTCCTCATCAATGGCAATGTCCAACTCAGGCTTGTACTCCAAACTAATAACATCTGTCGGACGGTCCGTATCTCGATATTCTAAATTCAGCTCATGACTACGCTCATTTGTAACAAACGTTACAGCCATTTCCTTATTTTCTTTCCCAATCTTCTTCGCAGCAAACTGCAAAATTTCCTGCGTTTGCTTTATCATTTTTTCCGAAACTTGATTTGTTTCATCTATGATTTCAATATACATCATGCACCCACTTTATTAGTATCATTTTCATTATACCATATTTCAATTAGGGATGGCTCATTTATAAATCATTTACTATTTAGTTCTGCTCTTTATTGCACATTTTTTCTTTCAAAACTTATACTTGTTGCTGGAGACGGCTCATTTGAGCATAGATCCCATTTTGTTTTACCAATGTGTCGTGTTGCCCTCGCTCTACAATCTTTCCTTCAGAAATAACCAGGATTTGATCTGCCTCTTGAATGGTTGATAAACGATGAGCAATGATAAAAGTTGTTCTCCCTTCCTTTACAACAGCCATTGCTTTTTGAATCAGTTCTTCGGTTTCTGTATCAATATGAGAAGTTGCTTCATCCAATATTAAAATTTGAGGATTAGCATAGAGAGCTCGAGCAAATGAAATCAGTTGACGTTCACCGCTTGAAAATGCTGCCCCTTTATCCTTTACAGGCTCATCAATTCCTTCTTTACAACGAGCCAGCAAGTCCCCTGCACCGACTTTTTCTAAAGATTCCAAAACTTTTTCACGATTGATACCTGAATGGCTCATAGCTACATTAGTTGCTAGTGTTCCTGTGAATAGATAAGGATCTTGCAAAACAATCCCCATGTGACTACGAAGACTTTCACGAGAATATTGTTGAATATCTTGTTGATCAACATAGATTTTCCCTTTTTGAGGATCGTAGAAACGATAAAGTAGGTTCATGATAGAAGATTTTCCAGAGCCGGTATGTCCTACCAAAGCAACCGTCTCTCCTTTCTTTGCTTTAAAACTAATATTGTGCAGAACTGTCTTGCCTTTCTCATATGCAAAGCTCACATGTTCAAATGTAACTTGTCCTTTAACAACTGCCAACTGTGATTTTACATCCTCTTCCTGAGGTTGATCTAACAATTCTAAAACTCGTTTCCCTGTTTCCAATGATCGTTGTACATTTGGGAAAAGCCGAACCAGAAAACCCATCATCTCAAATAAATTGATAATATAATTGAGATAGATAAACAGTACACCAGCGGTAATGACATTGCGACCGCCTAAAAATTGCTGGCCAACTATCGTCAAAATGACAGCAAGCACTGTATTTTTTAAAAATTCCGTTAATGGCCAAGATGAAAGAGCACTTACCCATACAATTTGTTTATCAGCTTGGCTCATTTTTCGAGCAGTTGCATTAAATTCTGAAAGAACTGTTTTTTCCTGATGATATAACTGTATCAAGCTGGCTCCATGCATCAATTCATTCACTTGATTATTGATATCACTCCGTGAATCATAAAAGTCTTTCATCGGCTTGTCCGTTAGTTTTTTATAAAATACTTGTATCCCATAAAAAGCAGGAAGCAATAGCAAAAGTACCGAGGCAGCAAGCGGACTAAGGTAAAACAATAGAGCGTAGGTAAAAACAATCCGAAGAACTTGAATCAAAACACTAACCAAACTAGCATAAAATTGTCTTCGTAAGGTTTCCGTATCATTTACAATTCTGGTTGCAATCTTACCTGCCGGTTTATCATCAAAGTAAGAAATCGGCAAATTTTGCATAACCTGATAAGCTTCATTCCTCAGATGTTCTGCTACTTTGTTTCCACAATGCGCTAAAAGGCGATCGCCTAAGTAAGTCAGTATGCTCCCCAAAACTACAACAATTATGTATAATCCAGCTAATTGCAAAAGCTGAACCTGACGATCTTTTCCGCTTCCAATCTGTGTAAGCGGTCCGTCTATCATATTTCTCAAACAGAGAGGAGACAGTTGGCTAGTCACCGTTGCTAAAACAGCAATTCCAACCGCAAAAAAGAATGCAGTTCGAACAACTCTTAGTTCTTTTAATAAACGACTAATGATACTCATTTGCTCCCTCCTTTCTGATGTTGCTGCCGCTGATATTGTTCGGCATACCAGCCTCCTTTATTTAGCAACTGGTTCGGTGTCCCTTCTTCAACAATTTGTCCATCTTCTAAGACAAGAACCCAGTCTGCCTGCTGGATAGCTGACAAACGGTGTGTCACAATGATCGTTGTCTGATTAGCTCGCATATCCTGAAGATTTTTGATAATTCGACGCTCTGTTTGAGCGTCAACTGCTGACAAAGAATCATCCAAAATGAGGACTTCTGGTTGTCTAATAAAGGCGCGTGCTAAAGAAATTCTTTGTTTTTGACCGCCAGATATTGACACTCCTCTCTCACCAATAAGAGTTTCCAGTCCGTCTGGCATTCGTTTTAAATCTTCTGAAAATGCTGCTGTTTTAATAGCTTTCTCAATATCGCTTAATGTCGCATTTCTCTTGCCAAAGGCAATATTGTCTTTGACAGATTTTGAGAACAAAATATGCTCCTGAGGGACATAGCCAATCATTGCTTCAATCGATGGACGTGAATAGTGACTGACGGATTTTCCATTTATCTGAAATGTACCTCGTCCAACAGGATATTGCTGAAGAAGCTGACGAACTAAGGTTGTTTTACCAGATCCTGTTTTTCCAACAATACCATACGTCTTTCCTGCTTCAATTTGCCAAGCTATGTTACGCAAGCTAGGTCTTTTTGTTTGTGGATAAGTGAAATGATAATTCTGAAAACGAATAGAGATAAGATGTTTTAACTCCTCTTTGCCACTCATTTTCATATCATCTGTCGTTTCAATCAATTCTGTGACCTTTTTAAAAGACGTTTTCCCTGTTTGATAGACCAAGATAAAGTCCGACAACATCCAAAAAGGTTCAATAAGGCTAATCATATACAATTGAAGAGCGATCACTTGCCCAATTGTTAATTGTCCCATTTTTATAAAAATAGCCCCAATAAGAAGCACAATAATCGTTGATAAAGCGATAAAGACAGAGGAGAGAGGCGCGTAAAGATATTGAATGCTGGCAATTTGATCACCAACCTTAGATAAAGCTTTTGTGCGCAATTGGAACTGTTCTTTCTGAGTTGTCTTCTTTCTATAAGCACGCGCAACTCGGACTCCCTCTATTGTTTCCAGCACCTCATCATTCAAAGATGCCACTGCTTCACGATTATTTTCGACTAGTTTATCTTGTTTTTTACCAAGAAAATAAATCCAGATCATCAATGTCATAAGCGGAATCATAGCCAGTAAGCTAATTCCCCATGAGATAAAAAACATGGTCGGAATGACAAAGACAATCATACCTCCAGCATATAAGAGAATTACAATTCCATAACCAGCCATCTCCATCATTCCTTCAACATCTGTTGAAAAACGCGTTAGAATATCACCAGAACGAAATTTTTCGTAGAAAGGCATTCTCATAGCTACCAATTTTTCAAAAGCTCTTCTTTGAATGAGAAATTTATAATCAATGGACGATTGAAATATCTTTAAATGCCAATAGTAAGCTGAAAGATAGTTACAAATCGTCACCAGAGCCAACAAACTAACATCTCTAATTAAATTCTGCTGTGTCAAACTATGATGCGAAAGATGATCTACTAAACGCTGAATTACCTGTGTTGGAATCAACATTGTAAAATCATACAATAGTAAAACCAGAGCAATGGACAAATATAACCATTTATGTTCTTTTATATATCCAAATAAACTTTTAATCATCCTAAACCTTTCCTAAACACACAAAAAAGCTCAAGACAGAATAAACCTGTCCTGAGCTTACTTGTTTTTATTTATTTTTTCATCAAAAATAAATTACAGTGCTGTGCTAGAAAGGAGTTCTGTCGTATGATATACCTGAGTACTGTTTTGTTTTACATTATTCATGATACATTCTCCTTTCTACTTTTAATTAGTTAATACTTTAACATTAAAAGAAATGCTTGTCAAGAATATTTACAAAAAATCCTCCCAAAACTGAATGAATTTTCTGCCTTAAAATCAAGATTAACAATTCTTTGTAATAGCAATTTCGGCTGCAATACGTCCAAAAGTAAAAATATCAGTAAGGAAATTACCACCCAAACGGTTTCCAACATGCAATTCGCCAGCTACTTTCAAGCTGCGTAGAAACTTCGGATAACTTGTCCTCGCTTATTGATAACATACGTTTTCGTATCAATCTTAAGACCGCTCATAGTATGGTGAACGACTGGTTTTCAAGGAGTGGCATAAAATGGTGACTTTTCAACCTTGAGGTCGAAAGCTCTTTTTTCAAATTCAGGACCATATCCTGCATCAACATAAATATTATAAGCTGTGATCGTCTTGGTAAAGACCTGTGGATCCATTTGTAGCTGTTAAGCCAACTCTTCCAAACTATCTAATCGGTAAATCATTCCATGTGCTACCTGTGCATCAATCTTTTCTTGACTGTATTATAAGCTGTTTCTTTCATATTATCGTCTACAATCAGATAGAAAAAACCACCATTGTCAATTGCTGCCTGAACTCATTTATCCCGACTACCGTACTCATCTACAAAACGTTTTCCTTAAGTATTGACCATGATGAAGTTAGCCGGAGGCGCCTGTAATCGGGTCAGATACCAGCATTATTTGATAGAAGTCCAAACCGACTAGGTCTGTACCAACGCTTTGACCTAAGAGAATACCATCACCTATAATAGCTAATGAATTTGATGTCTTAATATCGTCACCAATGTGCATCCAGTATTGATTGTATTGCTGCAACATCATAGGATTAAGATACAAATTAAAAGCGTTGATATGATTAGCTTTAAAATACTCTTTCAACAAAGAAATCATTGATGTTTCTTGATTATTCTATTAGAATGTGAAAACAATAACAATATTGATTTCTGCTTTTATAATGCAAAAAAGCCCATTAAAATTGGGCTTTTTCCTGTTCTTCATGCTAATTGCCGGGATCGAACCGGCGACCTCATCCTTACCATGGATGCGCTCTGCCAACTGAGCTAAATCAGCAGTCCCTATCTACTATATCATGCAGAGAGGTACTTGTCAATAGATTTGAAAAATGTTTTCATTAAAAGAGAAAAATTTTGCTAGAAGGTTCCAGAAAAGAACCTAGTCACCATTAAAATTTCCTATAAATCTCACATTCACATCAGTATTTTTCAAAATAATCTTTCTTTGTCAAACGATAATAAACTCTCTGAGAAATTCGGCCTTCCTCGTGCTCATCGAGTGCTGCGTATGGGTCAATAGTCGAATTATTTCTTGCAAAGCTTCCGTTGCTAAGCCTTGATTCCAATATTTTTTATTGATGACATAACCAATGGCTGCCTTTTTAAGGAGCGGATCCAGCTTGTGCAGGTCAATGCTGCCAATCAGTTTATCCCTTTCCTTCAGTTCAATTCCCCAATTTCCAAGTGCCCGCCCCATAAACAAACGCGCAATAACATTTTTAGTTTCTTCCAAGTCTTTGTTAGGTAAAAAAGTATAGCGAGTATTTTCTTCATCAGAGGAATATTCAAACATATCTTCAGCATCATCTAATGTCACAGGTCGCAAGAGCAAGCGTTCTGTTTCCAAAATTCAATTTTCAGCTAGCCTTAGATAAATACTTTCCATCTTGAATGAACCTCCTTTTTTGTCTCATAGCATAACATAAATATTCACCGAAATCAATGTTTTATGATTTCATCTTGATTTTTAAAGCGTTTTCATATACAATAAAAACATCCCAAAAAAGGAGGAAATCTATGTTAATTGGTATCCCAAAAGAAATTAAAAACAATGAAAATCGTGTTGCTTTAACACCAGCTGGTGTTCACAGTATCGTCCAAAAAGGTCATCAGGTTTTAGTTGAAACTAAAGCTGGGCTTGGTTCTGGATTTATAGACGCTGACTATGAGGCACAGGGAGCGACAATTGTTGCAACTGCAGCGGAAGCTTGGGCAGCTGATCTAGTTGTCAAAGTAAAAGAACCCTTAGTTACTGAATATAGCTTCTTACGTGATGATCTCTTGCTTTTCACTTATCTGCATATGGCTGCTGCACCTGAATTAGCTGATGCTATGACGATTAGCAAGACAATAGGAATTGCTTACGAAACCGTTCGTGACCAAGAGGGGCATCTCCCCTTGCTTGTGCCCATGAGTGAAGTGGCAGGACGTATGGCTGTACAGATTGGAGCTCACTTTCTAACCAAACAAGAAGGTGGTTCTGGTATACTACTGGGCGGTGTTCCAGGTGTTCCTAAAGGAAAAGTCACTATCATTGGAGGGGGCGTTGTTGGAACACACGCAGCTCGCATCGCTTTAGGACTGGGAGCGCATGTCACTATTCTTGATATCAGCGCTAAACGACTGTCAGAACTAGAAGACCTTTTTGGTCATCAAATCCAGACCCTTATGTCTAATTCTTTCAATATTGCTGAAAGTGTCAAAGAGGCCGATGTAGTGATTGGAGCAGTATTAATCCCTGGTGCCAAAGCTCCCAAGCTCGTTACTGATGAAATGGTCAGTAAAATGCGACCTGGTTCTGTCATCGTTGACGTAGCCGTTGACCAAGGTGGGGTTGTTGCAACTGCTGATCGTGTAACTACTCATGATGAACCTGTCTATGAAAAACATGGTGTACTTCACTATGCCGTTGCCAACATACCTGGTGCTGTTGCTCGCACATCAACTCTTGCTTTGACAAATGTAACACTTCCTTACATTGAAGCTTTGGCGGACAAAGGGTTTGAACAAGCTATTACAGATGATTGGGGGCTACAACAAGGAGTGACTACTTATAAAGGTTATCTCACTAGCCGACCAGTTGCAGAAGGGCTCAATCGTGACTACACTGATATCACTGATTTAGTATAAGTTTTGAAAATAAAAGGATATGCCAACTTGCTTCGCAGGTCCTATACACCACCTTTTAAGCAGTTTTTTTGAACAATCACCTACTACACTGCTCATTTATTATAAAAATAATTTGAGTCTGAGACGCTATTGTCCCAGACTCTTTTTTACTTATCATTTTAAGTCGTATAACTATAAGAAAAGAGCTTTCAAATCCACCTCTTTGCTTCATTCCATTTATTTTTTCTTTTTAGGTTTAGGTAGCGGCAATTGATCATACATGGCTAAAATTAAATCTTCTAGAAACACCTTATTTTCAAGGTCTTCCACTAAAATCATTTCTTTGGCGCCTTCGTATGGAAACTCATACGAGGGTTGGGCAATCTTATCTAAGACTGCTTGAACTGGCTTAACTAAAAAGCGATTATCATAAATACCACCAATAATCTTACCACGGAAGTAAAGAATATACTCTCCCATCATAGAACGGTAAGTCACATCATCTAATCCTGATAATTGCTCCAAAACAAATTCCAAATAGTTTTTACTTGATGCCATTTCTAACCTCTTAAGCTCTGTTCAACGATAACAACCGTATAGAGTTCTTGCTTGACCTCACTTCCAATTGGTTTGAAGCCCTGCTTTTTCCAAAAATGCTGAGATTGCGGATTCCCCTTGACATAAGCCAAACGTGCTTTTCGAAAGTTTTTAGCAAAATAGGTTAGCGCTTCTGTCACAATCTGGCTGCCAATACCTTTCCCTTGATAGGTCTGATTAACCATAAATAGACCAATAAAAACTGTCTCCTCATCAGGATAGGCATAGATAAAATCCATAACAGCTACAAGGTTAGAGCTATCCCAAAAGCCAACATAAAATTTATCAACCTTAGCCTTGCCTTCAGGCAGACGAGCCATGTCTTCTTTTACACTTTCTAAATTTGGAGCTGGTGGACAATGCTGAAAATACAGAGGATTGCTTTCATATAAAGATAAAATACTTGGAATATCCTTTTCTGCTAGTATCCTACAGCTATAATGCCTAGATAATTGTTCAATCATCTTTTAAAATCCCTACTCTTTGTGTCCTGTAATGATGGTATAAGACGATGCATTGATAGTCAACACAATATGATTATCAGACACATAGAAGTTCTTTCCTTTATGACTAATCTTTGTCTCAGACCTTTGGATAAAACCCTTAGCCCATAAAACTGGATTTTCCTCTCTCAAAAGCAGATGCTTTTGCAGACGGACTTTCCCAAGATCAGTCGTGTGAAACTTGTCCAGATTAGCCAAGAGCTTTTCCTTCATCATCTTCTAATTCCTTCTCCTTGATTGGGTCGCCAACGATTTCGGAACTAGCCAAACTTGAATGTTCTTCTTTAGAAAAATGACCATGTGTCACTTCAGTAGAATGTTCATAAGCCTTGATAATTTCAGCTACTACAGGATGGCGGACAACATCTTTTGCAGATAAATAAACAAAATCAATCTGCTTGATATGTTTCAATTTCTCTGTCGCATCAATGAGACCTGATTTACTATTCTTTGGCAAGTCAATCTGGCTAATATCCCCATTGACAATCATCTTGGAATTAAAACCAAGTCGAGTCAGGAACATCTTCATCTGCATAATGGTCGTATTTTGCGCTTCATCTAAGATGACAAAGGCATCATCCAATGTTCGTCCACGCATATAAGCCAAGGGGGCTATCTCAATGATTTCTCGCTCCATAAGGCGCGCTGTTTGATCCTTACCTAAAATCTGATACAATGCATCGTAAACCGGTCGTAGATAAGGGTCTACTTTTTCTTTTAGATCCCCCGGTAAAAATCCTAGACTCTCACCAGCTTCAACCGCCGGTCGGGTCAATATAATCCGTTTGACCTGCCCTCGCTTCAGCGCTGTCACAGCCAAAGTTACGGCAAGAAAGGTCTTACCTGTTCCTGCTGGTCCAATCCCAAAGACAACATCATGGTTCTTAATGCTATCGACATACACTTTCTGCCCTAGGGTCTTAACTCGAATGGGTTTACCATAAGAATCTTTAATAATCTCTTCTTCATATAGAGCCACAAACTTATCAATTTCACCATTTTTGACCATTGTAATAGCTGTCACTACATCTGGCGTTCCAATCGTCATTCCACGGTTAACTAAGACTAACAGAGCCTGAATAACCTGACGGGCTTCTTCACAGGCCATCTCCTCACCAATAATCTGGACAATTTCTGTCCGCGCATGAATCGTCACCCGCAACTCCTGTTCCATTAAACGCAAATGACGTTCATTAGAACCAAAAAGATGAAATATATCATCTGGATGCTGTAAGATGATTTCTACTGAATGTTCTTGCAAACAAAGAACCTCTTTCTTCACATTATTTACTTTATTATAGCAAAGTAACTCGGAAAATTCTATCTTTTTCCCGAACTAATGTGCTTGATATTCTTCCCAGATCGCATCAAAATCACTAAGATTAAAGGAAAAATCAGCATGTTCTTCTAAATAGCGGCTAATTTCATCAAAATCATCCGTATGCTTAGGAAAAGTTGATTCATGAAAAACTAAATCGGCTAGTATTGCCTTCGGCGCTGTACTTTTAGGATTGCGCTCTGTCATCAACCAAGTGTAAAACGATTTTCTCATTTTATCTTTTCTCCTTTCTTGCTTTTTAACCAATCCGGTAAATATTCAGTCAAACCTAATGCAGATAACATGATGATTTGGGGTAAAAATTGTATCAAATACCGCGTCTTTCCACCTTCAAAAATTAGCAAAAACAACAAACCTCCAAAAACTGCAAGACTGATACCATTCAATTTATCATCTGCATGATATTTCCATAAGGCAAAAATAATCCCTACACTCATCACAATCCAAACAACTTGCTTCACAATCTCATAATAGCGATACTCACTCTTATCCACACTCAAAAAATAAGTTCTGATAAACTGTGCCACAAGATTCTTTTTTGTATAAGGATAAAGAGGGGAGATATAAGGCGTTTTTTCATATTCCACATCTCGATATAACCAACCTAAAGTTCCTTCTGAAACAGTTAATGAATGCTTATAGTAAAGATGATTGAGAAATCCCAAAAACGAATATTCTTTTAAGCGTCGTTTGATTTCTTTTTTTACATTTTCTTGCTTAAACATTCCATTATTATACTGTTCTCTCTGATCCACATCAATGTATTGAAGCAAGCCCTCTTTCATGTCTTCTTGATCGTGTCCAATAAAAGTCAACCCTAAGTCAATAAAGAGCAGAGGACTTTTAGACAATCCTTTCTCTTGTATCAATGTCACTTCTGTTTGCGTCGCTTTCAGATAGTTTCCGCCGATAGAAGTTACGCCAAACGATAGGAGAAAGGTGAAAAAGATTAGGATAAATTTCTTCCATTCCTTTTTGAACAACAGCAAAATAAAACCTGCCATAATAACAATCAACACAGTTGGTCGTATCAGCACTGCAAGCCCACTTATCAAACCTAATCTGATTGTCTTTATGAAGAGTACCCTCTTATCCTGCCATCGAAGCCCAAGTAAATCAAAAAGTAAGAATATTTGTAAAGCAATGAGCGGAAGAGGCCATATATCCGTGTACATCGAATAAAAATAAGGTGAAAAGCCAACTAGCAAGACATACAAACTAAATGTCACATCAGCAGCAGACTCACTCACATATTTTTTCATTCCCTTGTACAAAATGAGTGCCGTTATATCGGCATAAAATATATTTAATCCCTGCAAAATCCATAAAGCTGAGCTTCCAAAGATATTATAAAAAAAGCGCTCATACAAAAAGAGAAACAAGTTATTAGGATTGCGTGTCAAATAACTGGAAATAGAAGTCTCTTTTGAGTACTTGAAAGCACCATTGAAAACAACTGCTGCATCTCGCCGAATCAGCAACTGAGCAGACAAAAGCATTGCCAACTGAAATACAATCACTGCTATCATAATAGCAACTTTGTGTCTCATCATGTAGTGGTAGCATTTTTTTAAATTTTCTAGATAACGATAAGCTAGAAATACTAGTATGACTGCTCCAATCAAAGCAAGACTAGAAATTGTCCCTAGATGAATAATAGCAGTAAAAAACCAATGCAAGCCCATAATGAACATAATTTTTTGCAAGATTCCAAAGAAAAAAGAGTACATTTTTAGCATAGGACCATTATATCAAAATCTAATTTGTTTCTCTATTTTAAAAAAACAACAATCATCAGATTGCTGCTTAACCTCTAATTGGACCCAGAATCCTCAGAACAAAAAAGTCAATTAAAATACCAAAACTCATGAGTGGTGTATAAACAAATATCGTTAAAAGAAGAAAAATAAGTTTAGAAATTAAATCTCGCTGCAAATTTATTGGACAAAAAAGTTAATAGTCTCTCATTTCGTGGGAAAGGACTTCCTCATCAATATCCCTGCCAATTTTCTTGATCATGTTTAAATTTCTCAAGTAGAGCTAAGCCTTCTGCCGAAACATAGCCTTCTTGTTCCGCCAGCTTGATTAATTCAGTGTAGTTCGATAACGTTACCAATCGAACACCCGCATCTGAGAAATTCTTTTCTGCCCTAGGCAATTCATAAGTAAAAATAGCTACCACTCCAAGGACGTCAGCCCCCTCACGCTTAGCAGCAGCCACCGCATCCAGAACCGACCCTCCAGTTGAAATCAAATCCTCAATCACGACCATTTTCTGACCTGTTTTTACTCGACCTTCAATTTGATTTCCAGCACCATGATCTTTTGGTTTGCTACGAATATAAGCAAATGGTAAAGTCATCTTGTCAGCAATGATGGCTCCATGAGGAATACCTGCTGTTGCTGTCCCAGCAATCACTTCTACTTCTGGAAATTCAGCTTTGATTTTCTCAACAAAACCTTTTTCAATCAAAGTCCGCGTTTCTGGATAGGCCAAGGTCACACGATTATCTGTGTAGATTGGAGACTTGATGCCACTAGCCCAAGTGAAAGGCTCTTCCGGCTTCAAGTAAACAGCCTCAATTTTCAGTAAGTCACGCGCAATATCTTTTGCTAAAGTCATGATTTCTCCTTTATAATAATTCAATAGTGGAATCAAAATATTATTCCAAAAAATAAGTCTTTTCTTTTATGTCTTCTAAAGTGACGATCTCGCTAGATAAAGTTAACACCCATTTATCTTCAACATCATCTTGTCGATGAATAACAGCAACCAATTCTCCTTCAAAGTATTCTAACGGTTCTCGTACCTTTTCCGACACAATGTAAACATCTTGCTCTTCGCCATCCTCAGCAAACAAATTCGGAATATAACCATAATTGATAGGATAACGATTTCCAAAACTATCTTGATAACCGATGGGTCTGTCAATGATTGCTTGATATACTTTTCTAGTCATCTATCCATTCCGTCTTAATAGCGCGATAAGCAGCTACTGGATCTGCAGCTCGTGTAATGGGACGTCCAACCACAATATAGTCACTACCAATTTGATGTGCTTCTTGCGGTGTCATGACCCGTTTTTGGTCCCCAATTTCAGAACCAGCTGGTCGAATACCTGGAGTAACGCACAGAAAATCTTCTGACGTCGCCGCTTTAATCAGCTTAACTTCCTGAGCTGAACACACAACTCCGTCCAAGCCGGCCTCTTTAGCTTTGCAAGCATAATTGACAACCGATTCTGAAACAGTTGTTTGGATATTTTGGCAGTCTCGCATATCGGCTTCGCTAGTAGAAGTCAACTGAGTTACAGCCACTAATTTTGCTTTATCTCCCAAAACTTTTTTAGCTTCCCGCATCATCTCGACACCACCTGCTGCATGCAAAGTGACCATATCTACTCCAAAAGTTCCTAAAACAGACATAGCCGAGCGCACCGTATTGGGAATGTCATGCAATTTCAAATCTAGGAAAATGCTGTGTTCCAAACCTTTCAAATAGTGAACGATTTCTGGACCAATAGCATAAAAAAATTCCATACCAATTTTGACATAAAGCTTTTCATCTTTTGGAAAATGTTCCAGAAAGGTTTTAACATCATCAAAAGAGGGAAAATCAAGAGCAATAATAGGACGTTCTTCACGCATAGGTTCATCTCCTTATTAATTTATAGGCAGTTTGTCGTTTTAATCTTTGGACACAGGCTCTTAATAACTTGAAATACTGTCTGTACTACGGTTTCGTTTGCTAATCCTGACCGCTTGATTTCAATAGAAGTAAAGTCACTGACACTTCCTAACGAAAGCTTTACCCATCATCTTAAATCCCTTTCGAAACTTTTAAGCACATTTCGTACAAACTTCTCAAAAGCTATAGAAAAACCTTGCCTGAGGCAAGGTTACACGAAAATTGACAGTTTACTGCCGCTTTAAACCGTATCAGCCTTAGTAGCCTCTCTGGACTTCTTTAAAGGTTCCATTTCAATTATTTTATAATTTACTCCGTCTATTGTCAAGCAAAAAATGAGGCTACAACAAGTTTTTTCTAATTTCTGTTCGCAAGCTTTCCAAACTTTCAATACCGTATTTATCCATGACTTTAGGTAGATCCTCAATAATATTAGGACACGCATAAGGGTTTGTAAAATTTGCTGTCCCAACACCAATCGCTGATGCTCCCGCAATAAACATTTCAATGGCTGCTTCTGCTGAGTTTACTCCACCCATACCAATGATTGGTAAACTACTAGATTGTGCTACCTGACGAATCAACTTCAAGGCAACTGGAAAAATTGCCGGCCCCGACATGCCACCTGTTCCGTTTGCAATAATCGGCTTTCTGCTCTTTGAATCAAATCGCATTCCAACTAAAGTGTTAATCATGGTTAAACCAGAAACTCCTGCATCTTCAACTGCTTTCGCTATTTGTGTAATATCTGCTACACTAGGTGTCAATTTTACATAGACTGGCACTTCCGACACGTCTACCGCTGCCTTAGCAGCCTGATATGCTAAATCTGGCACCTGACCAATTAGCAAGCCCCCATTACCATGATCCACATTGGGGCAGGAAATATTAAGTTCAATAGCCTTGACGTTTGGAGCTTTAGATATTTTTTCTGCAACAAAAGCATATTCTTCGTTAGAAAATCCCGCAACATTAGCAATAATCGGAAGATTAGGATAATGGTGAGCCAGCCAAGGAAGTTTTTCTGTCAACACCACATCTACCCCAGGGTTTTGTAGTCCAATAGCATTGAGCATACCAGCTGGTGTTTCTGCCACTCGTGGCGTCGGATTGCCAAAACGAGGGTACTGCGTGGTCGCCTTAATCATTATGGAGCCAAGTACATTGAGATCATAATATTTGGCATATTCCTGACCAAAACCAAAACACCCCGAAGCTGGAATAATTGGATTTTTCAGTTCCAAACCAGGAAGAGAAATTGCTAAACGACTGTTAGACATATCAACCTCCTACATCACGATTGTACCAGTCTCAAAAACTGGACCGTCTTCACAAACCCGCTTATTGACTGCTTGGTCCTCGCCAGCAACATGAAGTACACAAGCATAACAAGCCCCCATTCCACACGCCATTCGTGATTCCATAGAAATGTAAGCTCGCGGATGACTGCAAAATGTTTCATTCACATATCTGAGCATACCAGGAGCTCCGCAAGCATATACCGCAGTAAAATCTTCTGATAGCTCATTCACAATGGAAGAAACATAGCCTTTGCGGCCATAAGAACCATCATCTGTTGTTATCAGGACACGACTATATTTTTTCAGTTCTTCTTCCAGAATGACAACTGCTTTTGTTGCGAATCCAAGAACTGAAGTGACATTCACTCCCTTGCTATGTAATTCTTTTGCCACTTGTAGCAAGGGGGGAACACCAATTCCACCTCCTATAATTAGAGCTGTATCTGCAATACCTAAACCAGATAAATCAAAACCATTTCCCTGAGGCCCCATGACGTCTAACTGAAAACCTTTTTCCAACCGAGAGAAGAGTTCTGTACCTGCTCCCTCTATCCTGTAAATAATCCGACAGATTTTCCGTTCTCTGTTAATCTCTGAAATCGAAATAGGACGACGTAGAAGCTTTGTATCATCTGGAACTCGGATATGCAGAAATTGTCCAACCTGCATCTGGCCAACCATTTCTCCTCGTAAATCCATAGCAAAAATTCGTGGAGCAATTTTCTCTTGGTGCACAATGGTCATCTTTTCCAACATGATTTTTCCGAGTCTCTTCTCGCATGAGCTGCTTGTCATTTCTACCTCATTTCTTTATTAAAAAAGACCTTGCATATACACAAGGCCTCACGAAAATAAAGAGTCGATTTTCTCACTCTTCCTTCACCCGAAACCTTGGAAGCCTCGCTGGACTTTCTTAAAGGTTAAATTTAATCTATTTTACAACTTCAAATGTGTTTTGTCAATTCCAATATGATAAAATAAGCTTATGAGAATTCAACAATTGCACTATATTATTAAAATCGTCGAGACTGGTAGCATGAACGAGGCTGCCAAGCAACTCTTTATTACCCAGCCTAGTCTGTCTAATGCGGTGCGCGATTTGGAAAATGAAATGGGCATTGAGATTTTCATCCGCAATCCCAAAGGTATTACTCTGACCAAAGACGGTATGGAATTTCTCTCCTATGCTCGTCAAGTGGTAGAACAGACTCAGTTATTAGAAGAACGTTACAAAAATCCAGTTGCCAATCGAGAGCTTTTCAGCGTCTCTTCTCAACACTACGCCTTTGTAGTCAATGCTTTCGTTTCTCTGCTCAAAAAAAGTGATATGGAAAAGTATGAGCTTTTCTTGCGCGAAACACGAACTTGGGAAATCATTGATGATGTCAAAAATTTCCGCAGCGAGATTGGCGTACTGTTTCTCAACAGCTACAACCGCGATGTCCTCTCTAAAATGCTAGATGATAATCACTTGCTTGCCACACATCTCTTTACTGCCCAGCCACATATTTTTGTTAGCAAGAGCAATCCTCTAGCAAAGAAGAAACTGATCCAATTATCAGATTTGGAAGATTTTCCTTACCTCAGCTACGATCAAGGAACCCACAATTCCTTTTACTTTTCAGAAGAAATCCTATCGCAAGAACACCATAAAAAGTCCATCGTCGTCAGCGACCGAGCAACTCTTTTTAATCTTTTGATTGGTCTTGATGGCTACACTATTGCAACTGGTATTCTAAATAGTAATCTCAATGGTGACAATATTGTTTCTATTCCGCTAGATATTGATGACCCTATTGAGCTGGTTTATATTAAACATGAAAAAGCTAGCTTATCTAAAATGGGGGATAAATTCATTGAGTATCTGTTGAATGAAGTTCAATTTGATAAATGAATCATCAAAATAGGTTCCATAATTCCTAAAGTAATTTTACCCACTACAGAAATTACAGAGCCAAATAAGATAGCTGCTTAAAATTCATTCCATTTCCTCCTCTCCTGTGCTTACTTGATTTTATTATATCGTGAAATAGCAATAGCAGGAAAAAACGTTGAAAGGCTGTAATGTGTAGACATTGCAGCCTTTCTTAAAAAATGAGCAAAATACTACTCAATAACTACTTCCATATATTTTGCTTGCCCGAAAAAAGAGACCGGACCTAAGCTCAGTCTCCTAATTATGCTAATACTATTGTTATATTTCTTCTGCAACCAATTCTTCTCCTAATAGTGAGTAACGTTCTGCTTTTAAATTCTTAATCGTCCACAAGGCAGCAAAGCTAATCAAATAAAGGCTTGCTAGGAAAATCATGACCATTGAAACGCTCGAGATATCTAAAATTTTCCCAATAATCACAGATGAAAATCCTCCAATTGCTCGGCCAACATTTAAAATGACATTATTAGCCGTGGAGCGAATATGAGCTGGATACAATCTCGTAATCATCGCACCATAACCCGCAAACATTCCATTTACAAAGAAACCAACAATCGCACCGCCGATAATCATGGCAGGCATTGAATTGGCAAATTGGAAGAGGTAAACACACATGGAGGATGCTAGAAGAAAGATTGAATAAACGAATCTCGGTCCCCATTTATCAAGGATTTGACCGAAGATGAGCATTCCCAGACACATCCCTAAAATCGTTGAAACCATCCAAAGTGAGGAATCTTTTACAGAAATATGCAAACTTGTCTGGATAATGGTCGGAAGCCAGTTCATCATACCAAAATAACCAGCAATTTGTACCGTTGTCATAACCATAAGCGCTACTGTCTGAGCCGTTAGAGATGGTGTTTTAAATAATTCACTCGTTTTAACAGACTGGCGTCCTTCTGCTTTTAATGTCACATTGCCATTATCTCGGATATGATCATCATCAATCGCTAGCATCATCCACAAAACCAAAGCAATAGGAGCAAGCCCAAAGAGGAAAAGACCTTTCCAGCCAAGTGCGGGAGCTAACCAACCTGCTAAAAGCGCTGAAGTAATAGAACCGATTTGCCCTGCAATTCCATTCAGAGATGAAATGCGCCCCATTTTTCCAATAGGAACAATACCTGCCATAATCGCGATGGCAACTCCATACTCTCCACCAACGCCTATCCCAGCGATAAAACGCATGAGATATAGATAATAAATATTTTGTGTAAAGTAAATCAACCCTGTTGCTAATGAAAAAATAACAATCGTCCACTTGAAAACTTTAAACTTGTGATAGCGATCTGCCAGTATACCAAAGAGCAGGCCTCCAACCAACATTCCTAGATTGGTAATTGTTGCAATCCAGCCTCCTTGCGCTCCAGTAACACCTAATTCTGAAATAATAGATGACATCGAAAAAGCTAAGAACATGACGTTTAAGTCGTCCGTTCCTGATGCAACAATCGCAGCAACCAGTGCTCGCTTATTATTTTTGTCTAAAGACATGCACATCCTCCTTAATTGTAGCTCACAGACTACATTTATTAATTGAATACAGCCTATAAATCAAAAAGCTCAGGAAATCCCGAGCCAAAAGTTTACAGTAAAATAGCAGATTAGCGCACTAATCCATTTTAATGATTACTTTTATGCCTCACAGGACATGATTAAAGTTGTATTTAATTGCATTAAGTATAAAATAGATTGAAAGATTTGTCAAGAGATTTTAGGCAATAGTTTTTACGCATTCTCTATTCTCTCCACTGAAAGTTCTAAAATGAGGTTAGCTACTCAAAAAGTATTAAAAAACATCTCAGGTAATTGTTAAGAAAGTACTGAGACTTTACGCCGAAAAGCACATGTTTGAGGAGAGCAAAAAGATATTTGATGGAATATTGCGATAAAACAGTCTAAAAGCACTCAATTCTCCAAAAAGAGAACGAAGCTGTACCGACCCCCAAAAGTTGATATTGCCATTAAACCACTAATTTTTTTGGTTTCTCTTAGTTTGTTTGTCTATAAGGCGTTCTTGGATTAACGACACAACTTCATCATTGGTTGGCAAGTCAGAGTGTTGTGCATCTTCTCCTGTGACGGTAGTTTCTGTATAGTGAGCTGCTTGTCCCTGATAGATATACTTACCAGCACTTACACTTGTATCAGGAACCAATTCATCCGAATCATAAGTAATAGTCCCTGCTACGGAGTACATCGCTAAGGTCCTAGGAATATTTTTACGATTCTTAATAAAGTCAGCTAACATTTCTGTTTTGTTATTAATATTTGTTTCAGTAAAATTATAAGGCGTTCCGATTGTCATTAACTTTTTTAGATTCACATCATAATCTCCAAGATAATTCTCGATAAATGCTGTATAAATCAAACCGCCATTAGAATGCCCCAATCCTTTAAAATTATTGAAATTATATTTTCCTTGCAAGTCCTCAAACGCAGCATTAACCATTTTAGCTTGCTTTTTGATATTACTATAACCATCTTTATTATTTTCAAATCCAATAACAATAATCGGTTCATTGTCATTAGCAGCAATCGAACCGCTATAAGTAATCCGTCCATCGTTCCATACTTTCACTTTAAGTAAACTATGCTTAACCCCACGACGCCTTTGATTTAGTTTTTGAACCAAACTATCGAATCGATTTTCTGTAGCAGAACTTCCCGGTATCATAATGATTGGCGACAAACGAGCATTATAAAATTTAGCAATTTCATCGATATTTTTTCTTGTCCAACTATAAGAGGGGACTGCTAAAACAATGAGGAAAATTAAAACCGTTAGCAAAACAAGTTTTACTTGTTTAGTCATGCTTACCTCCTTTTGGATCTACTCGACGAAGTTCATCATGAATCTGATCATTAAATGTAACAAATGGAAGATATATCATAACATCAATGATAAAAATGAAAATACCAACTGCTAGAGCTCGCAAACTTCCTCCTGTCCCAATGAAAGCATATAGTACACTTGGTGCTCCGCTAGGAACTGGATACACAGCTGGTGGCATTAGTCTGAAATAAAGAAAAATACTGGCTATAAAGACATTTATCATGGGTACAAGAATAAAAGGAATCAAAAAAAGAAAGTTGAAAAATATAGGAATGCCAACCATGAAGGCAGCGCCATGATTAAAAAGAGAAGGGAAAATACTTTTCAAACTAACATCACGATCTTTGTCGCTACGAGATTTCCATAAAATAGCAACTAAGAGTGCTAATCCTCCACCAAGTCCTGCAAAGATACCATAGGCATCATAAAGATTTGTTGAGGAAAAGGGATAAGGAATTCCTCTCGTCGTATGTTGTTTTAAAGCATAATTAAGATTATCTAATGCAAACGAATCATTGACAAAAGGAATATTGTTAAAGAGATTGCTATTTCCAATCCAAGCACTAAAAGTCCGTAAGGCAGTGTTCATTTCAATCACGAAGATATTATTTCGATTAACAATTAAGTTTGAGAAAAAATTAGAAATGGTCGAAAATACATTATAACGATTACCTAGGAACAGAAAGAAACTGTAAATAAGTGCTAGAGACAAAGAAGAAAGAATGGGACGAACTGTTTTTGGACGATAAACAAAATATTTATCCACGATTTGATCATCACTTGGACTCGAAAAGCGAAAGATTTGCCCTACTATATAACCCATCAATATGGCAACTATTAAATTGATATTGACAGGAAGGCTAATTCTCATCAAGGCACCATCTTTTAAAAGTACGGAGAATAACTTTCGCGAATGAATTAACAAGCTAAAAATAAAAGCAGTAATTCCTGCCGTTCCTGTGCTACGTCCATAGTGACCAGCCGTATATTTCGCGCTAAAATAAGTCGCTAACGGGCCCGACAGCCCACCTATCAAAGCAGTACAGTTTGTCAAAACCAATCCAATTGTCGAAAAATACGGAAACCAAGAGCGAACGCTGAATAGGTTGTTAATATAACCATTTACTGAAAAAATAGACTCTGACAAAACCATTGTTATCGTTGTCAGCAAGAAAAAAGGAAATAGTGATACCAAGGTTTTTTGCGTAATTTTAATAAAACTATTCCGTCGAAAAGCAATCATCTTTTTCAGTAAATATTGATTTACAAATTTTTTTCTACCTAATTTATTGAAGATCATAGCTTGATTGTAGCATAGTTGAGACGACAATTCAATTAGACTAAGTAAAAATAACATGCTAAATATTTTGACGAATAACCATAGCAAATATTCAATAGTTTGTAGGTTAAATCTAAAAAGGCTCAGATAAAAATCCAAGCCTTAAAACATTTAAACTTACCCTAATTTTCTTGTAAGATATTTCTGTGATTGTGCGGAAAGAGCACTGATAATCGTTCCCACAGCCCCAGCACCTGTGAACAATAATAGCAAACCAAGATTTGTCCAATAAGAGATATGTACTTCATTGCCATTTAAGATATAATTTGTCAGATAAGTAAAAGCGGTAAAAACATCTGCTCTTTCTGCTTTTGCAAGCTGAATTGCATAGTCAAATTGGTGCGCAACCAACATCATGATAAGCATAAAAACAACACTAATCGCGATACCAACTTTAGACAACTTTTTACCTAACAATTCGTATCCTTTTACTGTACAAACTCCCATGACAATTCCTGAGACAACAGCTACATAACCAAGTTGAGCAATCACTAAGGTAACAATTCCCCCTATCAAGCTTCCCAGAAATGCCCCTACTGTACCTGCTAAGATACTTTCTTTTTGATGATCATAAGCTTGATTGGCGATAGACAAATCCGAACTTAATTCCTGAAAGGCTTCTGGTGAAAGAAGCAACAAATTTCCTCCTACCTGATAAACATCCACTTGTCCTGCTTTTCCTGTCTGCTCGCACACATTTGTAAAATTTCTTTCTTTCAAAAAAGAGATAATATCTTGTAAGCCCTGACGAATATGCTCACGTGTTTTTCCTTTGGTCATACCCACTTTAATATCAAAGCTTGATTTATACAAATTAACTTGATAGGTTTTCAATGCCTTAGAAGACTTCGTCAACTCTTTAAATTCTTCCAAAGAGGGTAACGCTTCGCCATTTTTTACCGAACAACAAATACGGTATTGATTTTTTTGATTCATTTGTTCAATATAGAAAGTATAACCATCTTTCTGTCCAAAAATAACGGTTGATGTTTCATCAAACTGCAATCCCAACTCATCCGCAAGTGCCTGCAAATCAAGTTTATTCATAATTACACCCCTTTATATATTCTAATTTTATTATAGCATAATTTTAAATAATTAGACAAGAGGAAATTAGTTGTAGAAATATAAAAAGAGTTGCACTAATGTTAACCTGCACCCCCAATCGTTAAAGTTTCTGTCCAACTTTTTGGGATGCAGGTCATGTCAACTCTTTACCTTTTCTTATTTTTCTACTCGAACGCCTTTGCAATCAACCTGAAGTTCAAAAACTTGTCCTTTAAATTGTTGCTCTTCTATCTTCTCTTTTAGTGTATTCGAGCGCTCTTTTGGTGCTAGAACCATCACAGTAGGTCCTGCTCCTGATAGATAAGTCGCATACGCACCATTTTCTTTTGCCATCATCTTGATTTTGGGAAATTCCTTAATCAAGCCTTGGCGAAAGTGCTCATGGAAACGATCGGACTCAATAGTTTGTCCCGCTACTACCATGTCTCCCTTCATTAAAGCAGCAATTGCCACATTTGCTATCGAGCTTGCAGCAACAGCTTCTTGATAAGATAACTCTTTTGGAAGAACGCCACGGCTATCTTTTGTGCGCAATTCATAATTTGGGATGTAGGCAATAAGGCTTACTTCTGGAAATTTCGTCACAACTGTTGAAACTTCTCCGTTTACATAACTAGAAATCGTCAAATTACCATAAATAGCAGGTGCCACATTATCTGGGTGTCCTTCAATTTTGGTCGCAAGATTCAATTTTTCAGCATTTGACAACTGCAAATTTGCTAATTGATTGGCTAGTTCAATCCCTGCAACAATAACAGAACTAGAAGATCCCAAACCACGCGCCAAAGGAATATTAGTCGTCATTTTTAAATGATGAGGTCGGATGGCTGGAGCAATTCGACGCGCTACTTTAATCAACAAATTCCGTTCATTTGAAGGAATGCGCCGCCCTAAATCGTGCTCAATAATCCACTGATCACTTTTTCCTAAAACTTCAATGATCAGATATTTACTGACAGCTACACCAACCGAATCAAATCCCGGACCGATATTAGCACTCGTTGCAGGTACAATAATCTTCATTTTATTCTCCTAATACTTTGAACGTATTCAATAATTTAAAACCAGAAGTTGCCTGCAACTTTCGAGTGACATTTTCTACTTGTGTTTTGTTGATAGCATGGGTGATAATCACAACGCGTGCAGTATTTCCGTCTGTTCCTTGCTGTAAGATTTGCTGCAAGGAAACATCCTCAGTATTAAAAATTTCTGCCAAACGTAAAACTTGACCTTTCGAATCCGGTGTCAATGTTGAAAAGTAGTAAGAACTCTTAACATCTTCTGGTTTTGCAAGGACTCGTTCACGTTGAAACTCATTAAAAGCTTTTCCAACAGTTCTCTCGTTGATCCGGCGAACAATCCGAATGATATCTGCAACAACACTTGTTGCTGTAGGTTTTTGTCCAGCACCTGGACCATAATACATCGACTCACCAATCCCGATAGATTCCACAAAGACTGCGTTCATCACACCATTCACACTAGCAAGAGGATGAGATTTTGGTAAAAAAGTCGGTGTGACTTCTGCAGCAAGACCTGATTTTGTTTCTTCAATAAAACCAACTAATTTGACAACATAGCCTAATTGCTGCGCAACTGTTACATCCTCTGGTGTAATCTTGCGAATGCCTTGATGAGCAACATCTTCAAATTTAACTGTCATGCCAAAGGCGAATTGACTCAAAATAGTCATTTTATAAGCAGCATCAATGCCATCGACATCATTAGTTGGATCACTTTCTGCAAATCCAAGTTGTTGCGCTTCAGATAACGCTGCTTCATAAGACCAACCTTCTTCTAGCATTTTAGTCAGCATGAAGTTAGATGTCCCATTGACCACACCGAGAAGACGCGTAATTTTATCAGATGCTAAAGAATTAACAAGTGTGCGTAAAATCGGAATCCCTCCTGCTACCGCTGCTTCATAGTAAAGAGCCACCTTATTTTTATTAGCAATTTCAAGCAACTCCGTACCATGAACTGCTAACAAATCTTTATTTGCGGTAACAACATGCTTACCCGCCTCTAATGCACGTGTAATAAAGTTTTTTGCTGGTTCGATACGCCCCATCAACTCAACAACAATACTTACTTCCTTATCATTTAAAATTTCGTCAATTGTCGTAACAAAATTAAAATGATTCCCAGCTGCTAACAAGCGCTCTTTTTCAGCAATATCTTTCACCAATACTTTCGTGATTTCAATTTCTGAATGAGCTGCTTGCACAATCTTCTCATTATTTTCTTTTAATAAAAATGGAACACCACTAGCAACTGTTCCAAAACCAAGTAAAGCAATTTTAATAGACATAGGCACTCCTTGCGATTTTTATGTTTTTCATTATAGCAAATAAACTTATTTTTTTCTACTGAGCAAATTCTTATATTTTTTATAAAAATAATAAATTATTCTTTAAAATTTTATAAACTGACGCTAAGAATTATGATACAATAAAATTAGTGATTTAATAATCAAAGGAGTTCTACAATGGGAAAACATTCTGGTAATCGTTCTGCACGAAATCGTATTCGTAAAAGGAGACAACGGCGCACTATTATTAGTCTCATCTTATTGGTCATTCTAGTAATTGCAGGGACATTCATGTGGAAACACTCTGGAGTAAACCTCGCTAATAACCAAACAAAATCTGCTGGTTCAACAGTAAATAAATCTTCTTCCTCACAATCAACAGCTAAAAAGACAATGGACTCTAGTCACAAAAAGACTAAAATCAAATGGGTGAAACAGGATCAACCGGTTAAATTTCCTATTCTGATGTATCATGCGATTCATAATATGGATCCTTCTGAAGCAGCAAATGCAGGTTTAATTGTCTCACCAGAAACATTTGAAAGTCATTTAAAAGCCTTAAAAGATGCTGGTTATTATACTCTTACTCCAGAAGAAGCATATAAAGTTTTGACTGAAAATGTCCTTCCGGAAAATAAAAAAGTCGTTTGGTTGACTTTCGATGATAGTCTGAGGGATTTCTATACAAACGCCTTTCCATTGCTTCAAAAATATCAAATGAAAGCAACAAACAATGTCATTACTGGCTTTGTCGAAAATGGGCGCGAAGATATGCTAACTCTGCAGCAAATCAAAGAAATGAAAAAAAAGGGAATGTCTTTTGAAGATCATACGGTTAACCATCCAGATTTATCCCTTGCAAGTACAGAGACACAAACGACAGAATTACAAGCTTCCAAACAATACCTAGACAATAACCTTTCACAAAATACGACAACGGTTGCATATCCTTCAGGGCGTTATACTCAAACAACGACACAGATTGCTGAAAGCCTTGGTTATAAAATGGGATTGACAACCAACAACGGACTGGCTTCTCTTAATGACGGACTTTTGACCCTCAACCGTATTCGCGTCAATCCAACAACAACTGCACAAGATTTATTGAATGAAATTGCTACAAACTGAAAAATAGGACTTAGCTCAAAAATGAGCAAGTCCTATTCTTTTTTCTTTTGTGCTAATTTCTCACGCTCCAAACGAAACTTTCGGTTCGGATTGAGTTTGTTAAAAAGTTTTTCGAGCTTTTCTTCATTCCAGACATCTGCTGCAGAAACAAAATTACCATTTTCATCACGAAAGGATATCGGTTTATCACCCACAGTATCACTCCTTTCTAATCCACAAATTCAAATTCAAAGTTGCCGATACGAACTAGGTCCCCATCTTTTGCGCCACGAGCTCGCAAGGCTTCATCTACACCCATACCACGCAATTGACGGGCAAATTTCATGACTGCTTCCTCACGGTCAAAGTTCGTCATAACAAAAAGTTTTTCTAATTTATCACCTGAAAGTACCCAAGCTGCATCGTCATCACGTGAGATGTCAAAGGCAGGAGCATCCTCATCAAAGCCATAATAAGCTTCCTCTTCCATTTCAGACTCATCATAAAGTAAAAATTCAGGAGTTTTATCTAGTAATTCTGCAGTCGCATCTAACAGCATTGATAATCCTTGTTTGGTCAAACTTGAAATTGGGAAAATCTGTGGCAATTCATCAAATTCATCATAATTTTCTGCTAATTTTTTCTTAAATGTCTTCAAATTTTCTGCACTATCAGGCATGTCCATTTTATTAGCGACAATAATCTGCGGACGCTCCATCAAACGAAGATTGTACGATTCCAATTCCTTATTAATTGCAAGATAATCTTCGTAAGGATTACGCCCTTCACTAGCTGACATATCAATGACGTGCAAGATGACACGCGTTCGTTCAATATGGCGAAGAAACTGTGTCCCCAATCCCACTCCTTGACTTGCACCTTCAATCAATCCAGGCAAATCTGCCACAGCAAATGATTCACCAGATTGCGTTCGAACCATTCCAAGATTAGGTACAATTGTCGTGAAATGATACGCTCCAATTTTCGGTTTAGCGGATGTGATAACACTTAGCAGAGTTGATTTCCCAACAGACGGGAAGCCAACTAAACCAACATCTGCTAGAATTTTTAATTCCAACTGTAGCTCACGTTCTTGACCTGGTTCACCATTTTCAGAAATTTCTGGTGCTGGGTTTTTAGGTGTTGCAAAGCGGATATTGCCGCGACCGCCGCGACCGCCGTGCGCCACGATAAATTTTTGACCATTTTCAATCAAATCTGTTAGAATTTTTCCTGTTTCGGCATCACGAACCGTCGTCCCTTGCGGCACATGAACAATCAAATCTTCCGCACCACGACCGTGCATTCCTTTGGTCATTCCTTTCTCACCAGACTGAGCTTTAAAATGACGATTATAACGAAAATCCATCAGGGTACGAAGCCCTTCATCTACGACAAAAATGACGTTGCCACCACGACCGCCGTCGCCACCCCAAGGACCGCCATTGGGGACATACTTTTCACGGCGAAATGCTACCATACCATCACCGCCATTTCCAGCCTTGACTTTAATCTTAGCTGTATCTAAAAACATACTCATATTTTTCTCTTTTCTCGATTTTCACTTTAAAAAAACGCTCTTTCAAGCGTTCGAGGACTAGAAATTACTCAGAGCACCAAGCGCACTTGCAAAGATCGCTCCAACAGTTACCAACAACATGATAACAACTACAATCAAAGTCAATTTTTCGAATCCTGTTTTTTTCCGTTGTCCATTATCACCAAAAGCCACAATATTACCTCTATGTATTTAATTTGCTCTCTTAATTGTAACATGAAGATGAGAGTTTTTCAAATGCTAGCTGAAAAGAATGCATTTCAATTGCAAATTTCCGCAAAGAAAAATCCAGCAAACTTCCTACTGGATTTTAGTATCAAACATTGTAACTCTCAATATTGTCAAAGACTGTTTTCAAGTTGTTTCTATCATTATCTTAACATAAGCCAATTCACCCTAAATTTTTATATTTTATCATAAAATGAGCATTATTTTACAAGACCTATAGACTCAATGAAGCGCATAAAAGCCGCTTGCCCCTCTTTTGTTCGCTTGTAAACACCCGCATCTTCCAAGACGCGTTTAAAAATCCGACCGACTGAAGCGCGCACGATTGTTTGCGCTGATTCTAGTGTTGCATCGGGATGATGAGCTTTTAACTGGTCAGCCCATGCCTGATGATAAGGAGCCACTTCTTCTCTTTGTCCCAAAAGAAATTCTTCAACTTCTTTTAATTCATTTTTCAAACGAGGTGGAAGAATCGCTAAGCCCATGACCTCAATCAAACCAATGTTTTCTTTCTTGATATGCTGAACATCTTGATGAGGATGATAAATACCATCCGGATGCTCTTTGGATGTTTGATTATCTCGAAGAACCAAATCTAATTCAAACTTACCCTTTTTTCGCCGAGCAATAGGAGTAATAGTGTGATGTTGTTCACCATTTGACTCAGCTAAAATCTGAACAGTCGGATCAGAGTATGCACGCCATTTCTGTAAAATCGTATCCGACAACTCTATCAATGCAGCTTTATCAGTTGATTTCAACCGCAAAACCGACATGGGCCAGTTGACAATACCAGCTTCTACAGTTTCAAATCCTACAAAGGTGATAACTTTGTCCAGATTTGCTTTTTCCATAGGAAAAGTATGCCTTCCCCCTTGATAATGATCATGTGTGAGAATAGATCCTCCCACGATAGGAAGGTCAGCATTAGAACCCGCAAAATAGCTCGGAAAAATTTCTACAATGTCCAAAAGGCGCTCAAAAGTAGCACGACTGATAGTCATAGGAGTATGCTTGCTATCTAAAAAAATGCAATGCTCATTAAAATAAGCATAGGGCGAATACTGAAAGCCCCATTCTTGTCCGACTAAGTCAAAACGGATAATTCTATGATTAGATCGTGCTGGATGATCTAGTCGACCTTGATACCCTTCATTTTCAAAACAAAGCTGACAGGCTGGATAATGGCTCGTTTTGGCCTTCTTAGCTGCTGCAATCTCTTTGGGATCTTTTTCTGGTTTAGAAAGATTGATGGTAATCTCCAAATCGCCATATTCAGTAGCTGTTTGATAGGCAATATTTTTAGCAATGGCTTTCAATTTAATATAATCGTTGCACTTGCTGAGCTCATAAAAATTAGCAATGGCCTGCTCAGGAGTTTGTTCGTAGGTCTGCCAAAATTGCTGATTTAGCTGACTAGGAGCTGGGGTGACTAAATCCATCAACTTTGCCCCAAGAATATCCTGTTCTGCATGAGTCGAACCAACATTCCCAGTTGCTAAAGCAATTTTTAGTAAATCATCTTTGAGATCAATTAAACCACTTGCTGATGTTTTCTGTTTCTCAGCCTCTTCCCCAATTAGAGCCATGACACGATTTATCAAATAGGTTCGATCCATTTCTGTAAAAGAACTATTTGCTATGACCTCTGTTACAAAGTCATCTAGTAAATTTCCTGCCATTATTTTTCCTTTCTTTCATAGAAAAGGCTGAAATCCTCATCGGCCTCTCTTTGCTAGTACGTAACACATTACTTAATCCAATAGACAGCTACCGCCGGCTACTTCTGCGATGTAGAAGCTAGGTGCATAGCCGATAACTTCTTGATACTTGTGATCGACATTTTCTTTGAATGCATCCACTGCATCCTTACGAACTAAAGCAATGGCACAACCACCGAAGCCAGCTCCAGTCATTCGAGCCCCCAAAACCCCTTCTTGTTCCCAGGCCGTGTGAACCAACGTATCCAACTCCAAACCAGTCACTTCATAGTCATGCTCTAACGAAACATGAGAAGCATTCATCAGACGACCAAACTTGTCAAGATCGCCTGCTTGCAAAGCTGCCCGCGCTTTCAAAGTACGTTGATTTTCCAATACGGCATGACGAGCCCGTTTGAGACGATTTTCGTCCTCTATCAGATAGCTATACTCGTCAAAGGACCACTCATCCAACTTGCCTAAGGTTGCAATAGACAGCTTACGGTTAAGTTCTTCAACAGCTTTTTCACACTCAGCACGGCGTTCATTGTATTTAGAGTCTGCAAGTTCACGGCGCTTATTTGTATTCATGATAACAACCACATTATCCTTAAGTTCAAGCGGTACTAAATCATATTCAAGTGTATTGGTATCCAGATAAATCGCTCGTTGATCTGCTCCCATGCCAATAGCAAACTGATCCATGATTCCTGAATTCACACCAATAAATTCATTTTCCGTTTGTTTACCGATTTTTACTAAATCTAAACGGTCTAATTTTAAATCAAACAGTTTCTCTACAATAATTCCTGTCAATAGTTCCAATGAAGCTGACGAAGAGAGGCCTGAACCATTTGGAATATTTCCAGAGACATAGATATCCATTCCTTTATCAATGACATGCCCTGCCTTTTGTAAGAAATGAAGTACCCCTTTTGGATAATTTGTCCAATTATGCGTTTTTTCAAAACGAAGATTTTCTAAAGGCACCTCAATAATCCCTTGGTCTTCAAAGTTCGCAGAATAAAAACGAAGTGTCTTATCGTCACGTTTGCGCGCCGCTCCGTAAGTTCCTAGTGAAATAGCCGCAGGAAAGACGTGACCACCATTGTAGTCTGTATGTTCACCAATTAGGTTAATGCGGCCTGGTGAAAAAAATGTGTGCTCTGCTTCTGCTCCAAAAACTGTTGCAAAATCTGAACGCAATTGTTGAATAGACATAGTAGTTGACATAAGAGATCTCCTTTTTGTATAGTTTTGTAACCGTTTTAGTATCTTTATTATAAAACATCATTAGTAAAACTTCAAGTATTTTAGTAAAATTTTACCAAATTTAATTACTGATATTTAAAGGTCTTTAAAGATAAAATTCGATAACAAAAGCTTCTAGGTTTTTACTAAATATTTTTTGTATTTTACTAATTTTTAAGGTATAATATACTTATTCGTTAGAGAGAATAGGAAAAATAATGGCAACCATTAAAGATATAGCAAACATAGCTGGTGTCTCTCCAGCAACTGTGTCACGCGTTTTAAATCACGACCAATCCATGTCTGTCAGTGATGAGACACGCCAAAAAATATTTGACATTGCAGAAGAACTACATTATAAAAAAATAAAACGAGGAAGCAATCGCAATTCCCACAGTCGTAGAATTGCGATTGTAGAATGGTACACCGAAGAGGAAGAACTAGATGACCTCTACTATTATGCCATCCGTATTGGAGTAGAGAAAAAAGCTCAAGAATTGGCCTATGATGTTATGCGCTTTTTCAATAATGAAGAATTAAATCATCTCGATCAAGTTGACGGCATCATCGCGATTGGAAAATTTAGCACTCAAAAAATTAAAGAACTAGAACTCTACACAGATAAACTTGTCTTTATTGATATCAATACGCTTGCCTATGGACATAGCTGTGTGATGGCTGACTTTGAAAATTCTGTTATAGCTGTTCTTAATCACTTTTTAGAAAAGCAACACCAACAAATTGGACTGCTGATTGGTCAAGAACAAACTTCTGATAAAACCACTACTCTATCCGATCCACGCTTGCTAGCATTTAAAAATTACCTAACTAAAAAACAACTCTATCAAGAAAAATATGTCAAAATAGGAAACTTTTCATCTGAATCAGGTTATTCTATGATGAAAGAATTGATTGAAAATTTAGGCAAACAACTTCCGACTGCATTTTTCATAGCAAGTGATGCTTTAGCTGTGGGTGCACTTCGAGCACTGCAAGAAGCAGATATTCCTGTGCCAGATCGTGTTAATGTAATTGCTTTTAATGATACATCTATTGCCAAGTACGTCTATCCACCACTCAGCACGGTTACTGTCTTTACAGAGGAAATGGGCAGACAAGGACTACAACTGCTGCATGAGAAATTTCAACATCCTAGCTCAACCATTCCACGTATGGTAACACTCGCCACCAAACTAACCCTAAGAAAGAGCAGCTTATAGACATGAAAACATACGAAATTTTATTTGACATTCTTAGTCAAGAGTCTGACTATGTCAGTGGTGAAAAATTAGCACAAAAGTTAGGGATTTCACGTACTTCTATCTGGAAAGCTATTCAGCGTTTGGAAAAAGAAGGGATTCGTATTGAATCCATAAAAAATAAAGGTTATAAACTTATCTCTGGTGACTTACTGATTACTAAAAAAATAGAAGAAGCTGCTCCCATCCAAGTTTCCTTCAATCCAAACTGCAAATCCACTCAGTTGGATGCCAAAGCTGGTATTGAAACTGGTAAGCCTGCCAATACGCTCTATCTTGCTTCTTCTCAGACAGCTGGTCGTGGACGCTTTGGCAGAAGTTATTTTGCTCCAGAACAAGGAGGAATTTATATGACGCTTCACTTGAAGCCCAATCTGCCTTTTCCACAAATTCCCGCCTACACTGTCTTGACTGCTGGAGCCATTTACAAGGCCATCAAAGAGCTCACTTTAATGGAGATGGAAATTAAATGGGTGAATGACATTTATTACAAAGGCAAGAAAATAGCCGGCATTTTAACTGAAGCTATTACTTCTGTCGAAACCGGCTTAGTCACTGATGTGATTATTGGAGTGGGTATCAATTTCGCAATCTCTAATTTTCCTAAAGAGTTAAAAAATAAAGCTAACTCTCTCTTCCACGAAAAGCAACCTATCACGCGCAATGAACTCATTGCTGAAATTTGGAAAGATTTTTATGATTGTGATCCAGACGAGCTGATTTACCTTTACAAACAGCATTCTCTTATCTTAGGTCGGACAATCACTTTTTGCCAGAATGACAAAGAATACAAAGGAGTTGCCAAAGAAATATCAGATAATGGCCAACTATTAGTTCAATTAGATACAGGCCAAGAAATGTGGCTAAATAGTGGTGAAATTTCTTTAACAAGTTGGTAAAGAAAAGAAGGGAATAAGTTGAGTAAAAATCAACTTATTCCCTTCTTTTTTTCAGCACAAAATCAATTCCTTTTATTCTACCATGTGCAGATTTTTTTAAATCAAACAGAAGAAAAAAGGTCAAGGAATTTTGCCTCAACCTTTCTTTTTATTTTTTTCGTTTGATATGTTTATCGATTTCGTCTACTATTTTTCCCATGACGTAGCTCACTTGTAAATTGCGAATGACTAGAAATGCCCAAAAAACAGCAAATAAATAGTGTCCTGACATCATTGCTTCGTTAAAAAAATAGGTTTCAATTGCTGTGAAAAAAGCTGTTGTAAGAAATTGTTGTCTTGTCATAATTCTATTATAGCATGAAAAAATAGAAAAATCTAAATTCAGTCCTCTTGAATGCTAATTTTTTCTGTTAAGAAAGCAAAACCTTCTGGAATGATGATTTCCTTTGTCTCTTCTGTTGGATTGACATTTTCTCCACGCGCCTTAGCGGAAAATTCAGCCCGAATCTCTGTCCAGTCGGTCATCGAAATAGCTAAGATATCCGGAGAAAATCCAGCCACATTGCTGAGTAAATTCCCAAACATTGTATTGAGATTTTCCCGTTTCATGGTTTGTTCTGCATTAAAGCTCGACTCAAATGCGAGAATTGCGTGATTCTCATTAGCCGCAACAGGTTGCGAACCAACTAAAAGTGCCTTATCTGCACCAGCTAAACTTTCGATAATTTCTCCCCAAGCATTTTGCAACTTAGTTAAATTACTCCGAGCCAGACTAGGATTTTCAACTGCCTCTTGCAGAATGGCATTTACTTTCTGTCGATCCACGCGATAACCCTTGCTTGATTTGACTGAACGGGTTGTTTGTGTTGACTGACTAAAAGTGGAACTTGGCTGTAAACTTGCCAATTGACCCTTAAGCTGGCTAATTTCATCTTTTAGTGTTTCTATCTCGCTTACTAGATTGGATGGTAATTCTGCTTTTTCTTGCCCTTCTGCCAGTCGAATGGTCATCATTTCTGTGTAGATCTTGGGTTGCAAGCTATTCTTAATTTCCGAAAGGCTTTTCGTTGCAATCTCAATCAGCTCAAACAATCTTTCTTGTGGTGTATTGAGATTACCTAAAAAGATTTCACTTATATGGGTATTTTCACCACCCGTTTTAACAATAAGCAAATCTCTAAGATATTGTAACAGGTCAGTGACAAAACGAGCCATATTTTTGCCACTATCAAAAATCACATCAAGGTTTTCTAATGCTGCTGATGTATCATGCATCAACACAGCTGTCACATAAGCATCCAATGCACCTAGACTAATAGAGCCAGTAATTTCTTCTGAAATAGCTGTTGTCAACTGATTGTCTTGAGTGAGACTGAGAGCTTGATCCAAGATAGATAAGGCATCCCGCATCCCACCTTCTGCTCGCCTAGCGATAATCTGCACCGCATCATTTTCAAATCCAATATTTTCCTGCTGCAAAATCCATTCAATATGAGCAACAATATCCTTGGTCTTAATTGACTTGAACTCAAAGCGTTGCACCCGTGACAGAATAGTAGCTGGTATCTTGTGCAATTCTGTCGTTGCTAAGATAAAGACCACGTTTTCTGTCGGTTCTTCCAAAGTCTTGAGAAGAGCGTTAAAAGCTCCAGTTGAGAGCATATGAACCTCGTCAATGATATAAACTTTATGTTTTGCTAGACTAGGAGCATAAGTAGATTTGTCTCGAATATCTCGGATTTCATCCACACCATTATTGGAAGCCGCATCAATCTCAATAACATCCTCTAGGCTTCCTTCTGTTATAGCTTGACAAATATAGCACTCATTACAAGGTTCACCATTCTTTCGATGAGGGCAATTCATAGCTTTGGCAAAAATCTTGGCTACGCTGGTCTTTCCTGTTCCTCTAGGACCTGAAAAGAGATAAGCATGGCTGATTTTATCCTGTTCAACTGCCTGCCGTAAAGTTGTTGCTACAACTTTCTGCCCAACTAACTGACCGAAAGTTTGACTTCTGTATTTCCGATATAAAGCTTGATACATTAGGCTTTGTCTCCAAACATCTCAAAATTCCAATTTGTTTTCTCTAGCAAGACGGCTACAAAATTTTCTAAATATTCCCGATCAATCTCATCATAGTCCCCCAGCAGATGAGAATCCAAATCTAAAACTCCTACTAAGCGACCATCCTTTACCATAGGCACCACAATCTCACTACGTGCCCTGCTATCACAAGAAATGTAGTTACCATACTGAGTAACATCTTCAACGATCACCGTCTGCCGTTTGGCGGCAGCTTCTCCGCAGACTCCTTTTCCTAGCGCAATGTGCACACAGGATACACCACCTTGAAAAGGTCCTAAAACCAACTCATTTCCGTCATAAAGATAAAAGCCGGTAAAAACGGAATGTGGCAAGGTTTGATTTAGCAAAGCAGAGCTGTTTGACAGATTAGCTAAAGCATTGCTTTCACCCTCAAGTAATGCTTCAAGCTGTGCTAAAAGTAATTGATAATTTGAAATTTTTTCTGATTGATTCATACTCTCTATTATACCAAAAAAACAGTCTCGTGACTGTTTTTTCGCAAATGGACAAGTACTACCTCCTATTTCCCTTTCAGATACATAAAAATATCATCCCAATAGTTCTTTACTAGCTGCTGGTGATAGACTTTAGAAGCAGTTGAATGTTTCACTTTCTGCCAAAGAATAGCTGCAACTTTAAGTTTTTGTTGGAAAGTAGCATTATTTTTATCAGCACAGAAATCTTTGACAAATTGATTCCATTGACAGCTGGTATTGTCATACTTAGCGTAAGTTGATTGACCTTGATAAATTGCTAACATATCTCGCAGTGTAAACTCGACATCCTTTTCTGCTTTTACCTTCCGCCAAGCTGCCGCCATGTCCGCTGTAAACTTGAATGAACTAACACCTGTCTGCTGGGCGAAAAACTCCCGAAAGCGGGTATTAAAGGCAAAACCACAGGATAACAAGGGAGTGTCTAAAGTAAGCTCTATGCCTTGCTTTTTCTTGGTTTTTAAAGGAACTTTCTTCTGAACAACATTCCCTGCAAAATACTGTTTGATTTCCTCTTCTAGCTCTGTTTTGATACCTGAATACTCCAATCCCAATTGTTTACAAATATCTGCTAATTCTGTACGATACCAATAATATTGTGAAAACTCTTGATAGGTTTTCATCGTTGTAAAATCTGGTCTATCTTTCATTGCGTGTATCCCTTTTTTCTTTCTCTATGACCTATTATACCACCAGTAAAGTAATTCCTCAAAAATGATAGATTTGTCAATTTATAGAAGATCGTCCGACCCTCGGATAGAGCGAACCACTTTTAGTTGAAGCAATCCGACCCTCGGATAGAGCGAACCACTTTTAGTTAAAGTAATCCGACCCTCGGATGGAGCGAACTACTTTTACTTGAGGCAATCCGACCCTCGGACGGAGCGAACTACTTTTAGTTGAAACAAGCTGACCCTCGGACGGAATGAATCGCTTTTAATTTATCCTAGCTGCCCAGCGGACACGACAAAATCTCCCTCTATAAACATGGAATAAGCAAAAGAGCTGAAAAACAAGTTTTCAACTCTTGAGGGGTGCATATTAAGAAACCACTTCAGCTGTGAGGATATTGACAACTTTTGTTGTACCTGAAGCATCTGTAAAGCTAACTGTTTTATTGGCTGGTTGATAGCTGAGATTTTCTAAGCTAACATTATATTTGAAAGCAATTTTAATCAGTTTCTTTTTAAATTCTTGTACTGATAAACCGTAGCTTTTTGCTCTTGCTTCTTCTGCCGCTTCTTCAGGATCAACAGTTGGCTGCTCTTCTGTTTCCTCAGATTTTTCCTTTTGAGCATCCGATTCTTTATTTGCAGACTTGCCTTCGTTCTCTTTTGACTCTTCATTTGGTGCATAGTTCTTGTCACTATCGGATGATTGATTTTTCTTACCATGCTGACTAGAATTACCAAAACCATTGTCAGAATGCGGACGGTCTTCTGGATGAGTGACGTAATATTTCACGGTCGCAAGGAAATCTTCCATGCTGTAGCCGTCAGGTGCTTTGTAAAGTCCTTGATCAAACCAAGAAAGAGAGACATTATGATAATGGTCATAATGCGGAATAATCAATTGACCATTTTTATAATCAACGACATAAGCTGTATTATATGGCATTACCTCAACAGGTACCTTTTTAGCCGGTGTCACACGCTCATAGATTGCTTGTGCAGTCTCTTTTTGAGGTTGTTTTGGATCCGTACTTGGCTTCTCCTCTTTCTTTTTCGGAGTTTTCGTTTTCAGATACTCTTCCGTCGCTTTACGCTCAGATTCTGACAAATCATTCTTAGGAATATAGTGGCTGTGTGTCATGTGTGGAGCAGTATAGCCATCTCCTTCATCTTTAATCACATCATGTGGATCAAAGATATAGCCGTCTGATGTTGCATAACGACCTGCAGCTTTAGCTAATGCTACTTCATCAGCCGTATAAGCAATTTGCGAATTTGCTTTGCCTGCGCGTTCAGGGTGCTGTACCTCACTTGACAATTTCAAAACCTTATCCAATAAGGCAAGCTTATCCACATTCGGATTGGCAGCCTGTTGCATGAGGTTTTCAACCATTGCCAGTTGTGCTTTATCCCCTTTGATTTCAAGCGTTTGACGAATTGGTGTTAAGACTTTCTTGAAAGCAGCAACGATTTCAGCATTTTTCTTTGTCAGTCCCGCTTGTGTTTCCGGATCAACCGCCTTGACGATTTCAGACAACAAATCTTTCACTTTTTGAAGCACTGTTGCTTTTTCTTCTGTTCCAAGAGTGAAGCCAGATTTGATACCAGCGAGTTGCTCTTCAAAGTTTGCCTTTTGACTAGCATTTGTCACCTTACTCATCAAACTTTCAGCCTTATTGATAAAGGTTTGAATCTGTTCATCCGTCACTTCTGTCTCAGATGGTTCTTCTTTTGGCTTTTCAGGCTCTTTGCTTGGCTCAGTTTGCTTGCCATCATTAGGTTTGTTTGGCTGTGTTTGGTCCTTGCCCGTATCTTGGTTCGGTTTACTTGGGTTTGTCTGTTGATTACTTTGACCAGCTAGCTTTTTCGCTTCTGAATAGTCCGTACCAGGAACAATCATCCGCGAAATTTTTTCTTCTAGTGGCGACATTTGACTATAGTAAATGAAATGATAATGATTACCATGTGGCACTGCCACCCCACTAGAAGATTTTTTAGTAATCTGTGCCGGGTCAAATATCAAACCATCAGATTCCACATGACGTTGGTTTAACGGCATCAAGTACAGTTGTTTTAACAGATTGATGATTTCTTGATGAGCAGATGGAGTATTCTGATGACTTGGTTGTGATGGCTGCGCATGATGATTATTGCCCTGATGAGTCTGTGTTCCCGGCGTTGATGGTTGGTAATGGATAGAAGGTAGTGTAGTTCCGCCATTTGATGGTCTTGATGGCGTTGGACTTGGACTCGGAGTTGATGTCGTACCGCCAGGTTTGTGTTTGTTGTCCCAATAGCTCTGAGCAGCAGCTAATTCACTAGGAGACAAATCTTTCTTTGGAATATAATGGAAATGATTACCATGCGGTACGATGAAGCCATCTCCAGTATCTTCTATCACATCTGTCGGATTGAAAACATAGCCGTCATCCGTCGTATAACGACCTTGCGCACGAGCTTCTTTGACAGCTGTTGTTACAGCACCACCTTTCGCTCCCTTATGGCCTTTGCCGCTATACTCTGCCCTTTGGCGAGCAATTTCTTCTTTTGTACGAACATTACTGGTATGATTTGGATCTTTCAAGTAAAGATAATATTTTCCATTTACCTTGATAATGTAGCCATCTTTCACTTCGTTGATAATATCAGACTGCTGCAAGGTATAGTTTGGATCTCGCATAATCAGCTCTTCACTGATAATCGCATCATAAGGGACTTTCCCATTATAATAATGATAATGATCACCGTGAGAAGTTACGTAACCTTGGTCTGTAATTTTGACAACAATCTGTTCCGCATTGATTCCTTCTTTTGCGCTCACTTCATCAGGCGACAAATTCTCTGCTTGCTTGCCCTTGTTTGCTTTAGATTTTCCATTTACATAAGCAACACGGTTATTTTCCTTGCTAGATACTGTCTGATGACGCCCCAGCTCATAGCTACACAAACTTAGGACAACAACTGCAACAGAACCGATAAGATATTTTTTCTTCATGATTCTCCTCATTTTTTCAATTCTTTTGCCAATGTCGCTAGATTGGCTTCTAGATTTTCAAGATAAGTATGATTATTTTGCGGATCAGCTTCCAAAGGGTTTAATTGTTTTAGTTTAACGCCTGTAGATTTGACCAAAGTTTTCGCAACTTTTGATGAAGCATTACTTTCCACAAAAATGGTTTTAACTTTATAAGTTTTGACAAATTCTTCAATTTCCGTCAATTGGCGCGGACTTGGTTCCTGCTCTGGAGAAATCCCGGCAATCCCCAACTGCCTCAATCCAAATCGCTTCGCCAAATAAGAAAAGGCAGTATGCTGAGTCACAAATGTTTTTTGCCTTGCAGCTTTGAAAATCGGTTGATATTTTTTAGTCAATTCTTTTGCCTTACCTGCCAGCTCTTTCGCGTTTTTTTGATAGGTTTCTTTATTTTTACTATCAATCTTCGAAAGTTTATCAGCGATAATCTGTGCTTCTTCTGCCACTTTTTCTGGGTCTAACCACGTGTGTGGATCGTAAAGAGTCTTTTCATCCACTCCTTCACCAGCAGCTACATCTTCTAATCCCGGCACACGCTCCAGCTTCATCCCTTCTGAAGCTTCAAGTACCTTCACTTTAGATTTTTTCAAACTCGGATCTAAACTTCCAGCCCAAGATTCTAACGTATGAGAATGATAAACAAAGACATCTGCATCATAGATAGCTGCTACATCGTTGGCTGATGGTTCAAAGGAATGAATACCGCTACTTGATTGAATCATCCGAACATCATTTAAATCGCCTGATACTTCTTTGACCATAGCATAAATCGGATAAAAACTTGTTACAATTTTCAGACCTTTACTCTGTTTTTTTGGACTTGTTCCACACGCTGTCAACAACAAAGTCAATCCTACCACAAAAATAGAAAATAAATATTTCTTTAATTTCATAAACTACTCCTTAACCAGTTTATTAACCGGTTAATATGATACCACGATAGAAATTAACTGTCAAGAATTTTTTATCTATTTTTTTAACAATAAGAAAAAGCCCTCTAAATTAGAAAACTTTTAATCTTTTATATCATTGCTCTTTTCTCTATGAATCTCTTCTAGCATTCCTTCTTCTTCGGCTGTTAATTCATATTTTTCTAATAAATCTGGACGACGTTCATAAGTCTTTTTCAAACTCTCATACAGACGCCATTTTCGAATATTCTCATGATGACCGCTCATCAAAATATCTGGCACAACCATTCCACGAAACTCATAAGGGCGCGTATATTGAGGATATTCTAAAAGACCTGATGAAAAACTGTCATCAGTATGACTAACTTCCTTACCAAGAACTTCAGGAATCAGTCGTACCGTTGCATCGATCATCGTCATAGCAGCCAACTCTCCACCGGTCAAAACATAATCTCCAAGAGAGACCTCGTCTGTCACCAAACTTTTAATCCGCTCATCATAACCTTCATAATGCCCGCAGATAAAGATTAATTCTTCTTCTTGAGAAAGTTCTTCCGCATAGGCTTGATTAAATGTTCGACCAGCAGGATCCAACAAAACGACTCGTGGCTGCTTTTTTTCAATCGCATCATAAGCATCAAAAATTGGTTGCGCTCTGAGCAGCATTCCCTGACCGCCCCCATAAGGCTCGTCATCAACGTGTCTCGATTTCTCTGCATTTTCTCGAAAATTATGATAGTGAATCTCTAGTAATCCTTTTTCGCGCGCCTTGCCAACTATTGAATGCTCTAAAGGGGCAAACATCTCCGGAAATAGGGTCAAAATATCAATCTTCATCGTCCAGTCCTTCCGGAATTTCCACATCTACTCGACTATTTTCAAGATCAATATTCAATACAACAGGCGGAATATAAGGCAACAGTAAATCACGCTTGCCTTTGCGCTTTACCACCCAGACATCATTAGCACCGGGCTGCAAAATTTCTTTAATTGTTCCAATCAAAATATCCTGTTCATAAACATTCAAGCCAATAATTTCATGATAGTAAAATTCGCCCTCATCTAAATCCAATAAATCTTCTTCAGCCACTTTCAAAGTAAAATCACGATATTTCTCAATGTCATTGATATGGTACATTCCTTTGAATTTGATAATATCAAAATTTTTCATCTTACGATGACTAGCAATTTCCACATTCATGACAAAATTATCTTTCTTATCAAAAAGGGCCAACATACTTCCCTTTTTAAAACGTTCCTCTGCAAAATCCGTCACCGATAGTACACGCATTTCACCTTGCAAACCTTGCGTATTCACAATCTTTCCAACATTATAATAGTTCATTTTCTCTCCAAGTACTAGCATTATCTTTTTTATTTTATCATGAATAAAGGGAATTCTCAAGAAAACAAAAACCCCTACTAAGACAAATCTTAATAGGGGATGGAGAGCGATAATTGTCCCTCACTTTTTATCGCCTCAACAATTAACATCAGACTTTAAAACTTGGCTTTCAAGCTTAACCAACCTGTAAGTAATTGTTTTTCTATAATTACTGTTTATCAATTTTTGAACCACGATTTAAATACTAGTTTGAACTATTATTATATTATTTATATCTATCATAATTTGCATCAAACCATTCTAATAAGGCCTGCGCTGTTGTAAATTTAATACTCTGTACCTTTACTTTACCATCTCTAAGATAAAATAAGCTAGTTTGAGAAACTAAGTAATTCGTTTCTTTACACATTCTGTAAGCTGAGATTTTCTTAGCACGCAGTAATTCGATAATTAGTTCAATCTTTTTTAACATGATATCAACATTTTCCACTTCCAAAACCTCTCCATAACAATGAAAAAACTACTCTTAAAAGGTACCTACTTTTCATCTTTTAGTAAGAGATAGTTAAATCACTACTTCCTATTTTTATAAAAATGAGTGAGCTGAACAAAAATGTTTTTATCCCACTCACTAAAAAACTATCAATACATAGAGTCATTCTTTTCCATAGTTGCCAATCATGGTAGTTAAGATAGTTAAACTAACAGAGGTAAATTTTAAAATTTCCGAGTGACCATTTGAAAATAGAATTTATACTTTTATAATTCTAAAATCTTATACAATAGAACACCCTTACCCTGTCTATTTATAAAAGAAAATGAGATGGGAGTATTCCCATCCCATTTCTAAAGGAGATAACTTAACAATACATTTACATTTTATTCTTCCTTTCTCTTCCATGACTTACCAATTAAAGTAGCTGAAGACGCTAGACCGACTAAGCCTATTAAAGGCAAGAATGGAAATTCTTTAGTGCCTGTTTTTGGTAATTTAGTATTCGCAGTTCCAACAGAGGTAAACTTAGATCCCACTGATTGAACATTTGAAAACGGAACTTTTGATCTGTAACCCAAATTAGTTGGAGCCACTGAATTTTGAACAGAGGCAAATGTATTTGATTTCTTGTTTCCGACCTGATTATTATTTCCGTTTTGGCTATTCTGGTCAGTTTGATGTGTATTACCATCTGGATTAGACTTACCGCCTTGATGTGTATTGCCATCTTTACCATCTTTACCTGCGTCACCCTTATCACCTTTATCGCCCT